>NZ_JBMDIW010000013.1:0-151930 GCF_057808875.1 Caulobacter sp. FG7
CTTCACAGCACCAAGCCATCACGCTCCGGCGCCGCGATCTAGATACAAGGGAGGGCCCATGGCGAAGCCATGGGAGGGTGAGAGGTTACACTCTCATAGGAAAAGGCGCGGTCGGTTCGGCCGCGCCTTTTCATTTTCGAACTCAGTTGTTCCGGCTGTCGCTGTCGGCGGAGAGGTGAGGGATTTGCCTGCTGGCGGTGAAACCTCTCACCCTCCCGCCGCTGCGCGGCGGGCCCCTCCCTCTCTCGAAGAGAGAGGGTCTGGAGTTACGCTTCCACGACCTCGACCAGGGCTCCACCCGGCGCGCGCAGCACGCCGGCGCGCTTGCCGGCGTAGACGGCGCCGTCGCGCACCGTGGGGGTGACGATCCAGTCGCCCTGAACGCTGTCGAAATCCGGGTGCTTGAGGGTGCAGATGGCGACGCCCGGCGGCAGGGCGCCGGGGTGGCCGGGGCGCACGGTGGCTTCAGCCGGATACTGGTCGAACTCCAGGAAGACGTCCTTCTGATACGTGGCCGTCGCCAGGGCGTGGTGGCTGTCTTTCGGCAGCTCGAAGGCGTCGTTGATCATGCTGTAGACGATGGTCATCGGCGCGCCGACGTCCAGGCCCAGGGTCTGGCTGAACCAGGCGCCGCTGGCCGCCATGTCGTCGCTGGCCAGCACCAGGATGAACAGCTTGTCGATCAGGCTGCCCGGATGGGGCAGGCCGTTGCCGGGCGAGACGATCTCGGTGAGGTAGACGATCTCGCCGTCCGGGCCCTTCACCTGCATCGGGTGGATGGTGGGCAGGCCGTCGATCCGCTTGGGCGGGCCGATGATCTCGAACGGCGCATCCTGCATGCGGGCGTTCACGGCCATGACGTCCTGGCAGCAGATCTCGATCGCCGCCCAGCCGTAGGTGCGCAAGGGTCGGTACTCGGGGACCGGGTCGCCCTCGACGAAGCGCAGGAAGACGTCGGCGCCGCTGGCCGGCTGCAGGACCGCATAGGGCCGGCCGGCGCTGGCCGGAGCGCCCCAGCTGGCGGCCAGGTCGGCGGGGACCTGGCCTTGCTCAACGACGGCGTAGTCCAGCCACTGGGCGTAGCGCTGCGCGGTCGCAGCGACGTTCGGCGTCACCAGGGTGGCGGCCCTCAGAAGGTTCATCGGTATGTCCTTGAAATCGTGCGGTCTTCAGTCGCGCAGTTCGACCGCGACGTCCTCGGAGGCGACGTCGCCGGTGGCGGTGGCGGCTTCCGCCTCCTGCTGGACGATGCGCAGCACGCGGGAGAGATATTCCTGCAGCCACAGGCCGCGCTCGGCGGCGGCTTCCGCGCTGGGCTCGAAGTGTTCGATCTCGGCGCGGTCGAGGCCGCCGCGGGCCTCGATCACCCGCTCCAGCGTGTCGAGCCGGGCGCGGGTGACGGCCAGTTCCTGCACCACGGCCATGGTGATGGCCAGCACGCGCTCGACCTCGCGGTCGGCGAAGAAATAGGGGCGCTTGCCGGCGGGCTTGGCGCCGGCGTCGGCCAGGGCGTCTGCGATGCTCATTTCGTTTTCCGGGCTCCGATCACGCGCCAGGCGGCCTTGCGTCCATAGTCTTCGCTGTCGTCGTCGGCGGCGTCGGGGAAGACCTCGCGGTCGACCACGGCGGTGACGCCGTCGTGGATCAGCTCGCTCTGCGCAAAGCCGGCCTCGACCATGCGGGCGTCGAGATCGATCTCGTGCAGCGTGCTCCAGAAGGGCTCGTTGTTGTAGAAGGCGTCCCAGTCGCGCATGGCCTGCTCGAACAGCGGCATGGTCGGCGCGTATTGCGGCTGCTCGACATGCAGCACGACGCCGCCGGGCGCCAGTACGCGGCGGCTCTCGGCGAAGATGGCCTTCATCGAGGCCAAAGAGAGTTCGTGCAGAAACATGGTCGTCTGCACCCAGTCGAAGCTCTCGTTTTCGAAGCGCGACAGGTCGGCGCCGTCGGCCTGGACGAAGCGGATGTTCTCAACCCCGAGGTAGGCGGCGCGGGCGGCGGCGTAGCGGAGCATCGGCCCGCCGACGTCGATGGCTGTGACCTCCGCATCCGGGAAGGCCTGGGCGATCGGCAGGGCGCTGTGGCCGACGGTGGCGCCGATGTCGAGGATGCGGCGCGGCTTGAAGTCGGGCAGCTTGCGCTGCACCCAGCGCACCACGGCCTGGCCGCCGCCGTCGGAGAAGCGTCCCAGCAGGCCGCCGGTGGTGGCGAAGCCGCCGTGGTCGTAGTTGGCGCCGCCGGAGACGTCGCCCTCGAAGCGCTCGACGTGATAGCTGCCGGGCATGCAGTGGTGGTCGACGGCCGACACGTAGCGCGGGATCGGCAGGGACGGATCCAGCTCCAGCCGGTCGTGGCCGGCGTTCAGGGCGGCGGCCTTGGCGGCCAGTTCCTCGGCCTGGCGCAGGGTGGTCCAGCGGCCGGCCTGCTGGCGCTGCTCCATGGTCAGGCGACGCAGGGCCGACCAGGTCTGGAAGGCGGGATCCTTCAGCAGCGCCTTGCGGACCTCGTGGCGATCTTCGGGCGCGCGGCCGTTGGCTTTCTGGAAGGCCGGCAGGGCGCGGGTCTCCCAGGCCTGTTTCACGCCGGGGATGAGGCGGGTGGAGAGGTGGCGATTGAGCTGGGCCAGGACGTTCAGGCGCTCGACCTCGTCGTGCGACATGTCGGGGAACACCCCGTGGCGGCCGACCTTGCGATAGTCGGGCGGGCCGTCATAGGCCTGGATCGGCCCCTCGTTGACGCGACCGGTCATGGGCGCACTCCTACTCCAGTTGGCGCGAGCTTGCGCCCGTCCGGCGGACGGCGGACGGGCGACGACGCGAAAATCCGCCTGTCAGGAATCCAGGGAGTCAGGCGCCGGGCACGGCCGCGCGCTCGCCGGCGACCGCCTCGATGCGCTGTCCCTCGACGGCGTGCTCGGACGCGAAGCGATAGCGGCCCAGCGGCAGTAGGACGAGGCCGCCGGCCACCAGCAGGCCCGTGGCGATCAGCAGTGACAGCTGATAGCCGCCGGTGGCGTCGAAATCGGCTCCGAAGGCCACCGGTCCCAGGCCAGACCCCGCCGCATAGGACAGGTAGAGGCAGCCGTAGAGCGTCGAGTAGGACCGCGCCCCGAAATAGCGGGCGATCAGGAAGGCCAGCAGGTCGAACTCCATGCCCGCCGCCATGCCGACGAGGGCGATGGCGATGAGCGCGCCGGCGAAGCTGGGGTCCTGGCCGTGCAGGATCAGGCAGCCCACGGCCGGCAGGCACAGCAGCACCAGCGCCACGGCCGGGGCCCAGAAGCGGTCGACGAGCCAGCCTCCGGCCACCCGTCCGGCGATCACCGACAGGCCGACCACTGGGGCCAGGCTGACGATCTCGGCCTTGGTGAAGCCCTTGAGCTTCAGCATGTTCTCGAGGTTGGGCAGCGGGCCGGCGATGGCGAAGGAGAACAGCAGGAAGCCGCCGGCGATCAGCCAGAACCTGGCGTCGCGCAGGGCCTGCGGCAGGGTCAGGCCCGGCAGGGGCGCGGACTGGGTATGGACGCGGCCGGCGCCGGGGTCCTTGAAGGCCAGCAGCGCCACGGGCAGGGCGATGACCAGGGGCAGGGCGCCGGTGACGAGATAGGCGGCGCGCCAGCCGTGGGCCTCGATCATCCACATCAGGAACGGCTTGATCAGGAACCCGAAGACGCCGGTGCCCATCAGCGCGACGCCCAGGGCCAGGCCCTTGTTCTTCTCGAAGCCGTTGTTGATCGCCCGGGTCCAGGTGGTGGGCAGGGTGCCGGCGCCGACCGCGCCCATGATCGCCCAGTTCAGGTAGAACAGCGGCAGGGCCCCGTTTGTCAGCGCAAAGCCCATGAAGGCGAAGGCGAACAGCACCAGCGACGTGATCGCCACCGGCCGCACGCCGATCCTGTCGCCCAGCCAGCCGATGACCGGTCCGACGACCATGACGGCCACCGTGGCGACCGGCAGGCCCAGCATGATCGAGGCGAAGCTCCAGCCGAATTCCTTGGCCAACTGCGGGGCCAGCATGCCGATGCTGTAGAAGGGCAGGGGCGACAGGCCCAGGCCCACGCCCAGCACGACGCTGAGCAGCAGCGGCCAGCCGCGGCGGAACTCGCCTTGCCGGAGTTGGCCAGCCTGGTTTTCGGATAGTTTCGCCATCGCCGTTTGCCCCGCCGCGATCACATCGGTAGGCGAGGCAGCCTGGGGCGCTGAACGTCGCCCGCAACAGGAATATCCGGAGCAGTCGCCTTGCGATCAGACGTCAGGCCCGGCGCCGCCCTCTCGGGGGTCAAGGTGCTCGATCTTTCCCGCGTGCTGGCCGGTCCCTGGGCGACCCAGGCCCTGGCCGACATGGGCGCCGAGGTCGTGAAGGTCGAGCGCCCGGGCGTCGGCGACGACACCCGGGCCTGGGGCCCTCCGTTCTTCGAGACGACGGACGGCGGGCGCGGGGACGCGGCCTATTTCACCTGCGCCAACCGCAACAAGCGCTCGGTGACCATCGACATGGCCGATCCGCGCGGCGCGGACCTGATCCGCCAGATGGCGGCGCAGGCCGACGTGGTGGTCGAGAACTTCAAGGTCGGCGGCTTGTCGAAGTACGGCCTCGACTATGCGAGCCTGGCGGCGATCAATCCGCGCCTCGTCTATTGCTCGATCACGGGGTTCGGCCAGACCGGCCCCTACGCGGCGCGGGCCGGCTACGACTACATGATCCAGGGCATGGGCGGGCTGATGTCGATCACCGGCCAGCCGGACGGCGTCGACGGCGCCGAACCGATGAAGGTGGGCGTGGCGGTCGTGGACCTGTTCACCGGCCTCTATGCGGCCAACGCCATTCTCTGCGGCTTGCTGCACGCGCGGGCGACCGGGGAGGGGCAGCACATGGACATCGCCCTGTTCGACGTGCAGGCCGCCGTGCTGGCCAACCAGGCCAGCAACTACTTCGCCACCGGCAAGGCGCCCGAGCGCCTGGGCAACGCCCACCCGAACCTGGCGCCCTACCAGGTGTTCGCCACGGCCGATGGGGCGATGGTGCTGGCGGTGGGCAATGACGGCCAGTTCCGGGCCTTCGCCAAGGCGGCCGACGCGCCGGGGCTGGCGGAGGATCCGCGCTTCACGACCAACGCCCAGCGGGTGGCGGCGCGGGCGCAACTGGCCCAGGCCATGGCGCCGATCCTGGCGACGCGCGAGACCAAGACCTGGATCGCCGTGCTGGAGGCCGTCGGCGTGCCTTGCGGGCCGATCAACACGATCGACCAGGTGTTCGAGGAGCCGCAGGCGGTGCATCGCGGCCTGGTGGTCGAGCAGGCGCGGAAAGACCTCGCAGCGCCGATCCGCACCGTCGCCTCGCCGATCCGGGCCTCGCGGACGCCGGTGGTCGTGGCGCGCCCGCCGCCGGTGCTGGGGGCGGATACGGCGGCGGTGCTGAAGGGGCTGGGCAAGAGCGGGGCGGAGATCGAGGCGCTGAAGGCGGCGGGGGTTATATAGCCGCGAGCCTCTAATTCACCGAGCCAACTCCAAACCCGACCTTCCCCGCGAAGGCGGGGATCCAAGCTGGCCTTCAGGAGATGGCGCCGCCTTGGATCCGCACGGGACTCGGCTTGGATCCCCGCCTTCGCGGGGATACTCGGTGAAAATTGCTGGTGTGGGTTGTGAAAGAAATCCCCTACCGCGCCGCCCGCGCCACGCCTTCGGGCATGGCCCCGGCGAAATCGATGACGCACATGGCGCCGTACGAGCGGTGGCCGCCGCAGGCGACGCCGGCGCTGCTGTAGCCGGCCGACAGGATGTTGCGGCGGTGGCCGCGGCCCGGCACGCGGCTGTCGACCACCAGCTGGCGGACGACGTCGCGGGGATCTTCGTAGCCGTAGGAGATGTTCTCGGCCGACATGCCGGCATGGACGCCGTACTTGCGCAGGCGCTGGCCCAGGCTGCCGGTCGCGCCGTGGCCGACCGTGCCGCGCGCGCCCTGGGCGCTGGCGTGGTCGCGGGCGGCGTCGTCGATGCGGCCGTCGGCGGTCAGCGGGGGCAGGGGGCGCTGGCGCTGCAACTCGGCGACCGCCTCATGCAGGGCGTCGGGATCCTCGCCATAGTGGGGGTCGGAACGGCGCAGTTCGTCGGCATAGGCCCTGGGGTTGGCGCGGACGTAGTTGATCTCGTCGAGAACCGCCTGCGCCTGGCTCTGGGCGGCGGCGATCTGGGGAAAGGCGAGCAGCAGCAGTCCGGCAAGCGCCAAGCCTGGGCGACGGTAAGAACGCATACGAACCTACGATACGGAAAAAGCCCCTCGATGCGTGCTCTAGCACGCTTGTTCGGATTCGCCTGTGTCCGCAGCGTCGCACCCCGGGGCTTGCTATCCGCGAGGCGAGAAAACCGGCGAGGATCCGCCAAGGCGCCTTTCCAGGCGGCATCAAGACGGTCTGACAACCGCCGGATTCCGCGATGCTTCTCGCCCTGATCACGCTGCTGCACGTGCTGGTCTTCGTCTATTGGCTGGGCGGGGACCTGGGCGCCTTCTACACCTCGCGCTACGCCGCCGATCCGGCCCGTACGGTCAAGGAGCGCGGCCTGGCGCTGAAGGTGCTGGCCGACATCGACATGGCCCCGCGCACCTGCCTGATCCTGGCCCTGCCGACGGGCCTGACCCTGGCCAAGCTGAAGGGCTGGTGGGATGTGCCGCCCGAGGGCGTGGCGGCCGTGTGGGCGCTGTGCCTGTTCTGGCTGACCATGGCCTGGGCCATCCACATTCACCACAGCCCGCCCAAGGCCGGGGTGCGCCGCATCGACATCGCCATCCGCTGGGGCGTGCTGGTCGCGCTGGCCGGTTTCGGCGGCGCCAGCCTCGTGGGCCTTGCGACCGCCCCGCTGTTCCTGGCGCTGAAGATGCTGATCCTGGCGATTGCCATCGGCTGCGGCCTGTTCATCCGCAAGCTGCTGGCGCCGCTGGGCCCGCCGGTCGTGGCCATGATGACCACCGGCCCCACGCCCGAGGGCGACGCGATCATCGCCGACGTGCTGGCCAAGAGCCGTCCCGTGGTCGTCAGCCTTTGGATCCTGCTGATCCTCGCCGCGCTGCTCGGCCTCTGGACCCCCGCCTAAAGGACCCCGCCATGACCCTGCGTTTCGAACCCACCATGGTGCGCGAGGACAAGACCGCCCGGCAGCTCTATGAGGCGGTGAAGGCCAATCCGGCCCGGGCCCGCTTCGGCTTCGGCTCCAAGGCGGCGGTGGTCAATATCGACTTCCAGCAGGCCTATACGCGGCCCGACCTGTTCCCCAAGAGCGCCTACGTCACCGATCCCGACCAGATCGCCCATGTGAACCGCCTTTCGGCCCTGGCGCGGGCGCGGGGCATGCCGGTGATCTGGACACGGGTGATGTATAAGCCCGACGGCGGCGACGCCGGCGTCTGGGGCACGCGCACCGACACGCCCGACAGCCTGCAGAACATCAAGCAGAACAGCGAGCGCCACGCCTTCGACCCCCGCGTCGAGATCGACCAGGCCATCGACCTCGTGTTCGACAAGCGCATGCCCAGCGCCTTCTTCGAGAGCCCGCTGCAGAGCTATCTCGTCTGGCACAAGGTCGACACGGTGATCCTCACCGGCGGCTCGACCAGCGGCTGCGTGCGCGCCAGCGCGGTCGAGAGCCTCTCACGCGGCTACCGCACCATCGTTCCCGAGCAGTGCGTGGCCGACAAGCATGAGAGCTACCACTACGCCAACCTGACCGACCTGCAGCTGAAGTACGCCGACGTGGTCGACGTCGAAGAGGCGGCGGCCTGGCTCAAGGGGTGAGGCGGTAGGCGTCGCCGAGGTTCACCGCGGCGGCTTCACCCTCAAGTCCATGCCGAGCGTCGGGCCGATGCCGTCGGGGTGTTCGCCGAACGGGTTGAGACGACGGCGATGGGCGATGGCCTCAAGCCGGGCTCGTAGATCATCATCGATGGCGATGGCCTGCTCGACGCCGTCGTCGTTGTCCAGGCCGCCTTGGGAGGCGACGAGAACCTCGCCGAGGGCGGCCAGAAAGGCCTCGTCCTCCGGCGTTCCCTCGGCCGGCGGATTGTCGAGGTGGCTGAGAACCACTTCCAGCGCGTCTTCGAAGGTCGGTGACATGGCGGGCCCTTTCGAAACCCCGAGCCGGGGAAAGCGCCAGCGAAAGCCGCTCCGATAAAACGTTCCGGCGCCGCTATGGTTCGGGATCCCGGCTGCGCCGTTTCGTCGCTCGGGTCTGGGCGTCGGAGCCGATCCCGATTTGTGTTAGAACTACAGCTTCGACGCCGCGTTGAGAGTCCGGCGCACGCGCCGATCTCTCGCCCGGGAACGGCTTTCGTTTCGAGAGCCTTCGGGTCTCGGATTCCCATATGCTGGATGAGGCTCGCTCCGTTCCGTCGCCTATCGACGCCCTGGCCCAGGCCCTGGTGGTCTCGTCGGACGCGCCCATACTTCTGCTCGACGGCGACTTCAGGATCGTCGCGGCGAGCGAGTCCTTCGCCGAAGCCTTTCGCATCGACGTGGAGGAGGCGGTCGGCCTGTCGGCGTTCGTTCTTGGCGAAGGCGAATGGAGCGCGCCGTCGTTGCGAGACTTGCTCGCCACCGCGCTGGAGGGGGGCGGCGCTGTCGAGGCCGGTGAGATGGATCTGGTCCGAACTGGCGAGGACGCCAGGCGATTGGTGATCAGGGCGCGACGGCTCGACTACGGCGACCCTGCAAACCCGCTTCTGCTTCTGACCATCTTCGACGTGACGGACGCGCGCCTCGCCGACCGCGTCAAGGACGACCTGGTGCGCGAGAAGGCCGTGCTGTTCGACGAGCTGCAGCACAGGATCGCCAACAGCCTGCAGATCATCGCCAGCATCCTGATGCAGTCGGCCCGCAAGGCGCCGTCCGCCGAGATCCGCGCCCATGTCGCCGACGCCCACAGTCGAGTGATGTCGGTCGCCGCCCTCCAGCGCCAACTGGTGGAGTCGGGGGCGGGTGAGGTGGAATTGAAGGCCTACTTCAGGGCGCTGTGCGACGGGATCGCCGCCTCGATGGTCTCCAACCCGGAAAAGCTCACGCTCTCCGTCGTCAGCGACGAGCACTGGGTGGCGGCGGAGGTTTCGGTAAGCATGGGGCTGATCGTCACCGAGCTGGTCATCAACGCCCTCAAGCACGCGTTTCCAGGCCGCGACGGCGGGCATATCTATGTGGAATACAGCGCCTCGGAAGGCGGCTGGACGCTGTCGGTCGCCGACGACGGCGTGGGCATGCCGCCCGCAAGCGTATCCGTCAGGGTCGGCCTCGGTTCGAGCATCATCCAGGCCCTGGCCAAGCAGTTGAGGGCCGAGGTCGTCCTGGGCGGTTCGGGGCCTGGCGCTCGCGTCGCCATTGTCCACCTGCTTCAACCTCGAGGCGCGTCGAGGTCATGACGCCGGCTTTGCGGGCGAGGCTTCTGTTCCGCTAGTTTCGCACACCGCCATTCGATATGTCCGGGGCCTCGAAAAGGCTTGACCCCGGCCAAATGAAAAGGCCGCCAGCGGGAGCCGGCGGCCTTCAGTCACGTGGAATTACGGGGAGGAAATCCGCCTAGGGAAACCTAGTCGACGACCTGGTAGCGGCCCGAGGCGTCGGGGCAGACGCGGACGAAGCGCTTCTGGGTGCGGCCGTCGGGCAGGTAGATCGGGCTTTCGGCCAGGGTGCAGCCGTTGGCGTCGGCGCGGCCTTCGGTCACCCGGTAGGAGCGTTCCGACTCGTAGGTGTAGCCGTTACCGCCGCGACGATCGTAGTAGGCGTCGTCATAGCCGCCGTTGTCGTAGCCGCGATCATAGTCGTTGTAGGCGCGGGGCGGGGGAGGCGGCGGCGGGGGAACCGCGCCCGGGGCGCAGGCGGCCGAGCTGCGGCCGATGTTGCCGCCGACGACCGCGCCGAGCAGGCCGCCCAGCACCGCGCCTTCGGTCTTGGCGCCGCGGCCCGCGACGCTGCCGCCGATGGCCGCGCCGATGCCGGCGCCGGCCAGGCCGCCGCCGGTGGTGCGGTTGGTCGTGCTGCGGCGGCAGGGGTCGTAGTAGTAGCCGTTACGGTCGTAGGCCCCGCCCTGATAGGCGCCCGAGCCGTAGGCCTGGGCGGAAGCGACGGTCGGAGCCGCGGCGCCGACGAGGGCCGCGCCGGCGACGAGGGCGCTGATGGCGGTCCGGATCATCATCGAAAAACTCTCCCTGAAAGCGGGCGTGACGATCGGGGGACCGTCCGTTGTCCGCACCATGCCAAGCCGTTCCTGAACGGCCGTTGACCGGACCGTTCATCTTTGTTCACGCACCAGTTCGTTCACGCATGAAGACGCCGAATGAGGTATGGACGCGCTCGAACAGGCTTCTTCGGCGTCGAACTTGGCGCGGACGAGGCGAAAATGGGGCCACGCCTGCGGCGAGGCTTGAACGGATCGGAACCGGTCAAGGTTCCCGAAGGCGACTCTGGAATGCGTGAACTGAAAATCGACGCCGTCGGCGGCCAGGGCGACGGCGTCGCCGCCGGCCCGGCCTTCGTGCCCCTGACCCTGCCGGGCGAGCGGATCACCGCGCGCATGGAGGGCCAGCGCGGCGAGTTGGCCGAGATCCTCGAGGCCAGCCCCGAGCGCGTCGATCCGGCCTGCAAGCATTTCGGCCACTGCGGCGGCTGCGCCCTGCAGCACTGGGATATCGCGCCCTATCTCGACTGGAAGCGCGAGCAGGTGCGGTTCGAGCTCAAGCGCGAGCGGATCGAGACCGAGATCCTGCCGACCATCGCCTCGCCGCCGGCCTCGCGCCGCCGGGTGGCGCTGCACGCGCGCGGCGGCAAGGGCGGAGTGCGCCTGGGCTTCAAGGAGCGCCGCTCGTGGAACCTGGTGAAGATCGAGGAATGCCCGGTCACGCATCCGAAGATCGTCGCCGCCCTGCCGGGCCTGGCGCGGCTGGCCCAGCCGTTCCTGGAACATCCCAAGTCGGCGCCGACCCTGCACGTCACCCTGACCGGCACGGGCCTGGACATCGACGTCACCGGCGTCGAGCGCAAGAGCGGCGGGTTGTCGGCCGACGCCCGCGTGCAGGCGGCGATGGTGGCCGGCGAGTTCGACTTCGCCCGCGTCACCCTGGCCGGTGAAACCCTCTACATGGCCCGCCAGCCGCTGGTGAAGCTGGGCCCGGCCATCGTGCCGCTGCCGGCCGGCTCGTTCCTGCAGGCGGTGCCGGAGGCCGAAAAGGCCATGGCCGATTTCGCCCTGGCGCATGTTGCGGGGGCGGCGCGCGTGGCCGACCTGTTCAGCGGCGTGGGCACCTTCACCTTCCGCCTGGCGCAGGAGGCCTCGGTCTACGCCGCCGACTTCGCCGAGCCCGCCATCGCGGCGCTGAAGGCGGCCGTCGGCTCGGCCCCGGGCCTGAAGGCGATCGTCGCCGAGGCCCGCGACCTGACCCGTCGGCCGATGCTGTCGAGCGAGCTCAACAAGATGGACGCCGTGGTCTTCGACCCGCCGCGCGCCGGGGCGCTGGAGCAGACGCGGGAGATCGCCATCTCCAAGGTCTCGCGCGTGGTCGGGGTGTCGTGCAATCCGGCCACCTTCGCTCGCGACGCCGGCATCCTGATCGACGCCGGTTTCAAGCTGGAAAAGGTGCTGCCGGTGGACCAGTTCCTCTGGTCGCCGCATATTGAGCTGGTCGGGGTCTTTTCGCGATGAGGCGAGGATGGGCCAAGCCAAGGGCCGGGAAGAGAAGCTAAGGGCGGATCGGCGCGGGGCGTTCGCCCTCGACGCCGCCGCCCAGCGCGGCAAGGCCGTCGCCAAGGCGGCCTGGTGGACGGCGGCCGGAGGCCTCGCCAAGTTCATGACCCGCCCCACCGAGGGCAAGGCCGCGCCGCGCTTTGCCTCCGACGCCCCGCCGGTGTCGCAGGGGCGCCTGCGCCGGGCCTATCTGTCGGCCTTCGAGAAGGACGCCGCCGATGTGGCCGCCGGCCTCTATCCGCCGATGGAGGACGCGCCGTCCCATCCGGCCGCCTCGATCCTGAAAGCCTGGGACTTTCTGGCCGACGCCCGCGAGGTCGACCAGCGCCGCCGCCGGGGCGACGGCGTCGAGGTGCGCGACGATCCCAAGAGCCAGGGCTATCCGGCCTATTACCGGCAGAATTTCCATTACCAGTCGGGCGGCTGGTTCACCGCCGACAGCGCCCGCCGCTATGACGCCCAGGTCGAGGCGCTGTTCTCGGGCGCGGCCGGGGCGATGCGCCGGAGGGCGCTCAGCCTGCTGGCCAGGCACTGGCGGGGACGCGACCAGCGCGACCTGCGGCTGGTGGATGTGGCCTGCGGCTCGGGGACCTTCCTGCGAGACCTCGCGGAGACCTTTCCGCGCGCGGCCCTGGCGGGCGTCGACCTGTCGCCGGCCTATCTGGCCGAGGCGCGGACGCGGTCGGGGCGGGGCACGGTGCAGGCCAACGCCGAGCGCCTGCCGCTGGCGAACGACAGCCTGGACGCGGTGACCTGCGTCTACCTGTTCCACGAACTGCCGCCGCGCGTGCGCCCGATCGTCGCCGCCGAACTGGCCCGGGTGCTGAAGCCCGGCGGCGTGCTGGCCTTCGCCGACTCCGTGCAGCCGGGCGACGAGCCGGATCTGGCGCGGATGCTCGAGGCGTTCCCGGCCTATTTCCACGAGCCGTTCTACGGCAGCTACGCAGAGACTGACCTTGAGGCGCTGTTCGCGGCGGCCGGCCTGCGGGTGGTGGGGCGCGACAAGGCGTTCCTGACCAAGGCGCTGCTGCTTGAGAAGTGATGCTCCCCCTGAAGGGGGAGCTGTCGCGAAGCGACTGAGGGGGAAGGGATCGCGGCGTTGGCGCGCCCTGAACTCGGCAGAAGCTTCCCCCTCCGGCCCTTCGGGCCACCTCCCCCTTCAGGGGGAGGATCTACTGCGCCTGACTGACAACCGCGAACCCCGCCCCTTGCGGATCGGTGGCCATGTAGATCCAGCTGCCGCCGGGCACCTGGTGGACGTCCATCATGGTGGCGGCGCCGGCGGCCACGGCGCGGTCGCGGGCTGCTGAAGCGCTGTCGACCTGGGCGTAGTAGTTCCAGAACGAGACCCGCATGTCGGGCAGGCGGGTCATCATGCCGCCGACGTCCGGGCCGCCGGCCTCGTAGGCGAACAGCTGGTAGGTGCCCATCGGACCCATGTCGACGCCTTGCGTCTTCACCCAGCCGAACAGCTTGGAATAGAAGGAAAACGCTCCTTCCAGGTCGCCGGCCATCAGTTCGCGCCAGCCGAACGTGCCGGGCGCGCCGTCGGCCGGCTGCGGCGGGATCTCGTCCTGGGGAAACGGTTTGAACAGGGGGAAGACCGCGCCGTACGGGTCGGCGACGACCGAGAACCTCCCGACGCCGGGGATGTCGTCGGCGGGCATGAACACCGAGCCTCCGGCCTGGATCACCTTGCCGACATAGGCGTCGACGTCGTCGACGAAGATGTAGCCGATCCAGCCGGGACGGGCGCCTTCGGGGCAGCCGCCTTCCGGCGTGAACACGCCGCCGACCCCGGCCTCGCCGACATTGAGGATCATGTATCTGGTCGGACCCGGCATGCCGGAGTCCGTCGGGGTCCAACCCACGACCTTGGCGTAGAAGGCGGACGCGGCGTCCACGTCGGTGGTCATCAGTTCGTACCAGCCGAACCTTCCGTTGGTTTCCGACATCGCTCTGTCTCCCTTTTCTCCGGCCCCGGCTCGGGCCGTGTTCTTCGCGAGGACGAACGGCGGGCGTCCGTCCCGACACGCAGCGTGCGATTTTCTAGTCCGGCATGGTCTCGAAGGCCGCCAGACCCTGCGGCAGCACGACCCCGTCGGGCTTGTCGCGCAGGAACAGGGCCATGGTCGGCGCGAACAGCGCCGCGTCGTCCAGCGAGCCGGCATAGATCGTGTGGCTGTCGTCGACCCCGACCTCGCCGCCGAAGACGAGGCCGCCGCAGATGGGGCAGGCGTTGCGCAGGGCCACCCCGCCACGGAAGGCCGGCGAGCGCACCTTCAGCGTCTCGCCGCTGATCGTGACGGCCGAGGCTGGAAAGCCCATGAACGGCACGAAGCCCGAGCCCGAGGCCTTGCGGCAGTCGGCGCAGCAGCAATAGCCCTGGTACAGCGGCTGGCCCGTCGCGCTCCAGCGCACGGCGCCGCATAGGCATCCTCCGGCGTAACGGCGTTCTGTCGTCATGGGCCGCATTGATGGGCCTTCCTGTGACAGGTGCAAGGGGGACGCTTTCGAACTTCCTTCCGCCTCTCCAAAGTTCGTCATCCCGGAAAGCGCGCAGCGCTTATCCGGGACCTAGGGGCCGCCGCACTGTGTCGGCATTCGCCAAGGCGGTTGGCCTGGGCGCCGAGCCCGGTCCCGTGGGTCCCGGCTCTACGCGCTGCGCGCTTCGGCCGGGATGACGAGGCAGAGTGGCTTCAGAACTAGAACAAACTCAACTGATCGCCCGCTTTGGGCGGGACGCAGAACTGCGAGGTGTCGAGACGGGGCAGGGGCTTGTCGAGTTCGAAGCGCCTGAGGGCGGCGTGGAAGCGCTGGTTCAGCACCTCGGCCACCGGGCCTTCGCCGGTCATGCGCTTGCCGAACTCGCTGTCATAGGCAGCCCCGCCGCGCATCTGGCGCACCAGCGACATCACCCGCTTGGCGCGGTCGGGATGGTCGGAGGCCAGCCATTGCTCGAACAGGCCGTGGATCTCCATCGGCAGGCGAATGGCCACATAGCCGGCCGCCACCGCGCCGGCTTCCTTGGCGCGCTCCAGCACCGCTTCCATTTCATGGTCATTCAGCGACGGGATGGCCGGGGCGAACATGACGATGGTCGGCACGCCGGCTTCCGAAAGCTGGCGGACGGCGTCGAGGCGGCGCTCGGGCGTGGCCGCGCGCGGCTCCATGCTGCGGGCCAGCTTGCGGTCCAGCGTGGTGATCGACACGGCGGCGCGGGCCAGGCCCGCCCGGCCCATCTCGCCCAGGATGTCGAGGTCGCGGGTGATCAGGGCCGACTTGGTGATGATCGAGAACGGATGGCGAAAGCGGCTGAGCGTTTCCAGCACGCCGCGCGTGACGCGCAGGGAGCGTTCCTGCGGCTGGTAGGGATCGGTGTCGCCGCCGATGTGGACGCTGCCGACCTTGTAGGTCGGCTTGGAAAGCTCGCGGTCGAGCAGCTTGCCGGCCTCGGGCTTGAAGAACAGCTTGCTCTCGAAGTCGAGGCCGGGCGACAGGCCCAGATAGGCATGGGCGGGGCGGGCGTAGCAGTAGATGCAGCCGTGCTCGCAGCCGCGATAGGGATTGATCGAGCGGTCGAAGCCGACGTCGGGGCTCTTGTTGCGAGCGATGACCGTCTTGGACTTCATGGCCAGCACGCTGGTGGTTAGCACCCGGGCGGCGTTGTCGTCTTCGGTCCAGCCGTCGTCGAACGGCTGGGAGGTGAGGCTCTCATAGCGGCCGGTCTCGTTGCTGCGCGCGCCGCGGCCGCGCAGGGCGGCGGTTCCCTGCTTATAGGCGGTGTCGGTGAAGGAGCGGCGCGTCTGCATGCGGGCATCCTAGGTGCATGTGAAGAACATAACAAGAACGATGCTTGACGGCGGTTGCGGCGTGTCGCCTAAGGCGAAGCATGATTTCGGTGATCCTTCCCGCTGTCGCGCCCGTGCATGCGCTCGCTCAGCTCCTGGCCCAGCTGGTGCCGGCCGCCGTCGACGGTCTCGTGAAGGAGGTGGTGATCGCCGGTGTTTCAGAGCCTGGGCTGGAGGCGCTGATCGAGGACAGCGGCGCGCGGTTCGTTACGGCGTCCGGCGATCGGGGCGCGCTGCTGGCTGCCGGGGCGGCCGTGGGGCGCGGCGACTGGATCCTGGCGCTGGATCCGGCGCGGGGGCTGCCGGAAGCCTGGCGCGGGCCGGTCGAGGCGCACCTGGCCGGCGGGGCGGGGGCTGCGGCGCTGCTGTTTCCGGCAGGAAGCTTGCTGGCGCGGCTGACGGAGACGCCGCTGGGGTTGCTAGTGCGGCGGCTGGATTATGGGGCGACGGGCGGGTTTGCGGGACATGCACCGGAGAAGGCGCTGGCGGGGCGGCTGAAGGCGCGGCGGGTGAGGCTTTAAGATCCTCCCCCTGAAGGGGGAGGTGTCGACGAAGTCGACGGAGGGGGAGGGACTTCCCACCACCGTATGGATTTCCCCCTCCGACCGCTTCGCGGCCACCTCCCCCTTCAGGGGGAGGATCGCAAGCGTCGACTTCGCGCCGCTGGGGGAGAAGGAACATTGCGGTTTCCACCCGCCCCGCGTTATCGAGGATCCATGTCGCTCGCCCACGCCTCCGCCGCCGCGTCCGTGAAATGGGTCGGCTGGCTGCGGCGACGAATCCGCTCCAGCGAGTTGTGGTTGATCGCCGTGGCGACGTTGATCGGCGTGGCGGCCGGAACCTTCGCGGTCGTGCAGGCCCAGGTCGCCCACGGCCTGCAGATGCTGCTGTTCGAGATCGACATCAACGAGCGGCTGAGCGCTCAGGCCCATGTGGCGCCCTGGCGGCTGCTGGCCATTCCGCTCGGTGGGCTGCTGCTGGGCGGGATCACCTGGGCCTGGATGAAGTATCGCCCGCGCCCCGCCGTCGACCCCGTGGAGGCTAACGCCCTGCACGGCGGGCGGCTGTCGATGAAGGACAGCGCCTTCATCTGCGGCCAGACCATGCTGTCGAACGGGGTAGGGGCCTCGGTCGGGCTGGAGGCCGCCTACGCCCAGGCCGGCGCGGCCGCCGCCTCGTTCGCGGGCCAGCGGCTGAACCTGCGCCGGGCCGACATGCGCACACTCGTCGGCGCCGGGGCCGGCGCGGCGATCGCCGCGGCCTTCGGCGCGCCGCTGACCGGCGCCTTCTACGCCTTCGAGATCGTCATCGGGGCCTATACGGTCGCCAACCTGGCGCCCGTGGTGGCCGCGGCCCTGGCCGCGGTGCTGGTGGCCAGCAAGATGGGCGCGATCCCCTACCTGCTGAAGACCGACACCCAGGCGGTGCAGTCCTGGACCGACTACGGCCTCTACGCGCTGGTCGGCCTGGCCTGCGCGATCGTCGGCATCGGCCTGATGCGGCTGGTGGCCAACGCCGAGCGGCTGGTGACCCGCTCGCCGATCCCGCGCTGGCTGCGGCCGGCGATCGGCGGCATGGGGCTGGCGGTGCTGGCGGTGATAACGCCCCAGACCCTGTCGGCCGGCCACGGCGCGCTGCACCTGAACCTGATGGCCGAGGCGCCGCTCAAGCTGCTTCTGATGCTGCTGGCGATGAAGGCCCTGGCCTCGGTGATCTCGCTGAGCTTCGGCTTCCGGGGCGGGCTGTTCTTCGCCTCGCTGTTCCTGGGCGCGCTGCTGGGCCAGGTGTTCTCGGCGATCTCGTTTCTGATCCCTTGGGCGCCGAGCCTGGACCCCACCGTGGCGGCCCTGGTCGGCATGGCGGCGCTGGGCGTCGCCGTCGTGGGCGGGCCCTTCACCATGTCGTTCCTGGTGCTGGAGGCGACCGGCGACTTCACGGTGGCGGCCGCGGCCCTGGTGGCCTCGATGATCGCCAGCGCCATGGTGCGCGAGACCTTCGGCTATTCCTTCTCGACCTGGCGGCTGCACCTGCGCGGCGAGACCATCCGCAGCGCCCACGACGTGTCGTGGATGCGCCCGCTGAGCGCGGGGCGGATGATGCGCAAGGACGTCCAGACCGTGCCGGCCGAGACGACGCTGGCCGAGTTCCGACGCCGGTTCCCGCTGGGCTCGACCAAGCGCGTTATCATGGTCGACGGGGCCGGGCTCTATGCCGGGGTGATCCCGACCGCCAAGGCCTATGCCGACGGCGGCGACGGCGAGCGGCCGGTGGCGGGCCTTGCGATCAACGCCGAGACGGCGCTGAAGCCCGAGCAATCGATCAAGGACGTGATGCGGGCCTTCGACCGCAGCGAGACCGACGAACTGGCGGTGATCGACGACAAGCGCAACGTGCTGGGCGTGCTGTCGGAGGCCTACGCCACGCGGCGCTATGCGGAAGAGCTGGAGAAGGCGCGGCGGGAGCTGACGGGGGAGGCTGGGTAGGTGTGGGAGCCTCACCCCGTGGGGGAGGCGGCCGAAGGCCGGTGGGGGAAGTTTTCAGCTTTCCGGGCTTTGGTGACTTTCGCGGCCCCGCCCACCACCGATCGCTTCGCGATCACCTCCCCCACAGGGGGAGGTTCCCTTTGATCGTTACATATCCAGCCGGAAGTCGATTACCTTGGCGCCGCTGGCCACGGCGTCCAGCGTCTTGGTCTCGGCGCCGAGCAGGCGGCGGTAGGTCCAGTACGAGGCCATGACCTTCTCGACGTAGTTGCGGGTCTCGACGGCCGGCAGGCTCTCGATCAGCAGCAGGCTGTCGCAGTCGGCGCCCAGCTGCTGCTGCACCTTCAGCAGGGTGCCCGGACCGCCGTTGTAGGCGGCCACGGCGCGCAGCAGGTCGGGGCTCTGCAGGCCGCGGTCCATCAGCCAGGTGAAGTAGTCCTGGCCGACGCGCAGGTTGAAGGCCGGATCGAACAGCGGGGTGTTGTCGGCCAGGAGCTTGTCGTCGCCGGCGGCGCGGGCGGCGGCCACGGGCATCAGCTGCATCAGGCCCACGGCCCCGGCGCCGGAGACGGCCATCGGGTCGAAGCGGCTTTCCTGGCGAACCAGGGCGTAGACCAGGGCCTTGTTGAGCGTGAAGCCGCCCTTGGGCGCCAGCTCGGGCAGGGGATAGTCTTCGCCGCCGATCTTCTTGACCGGGCGGCCGGCGTTGAACGGGGCGCGGGCGTTCAGGGCGAGGGTGAGGGCGCTCCAGTCGGCGCGGGCCTTCTCGTCGGCGGCCAGGGACAGGCCGGCCCGCAGCTCGGCGCCGGCCTCGTTCCAGCGGCCCAGCTGGGCCAGCGAGGCGGCGCGGCGGGCGCGGATGTCGCCGGCCAGCAGCTTGTTCAGCGAGGCCGGATCGGGACCCGCGTAGGACACGCGGGTGATCAGGGCGGCGATCGGATCTTCGGGGTCGTTGGCGACGGCCAGGCCCGCCATCGCCAGCTGGCGGCCGGCGATCATGCCGTAGAAGGTCTGCGGGGCCTGGGCGGCCTGGGTCAGCAGGGCGCGGACCCCGTCATTGTCGCCGGCCATGCTCGCCGAGCGGGCGGCCCAGAAGGCGCCGGCGGCGCGCAGCCAGTCGTCCTGGCCCTGGTCGTGGGCGACCTGCTCGAAATAGCTGCGGGCCTCGGCGTAGGATTCCAGGCGGAACGAGGCCAGGCCCGCGATCCAGCGCTCGCCCGAGGCCTTGGCCAGCTTCAGCGCGCCCTTCACGTCGCCGGAATAATAGGCCTCGCGGGCGGCGCGGCCCTTGTCGGCCGGACCCGCGGCGCGGCCGCCCTGGGCGACGTCGACGAAAAGCTCCGGAGCCTTGGGCGCGGACACGCGGGCCGGCTTGCGCTTCATGGCCAGGGCGTAGACGCGGTCGGCGCCGGCTTCGTCGCCATAGAGCTTCAGCCAGCCGGTCAGGTCGTCGTAGCTGGCGGTGTAGGCGGTGGGATGCATCAGCCGCACCAGCGACAGCTTGCCGATCAGGCTGCGGTTGCGGGTGTTGGCGAAGGCGGCCTCGGCGGCGTCGAAGTCGCCGCGCTCGGCGGCGCCGAAGGCGGCCTGATAGTAGCGCATGTCGTTGTCCGACAGCGGTTCCAGCCCCGCGGCCCTTGCTGCGGGCGCAGCGAGGTTAAGGCAAAGCGCGAGGGCCGAGACAACGGCCAGAGGGCGAGCGAAAAGCTGCAAATCGTATCCGCGCAAGCCTTTGAAAAGGCGGCGCGCGTCCCCGTTCCGACTGGTCAGCGGTTTGTTTAATGGGGCCTTTCGGGACGATCAAGCCTTTCGGCCAGCATCAGGAGGTCCTGCCAGGCCTTCTTCTTGGCCGCCGGCTGGCGCAGCAGGAACGCCGGATGCAGGCTGGGCAAGGCTGGAACCTCGATCGCGCCGTCCTCCGAACGCCATTCGAACCAGCGTCCGCGCAGCGAAAGAATGCCTTCCTCGCGCTTCAACATGCTCTTTGCTGAGGCGCCGCCGACCAGCAGGATCAACTTGGGCTTGATGAGCGCGATCGCTCGCTCGACGAACGGGGCGCAGACGGCCTGCTCCAGGGGCGTGGGCGTGCGGTTGCCCGGCGGACGCCAGAAGACGGTGTTGGTGATGAAGGCCCTCTCCTGCAGGCCGGCGGCCTTCAGCATGCGGTCCAGAAGCTGGCCGGCCCGGCCGACGAAGGGCTCGCCGCGGGCGTCTTCATCGGCGCCGGGACCTTCGCCGATGACCATGACCGGCGCGTCGCCGGGACCGCGCGAGAACACTGCCTGCTTGGCGCCTTGCGTCTTTAGCGGGCAGCCGTCGAAGGCGGCGATGGCGGCGGCCAGGCTTTCGAGGTCGTTGCAGGCGGCGGCCATCTGCTTGGCCTGGGCGGCGGCTGCGCCGATGTCGACCCCGCCGAACGCGCCGGGGCGGGGCGGGGGCGCGGCGACCACCACCGGCTGCGGCTGGCTGCGGGCCCGCAGCAGGGCCGCGCCCTCGGCCAGGCGGTCGATCGGCTCGTCGGCGTAGCAGGCCTCGACGCCCGCATCGGCCCAGAAGGCCAGCAGGCTTTCGACGGCGCGCGGATCGACGGCGAGGCTCATGAGGTTTCTCTAGCGAGTATAATGGGCTGCGTCACCGATATGTCCGCGCTGCGGTGCAACAAAAACTATCCAGTTTTCCTTGACCGCCGTGGCGTCACGTTCGGATAAAGTCCGACTCAAACAGGAAGAAGGCAGGCTCCGCGCAGGGCCTGGGGCGGGAGAAGCCATGAGCGAAGTCCTCGAACGCGAGTCGATGGAATACGACGTCGTCATCGTCGGGGGCGGTCCGGCGGGTCTGTCGGCGGCCATCCGTCTCAAGCAGATGGCGCAGAAGGCCGGAACCGAAGTCAGCGTGGCCCTGGTCGAAAAGGGCTCGGAAGTCGGCGCGCACATCCTGTCAGGCGCGGTCATCGATCCCAAGGCGCTGAACGAGCTGATCCCCGACTGGAAGGAGAAGGGCGCGCCGCTCGAGACCCCGGTCACCAAGGACAAGTTCCTGCTGCTGGGCCCGCAGGGCGAGCTTGGCCTGCCGATGTTCGCCATGCCGCCGTTCATGCACAACCACGGCTGCTACATCGCCTCGCTGGGCAACGTCACCCGCTGGCTGGCCGCGCAGGCCGAGGAGCTGGGCGTCGAGATCTATCCGGGCTTCGCCGCCTCGGACATGGTCTGGCGCGAGGATGGCTCGCTGAAGGGCGTCGTCGTCGGCGTCGTCGGCATCGCCAAGGACGGTCACGAAAAGCCCGACTACCAGCCGGGCATGGAGCTGCACGGCAAGTACGTGTTCATCGCCGAGGGCGTGCGCGGCTCGCTGGCCAAGCAGCTGATCGCCAAGTTCGACCTGAGCGCCGGCAAGTCGCCGCAGAAGTACGGCATCGGCATCAAGGAGCTGTGGCAGATCCCGGCCGACAAGCACCAGCCGGGCCTGGTGCAGCACACCACCGGCTGGCCGCTGGACAACCAGACGGGCGGCGGCAGCTTCCTGTACCACTTCGGGGACAACTACGTGTCCGTCGGCTATGTGGTGCACCTGAACTACAAGAACCCCTGGCTGTCGCCGTTCGACGAGTTCCAGCGCTTCAAGCAGCACCCGTCGATCCGCCCCTATCTCGAAGGCGGCAAGCGCATCGCCTACGGCGCGCGGGCCATCACCGAGGGCGGCTACCAGTCGATCCCGAAGCTGTCGTTCCCGGGCGGCGTGCTCATCGGCTGCTCGGCCGGCTTCGTGAACGTGCCGCGCATCAAGGGCAGCCACAACGCCATGAAGACCGGCATGCTGGCCGCCGAAGAGGCGTTCAAGGCCATCGCCGCCGGCCGCGAGGGCGACGCCCTGGTCGAGTACGAGGCCGCCTTCGAGACGTCGTGGGTCGCCAAGGAGCTCAAGGTCGTCCGCAACGCCAAGCCGCTGCTGGGCAAGCTGGGCACGGCGCTGGGCGGCGCGGCCGGCATGTTCGACATGTGGTGCACGCACCTCTTCGGCGGTTTCTCGTTCTTCGGCACGCTGAAGCACGAGAAGACCGACGCCGCCTCGACGGGCCTGGCCAAGGACTACAAGCCGATCGTCTATCCCAAGCCCGACGGCGTGATCAGCTTCGACAAGCTGTCGAGCGTGTTCCTGTCGGCCACCAACCACGAGGAAGACCAGCCGGCGCACCTGAAGCTGAAGGACCCGTCGATCCCGATCGACGTCAACCTGCCCAAGTACGGCGAGCCGGCGCGCCTCTATTGCCCGGCCGGCGTCTACGAGGTGCTGTACGACGAGCAGGGCGCCAATCCGAAGTTCCAGATCAACGCCCAGAACTGCGTCCACTGCAAAACCTGCGACATCAAGGATCCGTCGCAGAACATCGTCTGGACCACGCCGGAAGGCGGCGGCGGCCCGAACTATCCGAACATGTGATGTGGTGATCCTCCCCCCTTCAGGGGGAGGTGGCCCGGAGGGCCGGAGGGGGAAGTCCCTTCGGCCTTTTTGACGGCTGCTTCCTGGGCAGTCACGTCCCCCTCCGTCGGCTTCGCCGACACCTCCCCCTTCAGGGGGAGGATCTGAACTTGCCCGAAACCCTGAAACCTAAGAGGGTGGCGGGATGATGCGTCTTCGAGTCCTCCTGTCCCTGGCTTCCACCGCCGTGCTGGCCGCCTGCGCCACCACCGAGCCCGCGCTGCGCGGGTCGCAGGAGGGCTGGAACACCGCGCCGTGGAACGGCCGCTCGGCCTATGGCCAGTTCCTGGCCGGCCAGGCGGCGCTGGAGGACGGCCGCAGCGACCAGGCCGCGGCCTATTTCCAGGCCGCTCGCAATCTGGGCGAGGACCCGGGCCTGCTGGGCGAGCGGGCCTTCACCGCCTCGCTGCTGGCCGGCGAGGTCACGCGCGCCGCCGAACTGGCGCCGCGGGCCGAGGGCGGGACCGAGGGCGTGCGCCGCCTGGGCATGCTGACCGTGGCCGTCGACGCCCTGGCGCGCGGCAAGGCCAAGGAGGCGCAAGGCCTGCTGGCCGATCCGGCCATAGGCTTCCCGCACCGTCCGGCCGTGGCCCTGCTGACGCCCTGGGCCGCGCAGGCCGCCGGCGACGCGGCCGCAGCCCAGGTGCTGCCGGAGCTGCGCAACGATCGCCTGGTGCAGTATTTCGGCCAGCTCGGCCGCGCCGAGATCTTCGAGCAGGCCGGCAAGCCCGCCGAGGCCGAAGCCGACTACAAGGCGCTGATGGAGATCGCGACCGTCCGGCCGATGTTCGCCCTCGACTATGGGGCGTTCCTTGAGCGCCGCAAGCGCCGCGACGAGGCTGTCGCCCTCTATGACTCCATCCTGGCCGAGGCGCCCAACGACGTCGCCCTGCTGGACGCCCGGGCTCGCGCCGTGGCGCGCAAGGCGCCGCCGGCCCTGGTCACCGGCCGCCAGGGCGCCGCCAACACGCTGGTCGCCTGCGCGGCGGTGTTCACCAGCGAGCGTCAGAGCCAGTTCGCCCTGGCCTATCTGCGCCTGGCCCTGCACCTGGATCCCAAGCGCGAGGACGCCCTGCTGATGGTCGGCGACCTGCTCGACCAGGGCGGCGACATCGACGGCGCCCGGGCCGCCTACGCCAAGATCCCCACCGGTTCGGCCCGCTATGCCGCCGCCCAGGGCAAGATCGCCTGGACGCTGCAGAACGCCGGCGACAAGGACAAGGCCCTGGCCGTGGCCGAAGCGGCCGCCAAGGCCCCCGAGGCGGGACGCTCGGCGCAGCTGGTCTATGCCGACCTGCTGCGGGCCAACGACCGCTGGGCCGACGCCGTGGCGGTGATCGACCCGCTGGTCGAGGCCGAGAAGGATAAGCCCGACTGGCGCCTGCTCTACATGCGCGGCGTGTCGCTGGAGCGCGCCGGCCGCTGGCCCGACGCCGAACGCGACCTGGAAAAGGCCCTGGAGCTCAATCCGAACGAGCCGGAACTGCTGAACTATCTCGGCTACTCGTGGATCGACCGCAACGAGCGCCTGCCCGAAGCTCTGTCGATGGTGCAGAAGGCCGTGAAGGCCAACCCGCAGTCGGGGGCCATGCTGGACTCGCTGGGCTGGGCCTATCACCGCCTGGGCGACGACAAGGCGGCCGTCGAGCTTCTGGAGCAGGCCATCGAGATCGAACCGGGCGACCCTGACATCAACGATCACCTGGGCGACGTCTACTGGCGCCTGGGCCGCAAGACCGAGGCCCAGTTCCAATGGCGGCGGGTGCTGAGCCTGGAGCCGACCGACGAGCAGAAGGCCGCCGCCGAGGCCAAGCTGAAGGACGGTCTGGGCAGCAAGGGGCCAGCCAAGGCGCCGGCCGTGGCCAACGGCGCCAACGCGCTGTAGGTCTAGCTCGCTCAAGCTTTCCAGGTAATTCTCGATGCGCCGTTCAGCCTTCGCCCCGGCCAAGGTCAATCTGTTCCTGCACGTCGGCGGTCCCGACGCCGAGGGCTATCATCCGCTGTCGAGCCTGATGGTCTTCGCCGATGTCGGCGACACCGTCTCGATCCAGCCGGCAGATGCGCCGGTGTTCGAGGCCACGGGCCGCTTCGGGCGGGACATCCCCGTCGACGAGAGCAACCTGGTCGTCCGCGCCGCCAAGGGTCTGCATGCGGCCGTCGGCGGTCCCGCGCCGCCGGTGCGGCTGATCCTCGACAAGGCGCTGCCGATCGCGGCCGGCCTGGGCGGCGGCTCCAGCGACGCCGGCGCGGCCCTGCGGCTGCTGCGCGAGGCGCTGGGCTACGACCTGTCCGACGCCGAACTGGAGGCCGTGGCCGGCGCGCTGGGCGCCGATGGCGTGCCGTGCCTGTGGGGCGCGCCGGTGCTGGCGCAGGGCAGGGGAGAGCGGCTGTCGCCGGCGCCCGTGCTGCCGGAACTGCATGCGGTGCTGGTCAATCCGCTGGTCCCGTCGCCGACCGGCGCGGTCTATCGCGCCTATGACGCCGCCGTCGATCCGCGCGGCGAGGCCCCGCCGCCCGCGCCCGAGGCCTTCGAAAGCGTCGAGGAAGTCTGCGCCTGGCTGGCGGCCATGACGCGCAACGACCTGCAGGCTCCCGCCGTGGCCCTGGAGCCGCGCATCGGCGAGGTGCTGGACCTGCTGGCCGGCGAGCCCGAGGCGCTGCTGGCGCGGATGTCGGGCTCGGGCGCGACCTGTTTCGCGCTCTGTGCGAGCGACATCGAGGCCGAGGGCTTGGCCGAGCGCATCGAGACCATGCGGCCCGACTGGTGGGTGAAGCGGTGCCGGTTGGGCGGTGCGTTCTGAGGCCGTGCGTGCTCCTCGTCCTTCGACAAGCTCAGGATGAGGAACAAGGACCATTCAGTAGAAAACCTCACCCTGAGCTTGTCGAAGAGTGGGGTTTTCGGGCCAAGATCCTTCAAGCTTAGGGAGTTTCCGCATGGACCGCCGCCTGTTCCTCGCCGCCGCAGCCGCGGCCGCCGCCACTTCGGCGCACGCTCAGGAAGCAGCGCCCGCGCCTCAGCCCGCCGCGCCGTCCCAGCCCGCCCCCAAGCCGCCGACCCGCGTGGCCGTCGAGACGCCGCTGGGCCGGATCGTCATCGAGCTGCACACCAAGGAAGCGCCGATCACCACGGCCAACTTCCTGCGTTACGTGGACCAGAAGCGCTATGACGGCGCGACCTTCTTCCGGGCCTCGCGGGCGCCGGGCGCTCCGGAGTACGGCCTTATCCAGGGCGGGGTGCAGGGAGACCCCAAGCGCGTGCTGCCGCCGATCGCCCACGAGCCGACGACCAGGACGGGGCTCAAGCATGTGTCGGGGACGGTCTCGATCGCCCGCAACGCGCCGGGCACGGCGACCTCGGACTTCTTCATCCTGATCGGCGACGCGCCGGGCCTGGACGCCAATCCCGCCGCCTCGGGCGACAACCAGGGCTTCGCGGCCTTCGGCACAGTCGTCGAGGGCATGGAGGTCGCCCAGAAGATCCTGGCCCTGCCCACGCCGGGCAAGGCGATCAATCCGGTGATGACCGGCCAGATCATCGATCCGCCGCTGAAGATCATCTCGGCCAGGCGGGTTCCGTAGCAGGGAGTGAAAACCTCATCCTTCGACAAGCTCAGGAAGGGGTTTTCAGGTCGGACTCGGCGTTGAACTGATCCTCATCCTGAGCTTGTCGAAGGACGAGGATCACAAGCCGGTCTCAACGACCGGGCAAAGAAAAAGGGCGCGGAGGCCGAAGCTTCCGCGCCCTTCTTTTGGACCGCCTTCAGCGGAGCCCGAAGGCTCAGCTGTGGTAGGCGCGTTCCCCGTGTTCGGAGATGTCCAGGCCTTCTTCTTCGGCGTCCGGCGAGGCGCGCAGACCGATCACCAGCTTGATGACGAAGAAGACGATGGCCGAGGCGATGCCCGACCAGATGATGGTCAGGCCGACGCCCTGCAGTTGGGCCAGGACCTGGGTGCCCAGGTTGTAGACAGCCGTGTCGCAGGTCGAGATGTCGCCGTCCTTGGCGCAGGACATGTAGTCGACGACGCCGGCGCCGCCCCAGGCGGGGTTGACGACCAGGCCGGTGCCGATGGCGCCGACGATGCCGCCGACGCCGTGGATGCCGAAGGCGTCCAGGCTGTCGTCGTACTTCAGGGCGTTCTTCACGGCCGAGCAGAAGATGATGCAGATCGGCGAGACCACGAGGCCGAGGATGATCGCGCCCATCGGGCCCGAGAAGCCGGCGGCCGGGGTGATGGCCACGAGACCGGCCACGATGCCCGAAGCCAGGCCCAGGGCCGACGGCTTCTTGCGCGTGATCCACTCGACGATGATCCACGACAGACCAGCGGCGGCGGTGGCGGCGAAGGTGTTGACCATGGCCAGCGAGGCGTAGGCGTTCGATTCCAGGTTCGAACCGGCGTTGAAGCCGAACCAGCCCACCCACAGCAGGCCAGCGCCCACCAGGGTCAGGGTCAGCGAGTGCGGGGGCATGGGCTCCTTGCCGTAGCCTTGGCGCTTGCCGAGGATCAGGGCGCCGACCAGGGCGGCGATACCGGCGTTGATGTGGACCACGGTGCCGCCGGCGAAGTCGAGGGCGCCGAAGCTCCAGATCTTACCGGCCTTGACCGTGGCTTCCGGATCGAGGGCGATGGCGTTCGGGCCCGGCCACCACCAGACCATGTGCGCCATCGGATAGTACGACAGCAGCGGCCACAGCACGGCGAAGGCGACGATGGCCGAGAACTTCATGCGCTCGACCAGCGAGCCGACCACGAGGGCCGCGGTGATGGCGGCGAAGGTCGACTGGAAGGCGATGAAGGTCAGTTCCGGGATCACGACGCCGGTCGAGAAGGTGGCGACCGTGGTCGACGGCGTCACGTCCTTCAGGAACAGGCGGCCAAGGCCCCCGACCCAGCTGTCCCAGGCGCCGCCGTCGGTGAAGGCGAAGCTGTAGCCCCACAGGAACCAGGCGACGAAGCCGATCAGGGCGACGGTCGAGACCTGCATCATGACCGACAGCATGTTCTTGGAGCGGACCAGGCCGCCGTAGAACAGGGCCAAGCCCGGCAGGATCATCAGCAGGACCAGCAGCGCCGAGGTCAGCATCCAGGCGTTGTCGCCCTTGTCCTGCTTGTCGACGATGGTCGGAGCGGCGGCGGCGGCCGGAGCAGCGGCCGGAGCGGCGGCGGCAGGCGCCGGCGCAGCCTCGGCGGGCGCGGCGGCGGCGGCCGGAGCGGCCTCCTGGGCGAAGGCGGTCGCGCCGAGCGGCGCCCCCGCGAGCGTCGCGGCGAGCATCAGCCCGGCCAGCGGCTTAAAGGTCAATTTCATCGTTGGTATCCCCTTTCCCCGACGATCGTTACAGAGCGGCCGGGCCGGTTTCGCCCGTCCGGATGCGCACGGCTTCTTCGACATTGAGGACGAAGATCTTGCCGTCGCCGATCTTGCCCGTGGCCGCGGCGGCCTTGACCGCTTCGACCGCCTTGGCCGCGGACGCATCGTCCACCACGGCTTCCAGCTTCACTTTGGGCACGAAGTTCACTTGGTACTCCGCGCCGCGATAGATCTCGGTCTGGCCTTTCTGGCGGCCGTAACCCTTCACTTCCGACACCGTCAGGCCTTCGACGCCGGCGGCGACCAGCGCCTCGCGGACCTCGTCCAGCTTGAAGGGTTTGACGACCGCTATGATCAGTTTCATCCGGCTTGCTCCGGTCCGCTTTGGAGCGGACCCCCCTTTGTTGATGGCTAGAGCGGATTTGCTCACTCGATCACCGCGACGCCGCCGGATGCGGCCGCGTCGTTTCCCCGGCGCTCGCACGCTATCGGCCACGGTTCCTTGAGCGGGGTCGCGCGGTAGGCAATTGGAAAGGAAAGGGGCGAGGCGCCTGAAAAAGTATCATCGGTCGCTCAGTTTGCGCGCTTCTGCGGCAAATGCGTCGTCCAGCGCCGCCGTGGCGCGGGGCGTCGCGCAACGTCTACAATGACCGCTCTTCCGCCGTTCCGAAGGATTCTCCGATGACGCCCCTGTGGGCCAAGATCGCCCCCTGGGGGCTGCTGATCTGCTCGAACGTGTTCATGACCTACGCCTGGTACGGCCACCTGAAGGGCAAGCCGCTGGCGCTGCCCGTGGCCATCCTCAGCAGTTGGCTGATCGCGCTTCCCGAATACATGCTGGCGGTGCCCGCCAACCGCATCGGCCACAGCGTATATTCCACGGCCCAGCTTAAGACCGGCCAAGAAGCAATCACGCTGATCGTCTTCACGTTGTTCTCGTATTTCTATCTGGGAGAGGCCATTCGCTGGACCACGATGCTGGGCTTCGTGCTGATTTTCGCCGGAGCTGCGCTGGTGTTCTTTTTCAAGTAACGGCGAAGTCTGGATCACGAGCCCGTGATCGTCTGCAACGGAGTCGCAATCTGGAGCGTAAAGCCGGCCTGAGTTTCAAGCGAAAGGACCAGGCCATGTATGTGACGCGCTTCCTCTCCGCCGCGGCGGCCATGGCGCTGCTCTCCGGCGTCGCCATCGCCCAGACCGCTGATCCTGCGGCGCCGGCCCAGCCGCCGGCGGCCGCGCCGCCCGCCGCGACCTCGGCTCCGGCGACCCCGGCCGCCAAGGTCACCCCGAACGGCGACCTGATCGCCACGGCCCAGGCGTCGGGCCAGTTCACGACCTTCCTCAAGGCCCTGGACGCCACCAACCTGACCAGCGTGCTGAAGAGCAATCCGAACCTGACGGTGTTCGCCCCCACCGACGCGGCCTTCGCGGCCCTGCCGGCCGGCGAGCTCGATCGCCTGATGCAGCCGGCCAACGCCGCCCAGCTGCAGAAGGTGCTGACCTACCACGTGATCAACACCAAGGTGGACTCGACCAAGATCACCGGCGCCAAGGGCGAGGTGAAGACGGTCGAGGGCTCGTCGGTGACGCTGGACGGCAGCGGCGCCAGTCCCATGGTCGACGGCGCCAACATCGTGCAGGCCGACGTCATGGCCACCAACGGCGTGCTGCACGTGGTCGACAAGGTGCTGATCCCCAAGGACGTTCCGATCCAGGCCGCGGCGGCCGCCACCGATGACGCCGCCACCAGCATGGCCTCGGCCACGACCAACAGCGACGCGATGGCGGCCACTGACGCCGGCGCCGACGTCGCCGCCCAGGCCGCGCCCGCCGCGGCTCCGGCCCCGGACCAGGCGACCACGCCCTCGGCGACCGACGCCCCGGCCGACCAGGCGATGAATCCGACGACCTCGCCGGCGCCGGCTGACCCGACCGCCGCCACGACGGCGCCGGCCGCCGACACCGGCACGGCCTCGCCGGCCTCGGCCACGCTGCCGGCCTCGTCGATGAGCCCGGACCAGCAGGCGACCCTCAAGGCCGGCGACGCCAACGTCGTCTCCAACCCGCCGGTCGCCGACACGCCCGAGAACCGCAAGGCCTACGGCGCGCCGATGTCGAACGCCGGCAAGCGTTCGAGCGCCAAGGGCAACTAAGTACGAAGGCGAAGTAATAAACGACGTCCACTTCGCTTGAAGCGACAGTCGGCGGGCCCTATGGTCCGCCGACTTTTTCAGGCCCCTGTTCGGACGTCATGCCCGCCGCCCCCAAATCGTTTCAAAGCCTCATCCTGACGCTCCACAACTACTGGAGCGAAAAGGGCTGCGTGATCCTGCAGCCGCACGACGTGGAAGTGGGGGCGGGGACGTTGCACCCGGCCACCGTGCTGCGCGCGCTCGGCCCCAAGCCGTGGAACGCGGCCTATGTCCAGCCCTCGCGCCGCCCGGGCGACGGTCGCTATGGCGAGAACCCCAACCGCCTGCAGCACTATTACCAGTACCAGGTGATCCTGAAGCCGAACCCGGCCGACATGCAGGACCTGTACCTGGGCTCGCTGGAGGCCATCGGCCTCGATCTGCGCACCCACGACATCCGCTTCGTCGAGGACGACTGGGAAAACCCCACCGTCGGCGCCTGGGGCCTGGGCTGGGAAGTCTGGTGCGACGGCATGGAAGTCAGCCAATACACCTACTTCCAGCAGGTGGGCGGCCTGGACGTGAACCCGGTTGCGGGCGAGCTGACCTACGGCCTGGAACGCCTGGCCATGTACGTGTTCGGCGTCGACAACGTCTACGATCTTCCGTTCAACGATCCCGACTCGCCGCTGGGCGCGCTGACCTATGGCGACGTCTTCCTGGCCAATGAGCGCCAGCAGTCGGAAGCCAACTTCCACGGCTATGACGTGGCGGTGCTCAAGCAGCAGTTCGAGCAGATGGAAGAGCAGGTGCCGCTGATGCTGGCCCGCTCGTACAAGAACGAGACGCTCGTCCTGCCCGCCTACGACATGGTCCTCAAGGCCAGCCACCTCTTCAACCTGATGAACGCCCGCGGCGCGATCGCCGTCGCCGAGCGCGCCTCCTACATCGGCCGCATCCGCGACCTTTGTAAGATGTGCGCCCAGAAGTGGGTCGAGCTGCAGGAAGCCGCGTAACGCCTATGCCCCAACTGCTTCTCGAACTGTTCTCCGAAGAGATCCCCGCCCGCATGCAGGGCCAGGCCGCCAAGGACCTGGAACGCATGGCGCGTGAACACCTGGCCGCCGCCGGCTTCCTGCCCGAGGCCCTCAAGACCTTCGCCGGCCCGCGCCGCCTGACCCTGGTGGCCGAAGGCCTGCCGCTGGCCCAGGCCGACCGCAAGGAAGAACTGAAGGGCCCGCGCGTCGGCGCCCCGCAGCAGGCCATGGACGGCTTCCTGCGCAAGGCCGGCCTGACCCAGGACCAACTGGTCGAGCAGAACGGCGTCTGGATGGCCTTCGTCGAGAAGAAGGGCCGCCCGACCGCCGAGATCGTCGCCGAGATGGTGGAAGCCATCGTCCGCGGCTTCGCCTGGCCGAAATCGATGACCTGGGGCACGGGCAAGCTGCGCTGGGTGCGTCCGCTCAAGCGCATCCTGTGCGTGCTCGACCGTGAGGTCGTGCCGTTCTCGATCGATGGCATCGCCAGCGGCGACGTCACTGAAGGCCACCGCTTCATGGGCGACGCCAAGCCCTTCGTCGCCAAGGACTTCGACGAGTATGTCGCGGGTCTCGAGGCCCACTTCGTCGTGCTCGACGTCGAGGAGCGCAAGGAGCGTATCCTCGAGGGCTGCAAGACCCTGTGCTTCGCCCGTCACCTGGAACTGGTCGAGGACATCGGCCTGCTCGAGGAAGTCGCGGGCCTCGCCGAATGGCCGACGCCGGTGCTGGGCGACATGGACCCGTCGTTCCTCGACCTGCCGCCCGAGGTGATCCGCACCTCGATGCGCACCCACCAGAAGTATTTCGCCGTGCGCAAGCCGGGCGAGGCGGGTCTGGCGCCGCACTTCATCACCGTGGCCAATATCGAGGCCAAGGACGGCGGCAAGGTGATCGCCGCCGGCAACGCCAAGGTGCTGTCGTCGCGCCTGGCCGACGCCCGCTTCTTCTGGGACGAAGACGTCAAGACCGGCTTCGAGCCGTGGCTGGCCAAGCTGGACGGCGTGACCTTCCACGCCAAGCTCGGCACGATGAAGCAGCGCGTCGATCGCATCGTCGCCCTGGCCGGCGAGATCGCGCCGCTGGTCGGCGCCGATGTCGAGAAAGCCAAGGAGGCCGCGCGCCTGGCCAAGGCCGACCTGACCTCGCAGATGGTCGGCGAGTTCCCCGAGCTCCAGGGGATCATGGGCGGCTACTACGCCCGCCACTTCGGCCTCGACGCCGAGGTCGCCGCTGCGATCGAAGGCCACTACAAGCCGCAAGGCCCGTCCGATGCGGTTCCGACCGCGCCGGTCAGCGTGGCCGTGGCCCTGGCCGACAAGCTCGACACTCTGGTCGGGTTCTTCGCCATCGATGAGAAGCCGACGGGCAGCAAGGACCCCTATGCGCTGCGTCGCGCGGCGCTGGGCGTGATCCGGATCATCCTCGACAATGGCCTGCGCCTGCCGCTGGCCAAGTTCGGCAAGGACGACCTGCTGGCCTTCTTCGCCGACCGCCTGAAGGTGACCCTGAAGGACCAGGGCAAGCGCCACGACCTCGTGGACGCCGTGTTCGCCCTGGGCGACGACGACCTGGCGCGCATCGTCGCGCGGGTCGAGGCCCTGGACGGTTTCCTGAAGACCGACGACGGCAAGAACCTGCTGGCCGGCTACAAGCGCGCCTCCAACATCCTCAAGGCCGAGGAGAAGAAGGGCCCGCTGCCGGAAGGCCAGGCCGAGGAGCCGGCCGCCGACAGCGCCGCCGAGGTTGGGCTGTACCAGGCCCTGCGCCTGCTGGACCGCCCGCTGAAGGACGCCCTGGCCAAGGAAGACTTCACCGGCGCCATGGCCCAGCTGGCCGAACTGCGCGGTCCGGTGGACGCCTATCTCGACGGCGTGTTCGTCAACGACCCCGAGCACCGCGACAACCGCCTCAAGACCCTGGCCGCCGTCCGCGCGGCGATGGGTCTGGTGGCGGACTTTGGTCTGGTGGCGGGGTAGGGCGCTTCGCGCCCCCCTCAGTCGCCCCGCGACAGCTCCCCCAGAGGGGGAGCATCTTGGCGCTTAAGATCCTCCCCCTCTGGGGGAGGTTGCCCAGAGGGCCGGAGGGGGGACGTTTTCAGCCGCCGCGGCATTTGCCGGGGTCGCAGGAACTTCCCCCTCAGTCGCTTCGCGACAGCTCCCCCTTCAGGGGGAGCATCTTCTACTCGCACACATCCGCCCACTTGGCGTTGACGGCGTCCGTGCCGTCGGCCTCCTCGACCACCAGCGCGCCGTCGGACCAGACGAAGCGTTCGGGGCCGTCGAAGCTGTCCTGCGGCTGCTGGACGTCGACATCGCCGCAGACCGAGACGACCTCGCCGTCCTGGTGGGTGAAGACCTTGCCGAAATTGACCAAGGTCGCCTCGGGAAAGCGGTTCTGCACGGCGATCTTGGCGCCGGCGATCGCCAGTTGGTCGTCGGCGCTGTCCTGGGCTTCTTCGGCCTGGGTGTCGCGCAGCACGTAGGCCATCAGGCCGCCGCCGACGGCGAGTAGGACCACGGCGGCGATGGCGCCGGTTACGACGGGCTTGTCGAGTTTCATGGCCGCAGTCGGCCGCAGGTTGCGGCGAGCGTCAACTAACGGGAGGAAACCTCGCCCTTCGACAAGCTCAGGGTGAGGTTTCAAGTCGGGCTCCGGCGTTTGCCCTGATCCTCACCCTGAGCCCGTCGAAGGGCGAGGATCACGCAAGGATTTTCAGTCCCGCAGCAGCGGCAGCGACAGCCCGCCGGCCTGGCGGGCGCCCAAAATCTCCCGCCGGAAGCGGAATAGCTCGGCCGGGCGTCCCCCAGTTTCGCTGTCGAGGCGGCCCAGGCCCTCGACCAGGTCCTCGCGCTCGACCACGCGGCGGAAGTTCTGCTTGTGCAGCGGCACGCCGGCGATGGCTTCCACGGTGCGCTGGAGGGCCGACAGCGTGAACTCGGCCGGCATCAGTTCGAAGGCCACGGGGCGGTACTTGATCTTGCCGCGCAGGCGCGAAAGGCCCGTGGCCAGGATCCGCCGGTGGTCGGAGATCATCGGCTCGCCCAGAGCGGCCGACAGGGCGACGGGTTCGGCCGGGTCGTGGCCGTCGGCGCGAGCGCGGTCGCGGGCGGCTTCGGGCGCGAGGCCGGCCTCGTAGAGCAGCTCGTAGCGCTCGAGCACCCGCTCCTCGTTCCAGGGGGCGCCGTCCAGAGCGAAGGCCAGGCGGGCGCGCGACAGGCGGTCGGCGTCGTCGCCGGCCCAGCGGCGCAGGGCCGGGGCGATGGCTTCGTCCAGCAGGGCCGGGCGACCGGCGCGCCAGTCTTCCCAGGGGAAGAACCGGGTCCAGGGCGCCCAGGCGGTGTCGGGGGCTTGCGTGTCGGTGGCCTTGGGCGTCAGGCCCAGATAGCCGATCGAAACCACGCGCGCCGCGCCGGCGCCGACCTCGGCTCGGGGGGCGTCGCGGCCCTTGTCGCCGAATGTGTAGAGCTGTTCGACATAGCCCAATTGGAACCGCGTCTGCTCGGTGACGAAGGCGCGCAGGGCCAGCTCGAAGGTGCGGTGGCCCTCGGGGTCGAAGGGGCCGAACGGCAGGCCCGGCAGGGGCGAGGCGATGTCGGTGATCGCGTCGTGCGGACGCACGGTCAGCACCACGACCTCGCCGTCGCGCACAGCCACGACCACGGCCGACAGTCCGATGACGATGCCGGAAGAGGCTGCGGACGGAGCCGTCATTCGGTCTCGAAGGCTTCGCCCGGGGCCGACTCGTAGCCGGCCGCCTTGGACAGCACGTGGAAGCGCTGGACGTAGCGGGCTTGGGCCTCGAACGGGGGCAGGGGCGTGATCTTCAGGTCGTAGCCGGCCGGCGGCGCGCCGAAGATCGACAGGGATTCGCCGTGCTCGAAGCCGGCCAGCTGGGTGGCCTCGAAGAAGGCGCAGGCGCGGTCGGCCTGCTTGATCAGCTTCTTGATCGGGGCCGGGGTCTTCACCGGCAGGCCGAAGCGGATGTGAATGGCGTCTTCCAGCCGGGCCTCGAAGTCCTTGTACGACACGCCCAGCGCCGCCTTGAACGGGCTGATCATGTCGCCGATCACGTATTCGGAGGCGTCGTGCAGCAGAGCAGCCAGGCGCCAGCGCGGCTCCAGGTCGGGCTTGATGTGGGCGGCGATCTCCTCGACCACCAGGCTGTGCTGGGCCACCGAGAAGCCGTGCTCGCCGATGGTCTGGCCGTTCCAGCGGGCCACGCGCGCCAGGCCGTGGGCGATGTCCTCGATCTCGATATCCATGGGCGAGGGGTCCAGCAGGTCCAGCCGGCGTCCCGACAGCATCCGCTGCCACGCCCTCGGAGGGCTCTTATGCAGCCCTTTGGCCACGAGATCGTTCCTTATGGTGAAGGTGGTTTGAGTGCCGCATCGCTTGATGAAGATCAATGATGGCCCGGCCCGACGCCTGTGGAAATGCGTTTGTTGGAAATGCGTACCGAGGAGCGTGACGATCGAAAGTGGAGGCCGGCGAAGGTGAATACCGGTTTCGACGACCGTCACGCGTCAGGACAAGGAGGATGGATCATGAGCTGGGCAAGGATCATGGCGCCGCTGGCGGGAGCCAAGCCTGACGAGGGCGTGCTGCGGGCCGCCGCCGTGCTGGCGGGGGCCTTCGACGCCGAACTGGCCGCCGTCCACGCCCCGGCCGACGTGGCCGACCTGATGCCGTGGATGGGCGAGGGCTTCATGGGCGGCGTGCAGGTCACGGCCCTGGAGAGCCTGAAGGAGGCCGCCGTCGAGGGCGCCCACGCCGTCGAGACCATGGTTGGGGCCGTCGGCTATGCGAAGTCGCGGGTGGTGACGCTGGAATCGCCCGTCTGGGCGGGCCTGGCCATGGAGTGCCGCCTGTCGGACGTCATCGTGTTCGACAGCGCCGCCGCGCGGGGCAAGGGCCCGCTGGCCGAGGCGTTCCAGCAGATGATCGCCGACGAGCAGCGGCCCGTGGTCGTGGCCCGCGAGGGGCTGAAGGTGGGCGGGACGGCGCTGGTGGCCTGGGACGGCGGCAAGGAAGCCAGCCGCGCTCTGCGCACTGCGCTGCCGCTGCTGCAGAAGGCTTCGCGGGTGGTGGTGGCCGGCGCGCCGGCGGCGTCGTCGCGCAGCTTCGAACTGGCCCGGATGGTGGACTTCCTGGCCGCCCGGGGGGTTACGGCCCAGGTGCGCGTGCTGGAAGGATCGCACGACGCGGCCAAGCTGCTGCTCGAGGCGGCGAGGGCGGAAGGCGCCGATTTCCTGGTCGCCGGCGCCTTCGGCCACCCGCGACTGCAGGAGTTCATCTTCGGCGGCACGACGCGCAGCCTGCTGAACGCCGACGGCCCGTCGCTCTTCCTGTCGCACTGACCGTTTCAATCAAGAAGCCCGTTTCAATCAAGAAGAAGGAGGCAGTCCATGTCCCTATCGCGCATCGTCATGCGTCTGGCCCGCAACCCGGGCACCGAATTCGCCGGCGGCGACGATCATCGCGGCTACGCCCTGACCGCGCCGCTGACGGCCGACGGTCACCTGGACGAGGCCCAGTACGCCAAGGCGAGGAAGGACTGCGCGGTGCGCCGCTTCGCTCCCGACGAGGACCCCGCCGACGGCCGTCTGGCCCGGCGCGGCGAGCGCTGGTTCTTCGACTATGACGAGGACGACCAGATCGACGACGAGCCCGTCCACCGCCTGGGCCAGCACCGCTTCGCCGTCGGCGAGTACGTCACCGTCACCGACGAGGACGGCCGGCCGCTGACGTACAAGGTGATGGAAGTCACGCCGATCTGAGGATTGAGACGGAGATCCTCCCCCTGAAGGGGGAGGTGGCCCGGAGGGCCGGAGGGGGAAGTCCCTGACGAGGTCGGTGCATCTGCTGCACCATCAATCTCTTCCCCCTCAGCCGGCTTCGCCGACAGCTCCCCCTTCAGGGGGAGCATCTCAAGGCCTCAACCACCCACGTTGTGGCGCACCAGGGCCTTCATGTCCTTGAAGAGGTCGCCGTCTTCGGAGTTGCGGTCCTTGGCCTTGACGATGGCCACGGCCAGGGGGCCGCCCTTGGGGCCGCGGGCCTCGTAGCCGGCCAGGTGATAGCCGCCGGGGGCCTTGTCGCTGGCCAGGACGAGGGTGGCGCGCACGCCGTCGTTCGCCTTCTGGCGGTGGCGAACGACCGCGCCGTGGTCGTCGGCGCGGATATCGACCTCGCCGTCCTTGTCGTCGGAGCTGCTGACGCGGACGGTGCGGCTCTCGCGGCCGCCGTCCTTGCGCTCCTCGACCGAGGTGGTGCGCTCGCCGTCCTTGCTGGTGACGTTCTTGGTGATGCGGACCTGGGCTTCGCCGTCGTCGGCGTTGATGGTCATGCCGCCGATGCGGATGTTGGCCCCTTCGTCGCGGGCGTCGATGCTGACGCCGGGCAGCCTGATCTGCGCGGTTTCCTTGCCTTTCGGCGCGCCTGGGGCGGCTGGGGCCTTCAGGTGCGGCATCAGGGCCTTGAGGTCGGTCTCGATCGGGTTCAGCGCCGCCTCGGCGTCGTCGCCCTGCAGGGCCACCAGGCGCAGGGTCACCTCGGCGTTGTCGCCGGCGTAGCCGCACGACTTGCCGTCCGGCGCGATGCTGACGCGGGTCAGCCGGCCCTGACGGTCGGGGCAGTCCAGCCGCTCGATGGCGCGCAGCGGCTCGCGCTTGTGGATCACGCGCTCGTGCCGCTCGGTCTTCACCGAGGCGGGCGGCGAGCAGGCGGCGAGGGCGGCGGCGCCGGCGGCCAGGACCAGGATGAGGCGCATCGGGGGATATCCTTCACGTTCGGCGCGAAGGTGTGCGGCTCGGCGACCGGCGTCCAATGAAATTGCGGTAACGGGACTATTGGCCTGGGCGGGCGCTGCCTTCGCGACGGGCCAGGAAGGCCAGACGCTCGAACAGGTGGACGTCCTGCTCGTTCTTGAGCAGGGCGCCGTGCAGCGGCGGGATCAGCTTGGTCGGATCCTTCTCGCGCAGCACGGTCTCGTCGATATCCTCGACCAGCAGCAGCTTGAGCCAGTCCAGCAGCTCCGAGGTCGAGGGCTTCTTCTTCAGGCCCGGCACCTTGCGCATGTCGTAGAAGATGCGCAGCGCCTCGGCGACCAGCTTCTGCTTGATGCCCGGGAAGTGCACGTCGACGATGGCCTGCATCGTCTGCTCCTCGGGGAAGCGGATGTAGTGGAAGAAGCAGCGGCGCAGGAAGGCGTCCGGCAGTTCCTTTTCGTTGTTGGAAGTGATGATCATCACCGGCCGCACCTGGGCCTTGATGGTCTCGCCGGTCTCGTAGACGAAGAACTCCATGCGATCGAGCTCCTGCAGGAGGTCGTTCGGGAACTCGATGTCGGCCTTGTCGATCTCGTCGATCAGCAGCACGGGACGGACGGGCGATTCGAACGCCTCCCAGAGCTTGCCCTTCTTGATGTAGTTCTTGACGTCCTTGACGCGCTCGTCGCCCAGCTGGCTGTCGCGCAGGCGGGTGACGGCGTCGTACTCGTAGAGACCCTGCTGGGCCTTGGTCGTGGACTTGATGTGCCAGGTCAGCAGCGGGGCGTTCATCGCCTTGGCGACCTCGTAGGCCAGCACCGTCTTGCCGGTGCCCGGCTCGCCCTTGATCAGCAGGGGGCGTTCCAGGGCCACGGCCGCGTTGACGGCGACCTTGAGGTCCTCGGTGGCGACGTAGTCGGCGGTGCCTTCGAAGCGCGAGCTCATGCAGTGTCCCTGGACGGCGGCCCCGGATGGAGCGCGCCTCGAACAAGTGTTCAAATCTTCAGGGCTAACCTACAGAGCCGCGCCGCGCGATCAAGACGGGTTCTGCGGGGGCTGGCGATGGCGACGGGCCACCGACGGCGGATCGCTGGCCGGGAAGCTGTCCTCCAGGCCTTCCTCCAGCTGGTCTTCCAGGTATTCCGGCTGGTCGGCGTCGGTTTCGGGATGCTTTTCGGGCTTCGGGTCGGACATGCGTGATCTCCTTGTCGGGCCGCTCGACAGCCTGACGCCACGGGACTTGTGGCGCAACTATTGGCGCGGGCGAGCGGCGGATAGAACGGATCGGGCGCGGCTTTGACGATCGTGATCTAGCGACGCTCGTAGCCGAGGGCCTCGATGTCGTCTTCGGCCAGGCGCGTCGACTCGTAGTCGGACGGCTCTTCGTCGTCGGAGGAGATCAGGTCCTCGTCCGACAGGCCGCCGCCCACGGGATCCAGAGGTTCGCGCTCGACGTTGAGGCCCTCGTCGTCGCGGCCGGCTTCGAGTTCGTCATCGATGTCGTCGAGCTCGGACTCGTCGATGATGTCGTCGTCTTCGTCCTCGGCGGCGTCGTCGTCCGCCTGGGTGACGTCGTAGACGTCGTCGATCTCGTCGAAATTGGCGATGTCCTGGCCGTCGTCGGTCAGGTTGGTCTCGTCCAGGACCTCGGCGACATCCTGCGGGTCGTAGTCGGTTTCCGGCGGCATGGCGGGTCTCCCTGATGGGGCGACGATCGCCGCCCGTTCAGGGAATCAAACCCGCCTCCGCGCCCGATGTTCCTGGCCGACTACTTCGCGAAATCGGCCAGGGCGCCGGCGACGTCGGCCATGATCGGCCGCCAGTCGTCGTAGTCCGGCGCGATGAAGCAGCGGCACTGCGGATACCAGGGCGAATGGTCCGAACCCAGGCGCGTCCACGAGGCTGCGCCGGTCAGCATCCAGATCGGCGCGCCGCAGGCGCCGGCCAGGTTGATGGTGGCGTTGGAGAAGCCGATGACCAGGTCCAGCGCGCAGGAGAGGGCGGCCACGTCGTCCAGATCCTGCTTCAGGTCGATGCCCGGCGGGGTCCAGATCTCGACGCCCAGCTGGTCGCGGGCGTAGGCGATCTCCTCGTCGCAGTCGCCGTACTGGAGATTGATGAACGACATGCCCGGCGTCTTCAGCACCGGTTCCCACAGCTCGAACGGCGAGAACAGGCGGGCGCGCTCGGCGTTCAGCTTCAGGCTCTTCCACAGCAGGCCGACCTTGGGTCCGGGCGGGGCGTCCTCCAGCACCTTCTTCCAGTGGGCGACGCGTTCGGGATCGGGAGTCAGGAAACGCTCGCGCTCGGGGAAGGCCTCGACCGAGGGGCGCAGGGTCTCCAGCAGCGAGCCCATGGGGACCCAGCAGTCGATGCCCGACCAGTCCTCGATGAACGGCGCGTCGCGGTAGATGTGGCCCTGGTAAGAGACGGTGCGGTGAACGGCGACGTTCGCCTGCGGATAGCTGCGCTCGAACAGTGGCACGAGGCGGCGCTCGACCAGGATCGACAGGCCGCCGTCCGGGCCCACGGCCTCCGCGACGTCGGGCAGGGTGTTGGCGAACATCACTTCGTCGCCCAGGCCCTGTTCGGCCACGACCAGGATGCGCTTGCCGGCGAAGCCCTGGTCGGGCGTCCAGCGCTTGACCGGGAACTGGTAGTTGGGAACGCCGGCCAGCTCGGTCGACAGGCGCGCGCTATAGGCGGCCCAGCCTTCGGTCACGCGTCCCAGCGCCAGCAGGATGGTCGAGCGCGCGAAGCTCATGGCCGCCAGGTCTTCCGAGGAATCGGCGACCTGGATGCCGGCGTCGCAGTCGGCCAGGGCGCCTTCGACGTCGCCCAGGTCGAGGCGGGCGAAGGCGCGGTTGTGCAGGCCCTTGCCGAACAGCGGCGCCAGGCGCAGCGCCTCGTCGAAGAAGGTCACGGCGGTGCGGCCTTCGCCCAGGCTGCACATCACCGTGCCCAGGGTGTTCCAGAGCACCGGCTGGGTGGGGTTGGCCTGGATGGCGGGCTTGAGGATGTCGATCGCCGCCGATTCCTGGTTCAGGTCGCGCAGGGCGCAGGCCAGATTGTTGGTCGCTTCCAGGCTGGCGGGGTTGGCGTTCAGGCAGTGCATGAACAGCTTGGCGGCGATTTCCGGCATTTCCATGCGGAAGGCCAGGCGGCCAAGGTCGCCGGCCACGGCGGATTCGTCGGGCAGCAGCTTCAGCGCCGCTTCGTAGCAGTGCATCGAGGAAGCGAAGTCGCCCGTCTTCTCGCGCGCCACGGCCAGGACGTGCCAGGCCGGCCCGGCGCGCTCGTTCTTCTTCAGCGCCTTGAGAGCGGTCTTCTCGGCCAGGACGTACTCGCCGCGCTGCACGGCGATGATCGCCTTGTTCAGCAGCTTGATGGTGGCCGGATCCTGGATCGCCGTGGCCTCGCGATTGAGGCGGGCGATCGAATCGGCGGAGGCGGAATCGCCCAGCTGGGACGCGCGCAGGCCCGGAAGGACCCCTTGACCGGCCGCCTCCTGGGCGGTTGCGAGGGCGGCGGCCGAGATTCCGGAGCCGAGATTGCGGGACATGCGTACACCTTGGCGATTGGGTGGCTTCATCCTCTGGGCGAGTATGCTTAATTGTGTCCTAAGCTGCGACTTACGGTCGCGCGGCCGGCAATAGGGCGTTAACCCGCTGCCCTCTAGGTTCCGGTCGAACGCCATACCGGCGAACCGCCATCGAGGCGGACGGGCGCAGCGATGGAAAGGAACGGCTAGAAGTGCCTTTGAAGCTGTCGCTGAAGCCCGGCGAGAAATTCGTGCTCAACGGGGCGGTCGTCCAGAACGGCGATCGTCGTGGGGTGCTGGTCCTGCAGAACAAGGCCTCGGTGCTGCGTGAAAAGGACATCATGCAGCCCGACCAGGTGACCACGCCATCGCGTCACATCTACTTCCCGGTCATGATGATGTACCTGGAAGAGAGCGGGGCGGAGAAATACTACGACGAGTTCGCCATGCGCCTGACCGAGTTCATGGGCGTGGTGCGGAACCCGGAAGTGCTGGCCGATTGCATCGCGATCTCCAAGCACGTCATGGCCCGCGAATACTACAAGGCGCTCATGCTGAGCCGTAAGTTGATCGATTACGAAGACAAGAGGTTGGGGAATGTCTCTTCGGGCCTACCAGCAGGCGGCGACCAGGACTGAGAATCCGCGTGAGGTCGAGTATCGCCTGTTCGGACAGGTGACGCGCGCCCTCATGGAGGCTTCCCAGGCCGACGTGAACGACATCCAGACGCGCATCCACGCGCTGGACTGGAACCGCCGCGTCTGGTCGGCGCTGGCGACCGATTGCGCGTTGCCCGAGAACACCATGTCCAAGGAGCTGCGCGCGAGCATCATCTCGCTGAGCATCTGGGTGGGGCGTCACTCGAGCCTGGTCATGCGCAAGGAAGAAGACTTCGAGCCGCTGATCGAGATCAACCGCATGATCATGCAGGGGCTGGCCGGCCGCGCCGAGGCGGCCTGATCCGCTAAGGCCTGGCTCGGCGCCGATTGCCGCCTCTCTTCGGAAAAACCTGCCGCCCGGCGAATGTTGCATTCGCCGGGCGGTTTCGTTTCCGGCCCAAGCTTCGAAATTTCCGTTTTATTTCAGTGGATTGCGATTTGGTCTGAACTGGCCCGCCGTTTGCGATGGTTCCCGCGGGCAAAACGCCCGACCGGCAAAATGCCGGGGCTCTCCACCAAAACGGTAGGTTCCTATGATCGCCAACTCCATCAACACCAATGCCGGCGCGATGATCGCGCTGCAAAACCTGAACGCCACCAACTCGGAGCTGACCACCACCCAGCAACGCATCAACACCGGCAAGAAGATCGCGAACGCCAAGGATAACGGCGCGATCTGGTCGATGGCGGAGATGCAGAGCGCGACCTCGAGCTCGTTGAATGCCGTGAAGGACTCGCTCCAGCGCGGTCAGTCGACCATCGACGTTGCGTTGGCGGCCGGCGACACGGTCACCGACCTGCTCGGCAAGATGAAGGAAAAGGCCCTGGCCGCTTCCGACACCTCGCTCAACACCGCCTCGTTCAAAGCGCTGCAGGCCGACTTCACGTCGCTGCGCGACCAGATCACCAAGGCCGTGACCAACGCCAAGTTCAACGGCGCCAGCGTGGTGGACGGTTCGACCACCAAGCTCGCGTTCCTGGCGAACGAAACTGGCGCGGCGTTCACCGTCACCTCGCGGACCCTGTCCCTCACGGGCATCGGTCTGTCGACGACGACGACCTTCACGACGGCCGCCGCTGCAAAGACCATGATCGCCACGATCGATACGGCTCTGCAGACTGCGACCAACAAGCTGGCCTCGCTCGGCACCAACTCGGTGGGCCTGGACATGCACTTGACCTTCATGGGCAAGCTGCAGGACAGCCTCGACGCCGGTGTCGGCAACCTGGTCGATGCGGACATGGCCAAGGAAAGCGCCAAGCTGCAGTCGCTGCAAACCAAGCAGCAACTGGGCGTGCAGGCACTGTCCATCGCCAACCAGGCGCCCCAATCGATCATGTCGCTCTTCCGCGGCTGATCGAAGAAGCGCCGAACCTGGCGATCAAGCGCCGGGCGATCGAAAGGTCGCCCGGCGTTTTCTTTTGTTCCGGGGTCTGATTTTCGCCGATCGATGGTCGGTTTGCGGGTGGGCAATTCGGTCGCATCTGCTGAAACCTGCCCGGCAATATTTGCCGGATGGGTGTGATGCTCGGCAGAAATTGCCGGTTCGCGGTATCCTAAACGAACCTATAACGTTGTAATTTCAATGGCTTAGAATTTTTCGGGGAGTGGGCAGGATTGGCCCGGTAGTTGCTTCCTAGTTCAGCGAGCAAAACGCTCCCGGCAGTCAAAATGACGTCGGACAACCTGAAATAGGAACATATTCGTTATGGCGCTGAACAGCATCAACACGAACTCGGGCGCGATGATCGCCCTGCAAAACCTGAACTCGACCAACAGCGAGCTCAGCGTTACGCAACAACGCATCAACACCGGCAAGAAGATCGGCTCGTCCAAGGACAACGGCGCGATCTGGGCCACCGCCAAGAACCAGTCGGCCACCGCTTCCTCGCTCAACGCCGTGAAGGACTCGCTGCAACGCGGTCAGTCCACCATCGACGTCGCGCTGGCGGCTGGCGATACGGTCACCGACCTGCTCGGCAAGATGAAGGAAAAGGCCCTGGCCGCTTCCGACACCTCGCTGAACACGGCTTCGTTCAAGGCGCTGCAGGCTGACTTCACGTCGCTGCGCGACCAGATCACCAAGGCTGTCTCGAACGCCAAGTTCAACGGCGCCAGCATCATCGACGGCAAGACCACGAAGCTCAGCTTCCTGGCCAACTCGGACGGCACGGCCATCACCGTGAACGCCAAGACCCTGTCGCTGACCGGCATCGGCCTGAGCACCACGACCACCTTCACGACCGCCGCCGCGGCCAAGACGATGATCACCACCATCGACACGGCTCTGCAGACGACGACCAACAAGCTGGCTTCGCTGGGCACCAGCTCGACCGGCCTGGACACCCACCTGAACTTCGTCGGCAAGCTGCAAGACAGCCTCGACGCCGGTGTGGGCAACCTGGTCGACGCCGACCTGGCCAAGGAAAGCGCCAAGCTCCAAGCCCTGCAAACCAAGCAGCAGCTGGGCATCCAGGCGCTCTCGATCGCCAACCAGTCGACCGGCACGGTCCTGAGCCTGTTCCGATAAGGGACGAGCAGGGGGCGATCCTCACGGGTCGCCCCCGCCTTTCTCGCGGCCTCAGGCCGGGGAGGGGAGCAAGAAGGCGCCGCCGCTAAACGGCGGTGATTAGGAGAGATGGAAAACAAGGCCGCGCTGCCGGCTCCGGTTCAAGAGCTGCCCGCGCAAAACCAGATCGTTCCAATGACCGTCCCGGGCAAGGCCTCGGACGGCGAAGTCGTTTCCGGAACCGGCAAGGCCGAGGTCCGCAAGCCCGCCGAGCAGAAGGTCGTCGACGACGGCCCGCAGCCTGGTGACCTGCGTCTCGTGATCGAGCAGGACACCGACAGCGGCGTGTACGTCTACAAGACGGTGGATCGGCGGACGGGCGAGACCCTGAAGCAGTATCCCCGCGAGGACGTGCTGCGCTTCAAGGAGGCGGCCTCCTACGGCCCCGGCGCGATCTACGACGGCCTGACCTAGGGGCCTTCGCGCGTCACGGTTTGCCTGCACGCTTGCGGCGCGACGTCGCAGGCGCAACATGGTTTATAAGCGTTAACCATATTCTTACTCCCCGGGCGGCAAGTTCACGGCCGATCCGCTCGGGCGTCGAATCGCGCACCGAGCTCCTCGTAAGTCGGCGAGAACGCCGTTCGGAGATCGTGATGACGCTGAGCGTGAACACCAATCAGCCTGCGCTGATCGCCCTGCAGAACCTGAACAAGACCAATGACGAGATGCAGGGCGTGCAGACCCGCATCAACACCGGCCTTGCGATCTCCAGCGCCAAGGACAACGCCGCCGTCTGGTCGATCGCCCAGGACCAGCAGGCCGACCGCTCGGCCCTGGCCTCGGTCAAGATGAGCCTGGACCGCGCCACCTCGATCGCCGACGTCGCTCTGACGGCCGGCGAGTCGGTCTCCGACCTGCTCAACCTGATGCGCGAGAAGGTGGTCGCCGCCAAGGACAGCTCGCTGTCGACCCAGGCCCGCACCGCCCTCAACGCCGACTTCCAGGGTCTGCTCAGCAACCTGACCCAGGTGGTCGACAGCGCCACCTTCGACGGCGCCAACATCCTCGACGGCAGCCAGACCAACGCCATCACCTTCCTGGCCGACGCCGACGCCCAGACGGTCATCTCGCTGAACCTGCAGACCCTGTCGCTGGGCAGCCCGAAGAACAGCCTTCTGGCCGGCGACAGCATCGCCACCCTGACCCAGGCCACCGCCGTACTGGCCCGCCTGGACGCCACCATCGCCACGGTCAATCAGGCGGTCGGCTCGATCGGCTCGCAGGCCAAGCAGATCGACGCCCACAACACCTTCGTCTCCAAGCTGTCGGACGTGCTGGAAACGGGCGTGGGCAACCTCGTCGACGCGGACATGGCCAAGGAAAGCGCCCGCCTGCAGGCCCTGCAGGTGAAGCAGCAGCTGGGCGCCCAGGCGCTGTCGATCGCCAACGGCGCCCCGCAGATCATCCTGTCGTTGTTCGGCAACGGCTGACGCGGGGCCTGCCGCTACGTAATTGTCACATCAAACGCCGGTCTTTTCCTAGGCCGGCGTTTCTTGCGTGGTTACTCTGTCTCCCGCAGCGCAAGAGGATTCGCTTCGCATGATCGAACTGCGGGACTTGAAGGACGAGGACGAGGCGGTGCTGTTCCAGTGGCGCGCCGAGCCCGAGGTCGACCGCTGGATGTCGGACGCGGCGTTTCCCAGCCGCGAGGCGCACGCCGCCTGGTTCGACGGCCTGCGCAAGGATCCCGATATGCGCGGCTGGATGATCACGCGCGCCGGCGCGCCGGCCGGTCTGCTGACCCTGACGGGCCTTCAATCGCATCACCGCCGCGCGGGCTGGAACTGGTTCGTCGGCGCGGCCGACGCGCGTCGTCGCGGGGTAGGGCGGGCGGCCCAGGTTCTCGGCCTCGACCGCGCGTTCGGCGAACTCGGCCTGCACAAGGTGTTCGCCGAGGTGATGGCCGACAATGACGCGGCGCTGAAGGCGCAGTCGGCGGCGGGCTTCCGCCGCGAAGGCTATCTGCGCGGCCACGTGCTCAAGAACGGCGAGTCGCGCGACGTGGTTCTGCTGGGCATCCTGGCCGAGGAGTGGGCCGAACTGCGCGACGAGGCCCGTCGGGCGTTGAGCGACGCCCATCTTATCGCGGCCTGACCGAAACTATTCACACGTCTTAACGAAACGTCAGCGTTCGTAACCGAAGATTGCGATGAGTGGCGCATTGCGCCTTCTGTGGAAGCGGTCGTGATCACTTTCGACACCAGTTCGCTGCTGAGCTATTACCAGGCCAAGCTTGGTGTGGGCACGGCTGCGTCCGCGCTGTCTTCGGGCACGACGAGTTCGACCTCCACCGCCAAGCAGGGCATTCCGGCCGCGCCGTGGACGACGGTGACCACCGAGCCCAGCGACCTGGTGAAGGCCGCGCTGAACGGCCGCAAGTTCGTCGACGAAGGCGCCGCCGAGGCCGCCGCGCCGGGCATCAAGGGCGACTACAAGAAGCTGTTCTCGGCCTATCAGGCCCTGAACACCCTGACCGCCATCGCCAATCGCGCCAGCGAGAAGAATGTCTCCGACAGCGAGATCAAGCGCCTGCAGACGGCGCTGACCAAGGGGCTGACGGAGCTCACCAACTACGTCCAGAACGCCAACACCGAAGGCATGCGCCTGACCACCGGCGCGGCCATGACCCAGGACAAGTCCAAGGTCGGCGTGCCCAAGAACGTCTACGGCTACGTCACCAACACGCTCTACAGCGGCCAGATGGACGACGAGGTTCCCGCCTTCAAGGGCGACCAGAAGTTCACGATGTCGGTCACCAAGTTCGGTGAGACCCAGAACCTGACGATGGACCTGGCCGAGATGGGCTCGACGCCGCGGACGATGTCCAACGTGGTCAGCTTCTTCAACAGCAAGCTCCAGGCGGCCGGCTACAACACCACCTTCGCCGTCGAGCGCACGCCGGGCGTGGAGCGGACCGCCACGGTCAACGGCCAGACGGTGAAGCTGCCGGCCACCGGCGACGACTTCGCCCTGCGTATCCGCGGCGACTCCATCGAGAAGCTGAACTTCACCGCGCCGGCGCCCAAGCCTGCCGTCTACATCACCACCGAGGCCGGCAACCCCGACCCCGACAAGGACACCAAGACCGACGACGCGGTCATCGAGAACACCCTGACCAAGTACGGCACAGGCTCCAGCGCTGGCACGGCCGGCGCCAAGGTGTTCTCCGACACGCTGGAAGGCACGGTCGCCAAGGTCCACAAGACCGTCACCGGCCCCGACGGCTCGATCTATGTGCTGGCCGATGTCGAAAAGAGCGTCGAAAGCCAGACGATCAAGGGCGACCAGGACGTCGCTCTGCTGAAATACGATTCCGCCGGCAAGCTGCTCTACGCCCGCAGTCTCGGCGCGGCCGACACCGCCACCGGCTATTCGATCGCTGTCTCCGACGACGGCAAGGTGGCCATTGCCGGCTCGGTGGCCGGCACGCTGAACGGCGTGACCACCGGCCCGATCAATTCCGACAGCAACGGCACGGTCACCGACAGCTTCGTTTCGCTGTACGACGCCAACGGCGACGAGGCCTGGACGGTCCGCCGCGGCGGCTTGCTGGAGGACGAGGCCACGGCCGTGGCCTTCGGCGAGGACGGCGTGGTCTACGTGGCCGGCCGCACCAAGTCCGACCTGCCCGGCGCCACGGGCTCGGCCTCGCAGGGCGGCTACGACAACTATCTGACCGGCTTCGCCACCGATATCGCCGGCACGCCCAAGGCGCTGTTCACCACCCATTTCGGCAGCGCCGAGAACGACACGGTGTCGGGCATCGTCGTCGATGGCGGCAAGGTGATCGTCGCCAGCAAGGAAGGCAGCCAGGCCAAGCTGCGCAGCTTCGACGTCGCCACCACCGTGGTCACCGAGAACCGCACCTCGCTGAACTCGGCCGGCATCTACGAGACCAAGGCGGTCACCTACACCAAGGCCGCCACCATGAACGTCGGTGCGGTGCGTGACCTGGGCACGCTGAAGGGCGGCGACATCGCCGGCATCAGCATCGACAACGGCCAGCTCTATATCGGCGGCTACACCACCAACGGCGAGTTGTCGGTGGGCAACGTCACCTCGGCCGCTTCGGGCGGTTCGGACGGCTTCGTGGCCCGGATCTCGCTCGACCTGACCGACACCGCCGACGACACCATGGCCTACTACGGCGGGACCGGCGACGACACGGTCACGGGCATGGCCGTCTCGAACGGCCAGGTCTGGCTGGTCGGCGCGGCCGGCAAGGACCTGGCGGGCCTGCCCACCGTCGGCACCAAGGACGGCTATGTCGCGCAGATCGACATGGATACCGGCGCAGCGACCTGGGAGCAGCGGCTGACCGGCAAGGACGGCTACGCCACCCCGACCTCGATCGCGGTCGACGCCTCCGGCTCCAGCGCGCTCGATGTCTTTGGCCTGCCGCGCGGGGCGATGAACTTCACCCAGTCGGACAAGATCGTCTCGGCGACCTCGGCCCGCCCTGGCGACACCTTCCAGATCCGTACGCGCGAGCGCGGTCCGCTGACGACCATCACCATCAGCGCCAACGACACGCTCGAAACCCTGGCCGACAAGATCCGCCGCGCCTCCGGCAGCGCGGCCAAGGTGTCGATCAGCAGCGACGGCAACATGCGCAAGCTGTCCATCACGCCGGCCTTCAAGACCTCGACCGTCGAGATCCTGCCGGGCAAGGGCGACAGCGACGTCCTGGATGCGCTGGGCCTTGCCGCGGGCGTGGTGCGCAACACCAAGACCGAGAGCGGCCGCACCGTCTCGGCCGACGGCAAGGGGCCGGTCTACGGCCTCAAGCTCAATCTCGACATGAGCCTGGCCGACGCCGAGTCGCGGGCCACGACCGCCGACCTCCTGAAGTCGGCCACGGCGGCGATCCGCAACGCCTATCGCGAGATGGCCGACATCGCCAACGGGGTGAAGGTCGACACGTCCTCGACCAAGAGCAACACCACCGGCACGACGCCCGCCTACCTGACCAACCAGATCGCCAACTACCAGGCTGCGCTCGACCGCCTGACCGGCGGTTGACAATTGTAAGCGCCCTACGGCGCGGCGACGCTTGAAACCGTCACCAACGCGTCGTAGCCAGGGGGCATGGAACTTCTCAAAGACCGACGCGTGCTGCTGGGCGGCGGAGCGGCCCTGGCTGTGATTGCCGGCCTGGGCGTGGCCTTCGCGCTGATGGGCGGCAAGGACCGCAAGCCGGCCGAGGAACCGCCGGCCTCGCGCGCCGGCCTGATCGTCGAGACGGGGCGGTCCGACGACACCAAGCTCAATGATCCTGCCCGCCCGCTGCGCTGCTTCGTCGGGGGCCAGTTCGTGGGCGAGACTACCCTGGCCGAATGCGCCAAGAAGAACGGCGTGGCCACCGGCGCCCTCGACGTCGGCGTCGACGAGACCGGGGCCCTGGCCGCGGCCGACCAGGCCGGCACGGTGCTGACGCCGCTGCCGCCGCCGACCGTCAACGCGCCGGTCGCCACCGCTCCGACGCCCGCGCCGACCGGACCCGCCGTAGCCAGCAGCGCGCCGCTGGGCGTCTGCCAGCGCTATTCGGGCGGCCAGTGGAACAAGCTGCCGGGCGAGATCACCCAGAACGCATGCATCCAGCAGCTGTTCGCCGGCAAGTGCGAGCGCCCGGGCGGCGCCACCTACGGCCGCTGGGGCGACGAGACGCTGCGCCTGCTGCCGGGACGTGTCGAAGCCTCGTCCGACAACCGCTCGTTCCACCTGGTGGTCGAGCAGGCCGCCAACTGCGCCATTCCCAGCGTCGGCTGAGGGCAAGGAGTCACCTTATGCGCGTTTCCTCCATCGCCGCCGTCCTGGCCCTCGGCGTCGCCGCCATCGGCCTGTCGGGCTGCGTCAAGCAGACCAAGGCGCCCTTCGACCAGGGCGTCTGCCACCATGTCATCGAGAAGAAGGACGGCACGCTGCAGTTCAACCCGGTCGAGCGCAACGTGCCGAACATGGAGACCTGCGCGGCCACGCTGGAAGGCATGCGGATCCGGTTCATGCGGATGGGCCTGCGCCGGGAGCAGCTGACCGGCTCCTACCAGGGCAAGTTCATCTTCGTGGAGAAGGAAGGCATCTATCTGGGCGACAGCTATGAAGGCGCCCGGTTCATGTCGCTGGTCCGCACGGGCGATGGCCGCCTGGCCGTTCCGGGCGCGCTGCCGGCGCGCTGACGCTGGAATTGAGCAGGAGAGGGCGGTGGATAACCGCCCTCCGTTCACAGGAACGTTCGGGGAACAAAGCTTGATTTTGATCTTGCTGAGTCGTTAACGTCCTGGCTTCGAGATTCCGGCGCGTTGGGTCGCCGGGCGAGAGCAGGGCATCGCCAATGGCTGGCAGCGTCAACAAGGTCATCCTCGTCGGCAACCTCGGGGCCGACCCCGAAATCCGCACCCTCAACTCGGGCGACCGCGTCGCCAACCTGCGCATCGCCACGTCCGAGACCTGGCGCGACCGCTCCAGCGGCGAGCGCAAGGAAAAGACCGAGTGGCACCGGGTCGTGATCTTCAACGACAACCTGGTGAAGGTGGCCGAGAGCTACCTGCGCAAGGGCTCGACCGTCTACATCGAGGGCGCCATCCAGACCCGCAAGTGGACCGACCAGCAGGGCCAGGAAAAGTATTCGACCGAAATCGTGCTGCAGAAGTTCCGCGGCGAACTGACGATGCTGGGCGGCCGCGGCGACGGCGCCGGCGCTTCGTCGGGCGGCGGCTATGACGACGGCTACGGCCAGGGCGGCGGCGGTGGCGGCTACGGCGGCGGCCAAGGCGGCGGCAACTTCGGCGGCGGCGCTCCGCGCAGCCAGCCCAGCGGCCCGCGCGAGAGCTTCTCGGCCGACCTGGACGACGAAATCCCGTTCTAGGCGTCCGTCGTCGGATGAAATTCGAAGAGGCGGCCGTTCCGAAAGGGGCGGCCGCCTTTTCTTTGCGCGTTCGGCGCCGGAGCGCGCGGCGCCGAAGCCCGGCAGTGGGCCTATGAGCCTCGCGGTATTTGACGCGCGGGGCGGGACGGCGTGCAGTGTCGCCGTGAAAGGCGTCTGGTGGTGATCGCTGGGCGCCAAGGCCAGATCGATTATAAGCCGTCTCGCCATCAGTATGCGGGACGGGCGAGGGCGTGTCTTTCGTGTCCTGTCGAGTAACGGTGCTGGTGCATATTAAATGATCTCGTTTGTCGCTGGCGGGACCACGAAGAAAAGTGGGCTCCTGTAACGGCGATTTCTGTTTTTTGACCTGCGGTCGGGAGCCAGTCTCGTCGGGGGATCAAAAAGCAGGGGATAGCCGTGATCCAAGTCCAGTCGAGCAAGCATGCGTTTCGTCGTCTGAAGGCCGCCTTGCTGGCGGCCAGCGTCATGGGGGCGGGGGCGCCGGCCCTGGCCGATGAAGACCCCAAGGCGTCCGCCGACACGGTCGACGCCGTGGTGGTCACCGGCAAGCGGGTGTCGGAGGCCAGCGTCGCCATCGGCACCGACCAGGCCACGGCTACAGTCTCGATCACCCGTGAGGCGCTGCTGTCGGCCCCGGCCGGCGTGACCGGCCTGAAGATGCTGGAGAGCCTGCCGGGCTTCAACGTCCAGGCCAACGACGCCCTGGGCATGTACGAGTTCGGCAATTCGGTCTCGGTGCGGGCCTTCAACTTCCAGCAGATCGGCTTCCTGCTCGACGGGATCCCGATGGGCCGCAGCGACCAGTTCGGCGGCAGCCCGATCTATCGCTATGTCGACAACGAGAACCTGGCGCGGGTGCAGGCCTCGGCCGGGGCCGGCGACGTCTCGCTGCCCAGCTACGCCTCGCTTGGGCCGATCGTCGACTACTTCACCAAGGCCCCGGACGTGGAGGCCGGCGGTTCGATCAGCCAGACCCTGGGCGAGGACAACCTGCGCCGTAGCTTCCTGCGCCTGGAGAGCGGCAAGGTCGGTCGGCTGTCGGGCTACGTGGCCGGATCATGGATCAAGGGCGACCTGTGGCGCGGCCCGGGCTTCATCAAGCGCGAACACTACGAGGGCAAGCTCGACTACGCCTTCGAGAGCGGCGGGAACCTGACGTTCCAGACCGTGCACAACGACTATTACGACTACGACTCCCCGTCGATCACCAAGGCCCAGTACGACGGGACGGCGGGCGACCTCTTTGGCCGCAAGGGCAGGGATTTCGCCTATCTCGGCTACGTGCCCAGCCTGCCGGTGACGGCGGCGGGCGTGCCGTACTCCAACACCGCCTACAACCAATACTACAAGTTCGCGGTCAACGCCCGGCGGGACCACCTCTATGGCTTGTCGCTGAACAAGCCGATCGGCGAGGCGTTCGAGATCCGTTCGACGGCCTATTACGAGGACAAGGGCGGCTACGGCGTCTCGCCCGAGGCCTATTCGACCTCACTGGCCAGCTACAACGCCGAGCGCCTGATCGTGGCCAGCCTGACAGCGCCCAAGGGCGTGCAGTACGGTCTCTCGGGCGTCGACGGCAAGCGCAAGGGGATCACCGTCGGCGGAACCTGGCGGGCGGGACGCCATACCGTCCAGGCCGGCGTCTGGCTGGAGAAGGACGACTACCACCGCACCCAGGCCCGCTATAATACCGCGGGCGGCCACCCCGACGGCGCGGCGCTGCTGAACGAGCCCGTGCACCTGCAGCGCAACTACGTCTCCACCCGCGAGACCACCCAGTTCTTCCTGAAGGACACGGTGCGGCTGCTGGACGACAGGTTGAAGGTCGAGCTGGGCTTCAAGGCCACCGACATCGACTACGAGATCGCCGGCTATCGCAATCCGGCCGATTACATCGCCCAGCGCCGGCCCAGGATCACCGACAACTGGAAGGACAGCTTCCTGCCGCAGGTGGGCCTGGTCTATTCGATCAACAGCCGCGACCAGGTGTTCGCCTCGTACTCCGAGAACCTGGCCCTGCCGCGCGGCGCCGACGACATCTTCTCGGCCGCCAGCCCCGCGGCCCCCGGACCCGACGCCGAGACCTCGCAGAACCTCGAGATCGGCTATCGCGCCAACCGACCGACCTTCAACGCCTCGGTCGTGGCCTACTACACCGCCTTCGAGAACCGCTTGCAGTCCTACGCCTCGGTGGTGCCGGGCAGCACAACGACCGAGACCTTCTTCCAGAACGTCGGCGGGGTGGAGGCCCACGGCGCCGAGTTCAGCGGCCAGTGGAAGCCGCAGCTTCTGGGCGGCAAGGTCTATTTCAACGCCAACCTGTCGTACAACCGCGCCGAGTTCGAGAACAACTTCGGTGTCCAGCCGATCGCGGGCAACACCTTGCCGGACTTTCCGACCTGGCTGTTCCAGGGCGGCGTAACCTGGGAGCCGACCGACTGGGCGCTGGTCAATGTCTCGGCGCGCCACCTCAGCGACCGCTACACCAACATGCGCAACACCGAGAAGACGGACGGCTACACGGTGTGGAACGCCTATGTCGATCTGGGCGACGGCTTCGGCGTGGGGCCGCTGAAGCAGGTCAAGGCGCGGATCAACGTCGATAACCTCTTCGACGAGGACTATCTCGGCACGATCAGCACCACCGTGGACACTCTGGCCACCTTCCGGCCGGGCTCGCACCGTACCTTCCAGGTGACGCTTTCGGCCGACTTCTAGGTCGAAAGCTCGGCCACGACCTGTTCGCACAGGCGGTGGGTTTCCAGGGCGTCGAGGGCCGACAGCCGTCGGTCCTCGCGCACGGCGCAGAGGAAGGTCTCGATCATCGCCGCAAAGCCGCGCTGTCGGCCGACGCTCGTCCAGTCGCCGCGGCGGATCAGGCGCTCGCCGCCGGCGAAGTCGGTGACATCGGCGAGGTTGACGATCCGGCGCTTTATCCCGCCGCCCATCACCTCCAACACCTCTTCGTTGGCGCCGCTGACGCGGTTCATGATCCCGACGGCGTCGCGGCCGGCGCCGGTCAGGTGCAGCATCACGTGCTCCAGCAGGTCGCCGTCGAGGCGGCCGCTGATCCGGGCCTGCGTCGCGCCCGGCGCCAGGAAGCGCAAGGAATCGACCACGTGGATGAAGTCGTCGAAGACGGTGCGCCGCACGCCGTCGGCATGGCCCGTGCGGTTCTTCTGCATCAGCACAAACGGGGCGTTCAGCGCCGCCGCCTCGGCCTGGGCGGGGGCGTGACGGCGATTGAAGCCGACCATCAATGAAATCCCGCGCGTTTCCGCCAGGTCGACCAGCGGCTCGCTGGCCTCAAGCGTGTCAGCGATCGGCTTGTCGACCAGGGTGGGCACGCCGGCCTCGATCAGGCGGCGGACGATGACCGGATGGACCTCGGTGGCGGCGTGAACGAAGGCGGCGTCGAGCCCCTGGTCCAAGGCCGCGTCCAGGTCTGTGTGCAGGCGGTCGACCCGCCAGGCGGCGCCCAACTCGTCGAGCGTGGCGGTGCTGCGGGTGACGAAGGCCAGTTGCACGTCGGCGCGGGTTCCCAGCACCGGCAGGTAGGCTTTGCGGGCGATGTCACCCAGGCCGATCATCGCCACGCGCATGCGTCAGAGCCCCTTCGCCAGATGGTCGGCCAGCTCACTTGCGTCCCAATGTTCGTTACGGGGCGCAAGGAAGATCGGCGTGTCGCGCTCGAAGGCGGCCAGAGCCTCGGCGGTCTGGACGAGGTCGGGCGCATCCAGGCTCTCGCTCATGACGATGGCGGCCACGGTGACGCCCCGGGCCCGCAGGGCGACCAGGGCGGTCAGTACGTGGCTGATCGTGCCGAGATAGGAGCCGGCGATCAGCAGGACGGGCAGATCAAGATCCGCGATCAGGTCGAGATTGGTCGCCTCGTCGGTCAGCGGCGACATCACCCCGCCGGCGCCTTCCACCAGCATCAGGTCGTGGCCGCCGGCCAGGGCCCCGCGGCAGTCGGCGACCAGGTCGGCGATCCGCAGCACATCGCCTTCGAGACGCGCGGCCAGGTTCGGGGCGAGCGGCGCCAGATAGCGGCGCGGCGAGATGCGGGGCAGGGCGGTCGGGTCGCCCAGGGCGTCGGCCAGGCGCGCGGGGTCGCTGGCGCTCGGATTTGAGGGATCGAAGCCGCTGACCACTGGCTTGAAGGCGTCCACCGCCACGCCCTTGGCCTTCAGGGCCCGGATGAGGGCGCAGGCGACGTGGGTCTTGCCGATGTCGGTGCCGGTTCCGGCGATGAACAGGGCGCTCATCGGCTCGCCTCCACGTAGGGGCGGACCAGAGCGGCGAGGCGCAGGACCTCGTCGTCCGGGTGCTCGGCGCTGAAGGCCAGGCGCAGGCGGGCGGTGCCGGCGGGTACGGTCGGCGGGCGGATGGCGACCACCAGGAAACCCTCTGCCTCCAGGGCGGCGGAGGCGGCCAGGGCCGCGTCCGCCTCGCCGATCACCACCGGCACGATCGGGCTCTCGGCCCGGGGTAGGCCGGCCGCCTGCGTGAACAGGCGCGCCTTGCGCAGTGGGGCGGCGGCGAAGGCAGGGTCGGCCTCGATCAGGTCGAGCGCGGCGATGGCGGCGGCGGCGGAGGCCGGCGGCAGGCCGGTGGTGTAGACGACCGTGCGGGCGCGGGTCTTGAGGAAGTCGACCACGCTTTGCGAGCCGCACAGATAGCCGCCGTAAGAGCCCAGCGCCTTGGACAGCGTGCCCATCTGCAGCGGGATCACGGCCTCGGGAAACAGGGCGGCCGTGCCCTTGCCGTCGCCCAGCACGCCCACGCCGTGGGCGTCGTCGACCAGCAGCCAGGCGTCGTTGGCCTCGCAGACCGCCGACAGCCAGTCGAGCGGGGCGACGTCGCCGTCCATCGAGAACACCCCGTCGGTGGCGACGATGGCGTGGCGGAAGCTCGACCGGTGCTCGGCCAGCAGCTCGGCCAAGGCGTCGCTGTCGTTATGCGGGAAGCTGACGACCTTGGCGCCGGACAGCTGAGCGCCGGCCCAGATACAGGCGTGGGCCAGCTCGTCGATGAAGACCACGTCCTGCTTGCCGGCGAAGGTGGGGATCACCCCGGTGTTGGCCAGGTAGCCCGAGCCGAACACCACGCAGGCTTCTGTTCCCTTCAGGCGAGCCAGGCGCGTCTCGAGTTCCTCGATCAGAGGATTGTCGCCGGTGACCAGGCGCGAGGCGCCCGAGCCGGCGCCATGTGCGACCACGGCGGCCTGGGCGGCGGCGATGACGGCCGGGTGCTGCGACAGGCCCAGATAGTCGTTGCAGGAGAACGACAGCAGGCGCTTGCCGTCGCGCTCGACGACCGCGCCGGGCAGCCGACGGGTGGGCTTGAGGCGGCGGCGCAGGCTCATGGCCTCCAGGGCTGCGAGCTTGCCGCTCGCGAAGGCGTCCAGACTGTGCATTCCGATTCCTGTTTGCCCAGATTCCGATTTGCTCGGGAGCGGGGACGCTCTAGGCAAGCGGCCCCTCCGGCGCAACGAAAGGATCGCCATGACCACTCCCGACTGGCTCGCTGAAGGCGCCAAGCACGTGTGGCGGCCCTACTGCCAGATGAAGACGGCCCCGGCGCCGCTTCCGGTCGTGCGCACCCACGGCTCGCGGATCGTGCTGGAGGACGGGCGCGAACTGGTCGACGGCATCGCCAGCTGGTGGACGGCGGTGCACGGCTACAACCATCCGCACATCGCCGCCGCCGTGCGTGAGCAGTTGGAGGCCATGCCTCACGTGATGTTCGGCGGCCTGGCGCACGCGCCGGCCTATCAGCTGGCCGCGCGGCTGGCGGCGATTTTGCCGGGCGAACTGGATCACGTGTTCTTCGCCGAGTCCGGTTCGGTCTCGGTCGAGATCGCCATGAAGATGGCGCTGCAGTTCCACATCAATCGCGGCGAGACGGGCCGAACGCGCTTCCTGTCGTTCCGCGGCGGCTATCACGGGGACACCCTGGCGACGATGACGGTCTGCGACCCGGAGGAGGGGATGCACAGCCTGTTCTCGGGCGTCATGCCGGCCCAGGTCATCGCCGACCTGCCGGTGGACGACGCCTCCGAAGCCGCGCTCGACACTCTGCTGGCGCAGCGGGGCGGGGAGATCGCCGCCATGCTGACCGAGCCGCTGGTGCAGGGCGCCGGCGGCATGCTGTTCCATGATCCGGAGGTCCTGCGGCGCCTGCGCCGACTGGCCGACAAGCACGGCGTGCTGCTGATCTTCGACGAGATCTTCACCGGCTTTGGCCGGACCGGCGAGCTCTTCGCCATGCAGGCCGCCGGGATCGAGCCCGATATCGTCACCCTGTCGAAGGCCCTGACCGGCGGCACCCTGCCGCTGTCGGCCGCCGTGGCCTCGCGCAAGGTGTTCGAGGCCTTCTGGTCCGATGACGCCGGCGCGGCCCTGATGCACGGCCCCACCTACATGGGCAACGCCCTGGCCTGCGCCGCCGCCAACGCCTCGCTCGATCTGTTCGAGGCCGGAAGCTGGAAGGCCGACGTGGCCCGGGTCTCGGCGGCCCTGAAGGAAGGCCTGGAGCCTTGCCGCACCGCGCCGGGCGTCGTCGACGTGCGGGTGCTGGGCGCGATCGGCGTGGTGGAGTTCGCCTCGCCGGTGGCCGTCGGCGCGCTGTGCCAGGCCTTCGCCGAGAAGGGCGCGTGGATACGGCCGATGGGCAAGGTAGTCTATCTGACGCCGGCCTATACGACGCCGGGGGCGGACCTCGACATCCTTCTGTCGGCCATTCGCGAGGTCATCGGCGCCGGCGGGGTTGAAGGATCGGGCGGGGTCTGATCCAAGCGGCCCCATGTCCGCGTCCACCGGCCCCCTGACGACGATAGAGCGCTTGGCGATCCTGGCGATCATCCTGACCTGGGGGCTGAACAACGCCGCGGCCAAGTACGCCACGGCCGCCCTGCCGCCGATGATGGTGGGCGGCCTGCGCTTCGCCCTGGCCCTGGCTTTCCTGTTTCCGTTCGTGCGGCCGCCGTTTCCGGACTGGAAGCGGCTGCTGACGATCGTGCTGCTGTCGGGGCCGATCCACTTCGCCCTGATCTACATCGCCTTCGGCATGGCCAAGTCACTGAGCCCGCTGGTGGTGGCCACGCAGCTTTGGATCCCGTTCACGGCGCTGTTCGCCTGGCGCATGCTGGGCGAGACCATGCGGGTTCCCGCCGTCGTCGGCCTGGGCGTCGCCTTCGCCGGCGTGGCTTGGATGAGCCTCGACCCGCACGGCGCGGCCGACTTGCCGGCCATCGTCCTGGGCGTCACCGCCGCCGCCATCTGGGCCGTGGCCACGGTGCTGGTGCGCAAGACGCCGGGCGTGAAGCCGCTGAAGGTGCAGGGCCTGACCGCCTTCGTCGCCGCGCCGATCCTGATCGCCATGTCCTTCGCCTTCGAGGACGACGTCGTGGCCAAGGTCTCGTCCGCGCCGCCGCTGGCCTGGGCCTGCGTGGTGTTCGCCGGGGTCGTGTCGACGATCGGCGCCAGCGCTTTGCTGTTCTGGCTGGTGCAGCGGCGCGAGCCGGGGCGGGTGACGCCCTATTTCCTGCTGACGCCGCTGGTCTCGTGCACGATCGGCGTGCTGTTCATGGGCGACGCGCTGTCGCTGCAACTGGTCATCGGCGGCGGCGCCACCATGGTCGGCGTGGCGCTGGTGGCCCTGACCGAGAAGAAGACCCCGCCTGCGACTTCCGGCGACCCGGCCTAGTCCTCCTCGCCGTCGCGCCACCGCCAGGGCGCGTCGCTTTTCCAGCGGGCGAGCAGCATCACGACCAGCGTCATGACGACGACGAACACGCCGACGAGGCGCGGATGGTCCTTGCCGTAGAGAACGGCCGAGGCCAGCAGCAGGCCGATATAGAGGGCGACGACGGCCCAGCCTTCCCAACTGCAGGGCGGGCCCGCGCCATAGCCATGACGCTTGACCCTGAACCACGGCTTGCCGTCGGCCACGTTTCCCCCCGGATATTGTTATCCGGGCAAGCGTACGCCCAGTTCGCCGGCGAGGTCGCGGACAAATTGCCACGCCACGCGGCCCGAACGGGCGCCGCGCAGCTGCGACCACTGCAAGGCCCGGCGTTCCAGGTTCTCGACCTGCAGGCCGAAGCGCTCGGCATAGGTGTTGATCGCCGCCAGGTAGGTCGGCTGGTCCATGGGCGGGAAGCCGATCCACAGGCCGAAGCGATCGGAGACGCTCATCTCTTCTTCGGCGTTCTCGGCCGAGGCGATGGCGCCCTGGCTCTCGGCGTGATCACGCGGCATCAGGTGGCGGCGGTTCGAGGTCGAGACGAACAGCACGTTCTCGGGCGGACCGGCGACGCCGCCCTCCAGCGCCGACTTCAAGGCCTTGGCCGCCGCCGCGCCGTCCTCGAACGACAGGTCGTCGCACAGCACCACGAAGCGCTCGGACCGCGCGCGCAGGGCGTCGAACAGCGGGGGCAGGGCGGCGACCTCGTCGCGGTCGACCTCGACAAGCTTCAGGTCGGAATATTCGGCAGCCAGGGCCATGAAGGCCGACTTGGTCAGCGAGCTCTTGCCCGTGCCGCGTACGCCCCACAGCAGGACGTGGTTGCAGGGCAGGCCGGTGGCGAACCGGCGCAGGTTCTGGATGAAGCGGTCCTTCTGGCGCTCGATGCCGACCAGGAGCTCGATGTCCATGGCGTAGTCGGGCGCGGGCAGGAAGGCGCCCGAGACCGGTTCGTGCCGGAAGAGGCGCGCGCCGTCGAAGCTGGGGGCGACGGGGGCAGGCGGCGCCAGGCGATCCAGGGCGTCGGCGATGCGGGCGAGCAGGGGCAGGGCGGCTTCGGTCATGGCCACGCTCCTAACGCTCTCGCGCCCTCATTGCAAAAGAGGAGGTGAACGCATAGCTTCCGCCGACTTGGCGGGGACCCTATTTCAGGCGCTCCGCCCGCAGAAATTCGTGGAGACGTTATGAACCCCTCTGGTGGCCTGGAGCAGCAGCTCATCGGCATCGCGCCGATCATCCTCATGGTCGTGCTGTTCTACTTCATGCTGATCCGTCCTCAGCAGAAGCGCCAAAAGGAACACCTCGCGACCCTGAACAACATCAAGCGCGGCGACAGTGTCGTTCTGTCCAGCGGCGTGATCGGCAAGATCGTGCGGGTGGAAGAAAAGGAAGTTGGCGTCGAGATCGCTCAAGGCGTCACGGTGAAGGTCCGCAAGGGCATGATTACCGAAGTCACGGCCAAGGGCGAACCGGCCCCGGCCAACGATCCGAAGAACTGAGCTTAAGTCTAGTTCGTATCAAGCCCGCCCTGGCGCCCCTGGCGTCGTCGAGAGCCTCGTAGTCCATGCTGAGCCTATCCCGCTGGAAGATTATCCTGGTCACCCTGTCGGTGATCTTCGGCATCGTCTTCACCCTGCCGAATCTTCTGCCGCAGAAGACGCTAGACGCCCTGCCGGGATGGGTTCCCAAGCAGAAGCTGAACCTTGGCCTCGACCTCCAGGGCGGGTCCTACCTCCTTTATGAGGTCGACACCGCCCAACTGCGCAAGGAACGCCTCGACAACCTGGTCGAGGACGCCCGCAACACCCTGCGCACCGCGGGAATCGACTTCAACGGCCTGGCCGTGACCAACGGCGTGATCGGCGTGCGCATCGACGACGCCTCCAAGGTCAACGCCGCCGTCGCCGAACTGCGCAAGCTGGGCAATCCGCTGGCCAGCGGCGTGGGCACCGACGTCAACGTCTCGACCAGGCCCGACCAGCGGATCGAGCTGAGCCTTTCGGCCGAAGCCGCCCGCGCCGACGCCTCCAAGGCTGTCGACCAGTCGATCGAGACCATCCGTCGCCGTATCGACAGCCTGGGCACCAAGGAACCGACGATCACCCGCCAGGGCGCGGACCGCATCGTCATCCAGGCCGCCGGTGAAAGCGATCCCGAGCGCCTGAAGGCCGTCATCGGCAAGACCGCCAAGTTGACCTTCCAGATGGTCGACGAGACCGTCACCCAGGAAGAGATGGCCTCGGGCCGCGTGCCTCCCGGCACGGTGGTGGTGCCCAGCGGCGACGGCTACGCCCCGGCCTACGCCCTGAAGAAGCGCGCCGTCGTCTCGGGCGAGGAACTGGTCGACGCTCAGCAGGCGTTCGACGGCCAGAGCGGCCGTCCGGTCGTCTCGTTCCGCTTCAACGGTTCGGGCGCCCGCAAGTTCGGCGATGCGACCTCGCGCAATCTCGGCAAGCGCTTCGCCATCGTCCTCGACAACAAGGTCATCTCGGCGCCGACCATCCAGACGCCGATCCTCGGCGGTTCGGGCCAGATCACCGGCAACTTCACCGTCGAAAGCGCCAGCGAACTGTCGCTGCTGCTGCGTTCGGGCGCACTGCCGGCCCAGCTGAACATCGAAGAGCAACGCACCGTCGGCGCCGAACTGGGCGCGGACGCCGTTAAGGCCGGCGCCATCTCGCTGGCCATCGGGGCTGCGGCGATGTTCGTCTTCATCATCCTGGCCTACGGCCTGTTCGGCGTGTTCGCGGCCATCGCCCTGATCGCCAACGTGCTGCTGATCGTCGGCATCATGTCGTTCTCCCAGGCGACCCTGACCTTCCCGGGCATCGCCGGCCTGATCCTCACGCTCGCCGTCGCCGTCGACGCCAACGTGCTGATCTACGAGCGGATGCGCGACGAGGCCGCGGCCGGGAGGTCGCCGATGTCGGCGGCCGACACCGGCTACAAGCTGGCGCTGGTGTCGATCCTCGACGCCAACATCACCAGCCTGATCTCGGCCGGCATCATGTTCAGCTTCGGCTCGGGCCCCGTGAAGGGCTTCGCCTGGACCCTGGCGATCGGCGTGTTCACCTCGCTGTTCACCGCCATCATCATCACTCAAGTGCTCATCGGCTGGTGGTTCAAGACCGCCAAGCCGAAGAAGCTGCCGATCGCGTAAGGATCAAAGCTCATGGCTGCTTGGCCCCTCATTCGCCTGATCCCGCGCTCGACCCACTACCGCTTCGTGCGCTGGGCTCCGGTCGCCGCCGTCTTCTCGCTCATCCTGATCCTCGGGTCGGGCGTGTCGTTCTTCACCCAGGGGCTGAACCTGGGCATCGACTTCAAGGGCGGCGTCGCCCTGGAAGCCCGCATGCCCACGGCCATCGACCTCGACGAACTGCGCAAGGTGGCCCGGGGCACCGGCGCGCATGACGTCCAGGTCCAGGGCTTCGGTTCGCCCAACTCGGCGATGATCCGCTTCCTGCCGACCGAAGGCGAAAACGCCAACGTCGAGGCCAACCGGATCAAGACCGAGATCGTCGCCAAGTTTCCCGGCATGACCATGCCGGCGCCGACCGTCATCGGCGCCAAGGTCTCGGGCGAACTGTTGATGGGCGGCTTCAAGGCCCTGGGCATCGCCCTGCTGCTGATGCTCGGCTACATCTGGTTCCGCTTCCAGTGGCAGTTCGCCGTCGGCGCCGTCGTGGCCGTGTTCCACGACATCATCCTGACCCTGGGCATCCTGTCGGTGATGCAGATCGAGTTCTCCATGACCTCGGTCGCGGCCCTGCTGACGGTCATCGGCTACTCGATGAACGAAAAGGTCATCACCTTCGACCGCCTCAAGGAAAACCTGCGCAAATACAAGACCACGCCGCTGCGCGAGATCATCGACCTGTCGGAGAACGAGCGTCTGTCGCGGACGATCATCACCGGTTCTACCGCGCTGCTGGCGCTGGGCGGCACGATGATCTTCGGCGGTCCGGTGCTGTTCCCGCTGGTCTTCACCATGGTGTTCGGCATCGCCATCGGCACCTATTCGTCGATCTACATCGCTCTGCCCCTGATCCTGGTCTGGGGCGTCAAGCGCGGCGACGAAGACGCCAAGCCGATCAAGCTCGGCGCGGCCAGCCAGCCGTGAGCCAGCCGCTGACCCCGCGCCAGCCCCCGTCGATCGACGCCTGGGGCGGCGGCGGCTTTCGGGTCTCCGGCGTCTGGCGGCCCGGTTCGCTGCTGGTCATCGACGACCAGCCGCAGGACTGGGCCGTCGCCAGCCTGGCGGAGTTGACGCCCGAGGCCTTCGCCCCGGTCTTCGCGGCCGGCGGCGCGGTCGAGTTCGTGCTGCTGGGCATGGGTCTGGCCAACGCCCTGCCGCCGCGTCCCGTGCGCGACGCGCTGAAGGCCGCAGGCCTGGGCCTCGAGTTCATGAGCACCGAGGCCGCCGCCCGCACCTACAACGTCCTGGCCAGCGAGGGCCGACGCATGGCCGCCGCGCTGATCGCGGTCTGAGCCCCCTCCGGCCCTTCGGGCCACCTCCCCCAGAGGGGGAGGATCTGATGCGCCAAGAGGCTCCCCCTCTGGGGGAGCTGTCGCGGAGCGACTGAGGGGTCGCTTCCCCGACTCTCCCGCAACGCCTATCCTGCGTCCCAAGACACGGCTCAGGGGGCTGAATTGACTGGGATTCTCACCAACTTCCGCAGCACCATCATCGTCAGCCTCGTGCTGGCCCTCGTGATGGTGTTCGGCTTCGGGCACAGCCCCAACGGCTTCCACGGCGCCTACTGGCAGGCGGTGTTCCGCTGGCTGCACGTGCTGTTCGGCATCCTGTGGATCGGGCTGCTCTACTACTTCAACTTCGTGCAGATGCGGGTGATGCCGACCATTCCGGCCGAGCTGAAGCCGGCGGTCAGCAAGTATATCGCCCCCGAGGCGCTGTTCTGGTTCCGCTGGTCGGCCCTGGCCACCTGGATCATGGGCATGATCGTGGCCTTCAGCCGCGGCTACCTGATGGAGGCCATCACCCTGGGGGCCTGGCAGGGCTACCAGCGCGGCGTCGACATGGGCTTCACCTTCATCGGCATGGGCATGTGGCTGGCCACCGTGATGTTCTTCAACGTCTGGGGCCTGATCTGGCCGAACCAGAAGCGGGCTCTCGGCCTTGTCCCGGCCGACGACGCGACCAAGGCCAAGGCGGCCACGACCGCCATGCTGTTCTCGCGCATCAACATGCTGCTCAGCATTCCGATGCTGGTGACGATGACGATGTACCAGACGCTGTTCAACTGATCCGCCCGCCGGATCGCGACGAAGGCCCGCCAACCGGCGGGCCTTTTTCTTTGAGCGGTTGGCCCGTCGGTATGGCGGGCCTTTCTCTTCGAGCGAGGCGGGGGCATAAGCCGCGCCATGTCCGCCGCTCCCGAAAATCCCTACGATTCCGGTCTCGACGATCTGGTCCGCCGCATGGACAACGATCGCTGGCTGGCCAGCCGCTTCGTCTCCGACCCTGGAGCGCGGACCGATGTCGTGGCCCTGGTCGCCTTCAATTACGAACTGGCCCGCGTGGCCGGCGGTGTCACCAGCGCGCTGATGGGCGAGATCCGCCTGACCTGGTGGCGCGAGGCGATGGAGGAGCTGGCCGCGGGCAAGCCGCCGCGCAAGCATCCGGCCGTCGAGGCCCTGGCCGTCTGCGGCGTCGATCCCCTGGCCCTGGCGGCGGTGGCCGAGGCCCGTCTGGCCGATCTGGAAGAGGCCCCGTTGGCCGACGAGGCCGCAGTGCTGGCCTATCTGGACGCCACCGCCGGCGCCCTGGCCGGCCTGATGGCCCGCCGCCTGGACGCATCGGCCGATCCCGCCGCCGTCCGCGCCGCCGCGCGCGCCTATGGCCTGGCGGGCCTGTGGCGACTGAAGCTGGCCGGCCGCTCGCGCCTGCCGCTGGCCTGGACCGCCGCCGATGTCGAGACCCGCGTGGCGCAGCAGCGCAAGGCCGCCGCCGCCGAGCTCAAGGCCCTGCCGATCGCGTCCTTCCCGGCCGTGGCCCCGGCCGCCCTGGCGGCGCGCCAGGCGAAGGGGCGCGAGATGAGCGAGCTCGAAAAAAAGGCCCGCCTGACCTGGTCGGTCGCGACGGGCCGGATTTGATCCAGTCTCGGGCTCCCTTCCCCCATCAAGGGGAAGGCGCAGTCATCGTTATTTCCCCGTCCACTGGTTCAGCCAGCCCAGCACCTCGTCGTGCCACTGGACCGAGTTCTGGGCCTTCAGCACCCAGTGGTTCTCGTTGGGGAAGTAAAGGAACTTGCTCGGCACGCCCTTGCGCTGCAGGGCCGTGAAGGTGGCGATGCCTTCCTCGAGCGGCACGCGGAAGTCGTTCTGGCCCTGGACCACGAGGGTAGGCACGGTCCACTCGGCCACATGATCGGCCGGGTTGAACTTCGAATAGGTGGTGTTCGGCTGCCAGGGCGCGCCGCCGTTCTCCCATTCGCTGAACCACAGCTCTTCGGTCGAGTAGCCCATGAAGCGGCTGTCGAAGATGCCGTCGTGGTTCACCAGGCACTTCCACGGCTCCTTCCACTGGCTGGCGATCCAGTTGATCATGAAGCCGCCGTAGGAACCGCCCAGGGCGCAGGCGCGGTCCTGGTCGAGGAAGCCGTACTTCTTGGTGGCGAAGTCCCAGCCCTTCTGCAGGTCCTCCAGCGGGCGGTCGCCCCAGTGCTGGCTGATGGCGTCGGTGAAGGCTTGGCCGTAGCCGGTCGAGCCGTGGAAATCGATCATCACCACGGCGTAGCCGGCGCCGGCGTAGGTCTGGGCGTTCCAGCGGTAGTGGAAGAGGTTGCCGAACGAGCCCTGCGGGCCGCCGTGGATCAGGAAGGCCACCGGATACTTCTTCGACGGATCGAAGTTGGCCGGCTTGACGAGATAGCCGTGCACGGTCTCGTCGTTCCAGCCCTTGAAGCTGAACTGCTCGGCCTCGCCCATGGCGATGCCCTGCAGCTTGTCGGCGTTGAGGCCGGTCAGCTGGATCGGGGCGCCTTTCGGGGCCAGGGCGTAGAGCTGGGCCGGGGTCTTGAGGTTGTCCTGGGCGATCACGGTCGAGCCGCCGGCGGCGCTGAACGCGCCGACGTGGCCTTCTCCGGTCAGCGCCGTGGCCTTGCCGGTCTTGACGTCGATGGCGAAGAGCTTGGTCTGACCCACGTCCTCGGCGGTCGTGTAGATGGTCTTGCCGTCGGCGCTGAAGGTGATCGACTGGGCCGAATGGTCCCAGGTCGGGGCCACTTCACGCACCTTGCCGTTCTCGCGGACCATGACGCCGAAGCGGTCGGCCTCGAAGCCCGGTCGCTTCATGGCCAGCCAGGCCTGCGTCTTGCCGTCCGGCGAGAAGGTCGGCTGGGCGTCCCAGGCCTTGTTGTCCTCGGTCAGGTTGGCCGGCTTGGCCGAGCCGTCGACCGGAACCGACCACAGGTCGTAGTTGGTCTGCCAGGGCTCGTCGCGGCCGGCGATCTTGGCCGAGAACACCACCGTCTTGCCGTCGGGGCTGATGGTGAAGTCCTCGTCGCCGCCGAACGGCTTGGTCGGGGAATCGCCGTCGAAGCCGGCCATCAGGGCCACGGGCTCGCCCGCCGCAACGCCCGAAGCGTCCAGGCCGTAGGCGTAGAGGTGGTTCTTCGTGCCGTCGTTCCAGGTGTCCCAGTGACGGATGAACAGCTTGTCGTAGACGACGCCGGTCGTCTTCTGAGCCTTCTTCTGGTCCAGGCGCTCCTGGGTGCAGGCCAGGGTAGGGCAGTCGGGGAAGACGGCCTGGCTGACCACCACGGTCTTGCCGTCGGCCGACACCTTGAAGGCGCCGACGTCGAACGGGGCCTTGGTCACCTGGACGGCGGTCTCGCCCGAGGCGTCCGTGCGGAACACCTGGTCGGAGCCGGCGCGGCCCGACAGGAAGTAGATGCTCTTGCCGTCGGCCGACCAGCGGGCGCTGGAGACGCCGCCGTCCGACACCGCCAGGCGACGCGGGGCGATCCTGGCTTTCAGGTCGGCGACCCACAGCGAGAACGAGGCCTTGTTGGCCGGAAGATCCATCGTCCGCACCAGGTAGATCACCTGGCGACCGTCCGGCGACACCTTGGGCTCGCTGACGCGGTCGAGCGTGACCATGTCCTTGGCGGTGAAGCCGCGACCTTCCGCCTGGGCGACGGCCGGGACGACCGCGAAGGCGGCCAGCGAAAGGGCGAAGGCGGAAGCGGCGAGGCGCAAGGTCTTGGTCATGGAAGTCGAGTCCAGGCGGCAAGGATGCCAAAAAGCGGCGCGAGCCTAGCGGGGCCGTGCGGGCAAGGCCAGCCCGAAGGGCAAGGCTTTGCGTATGCTGCGGCGCCGTTAGTGAAGGTGGCGGAATTTGGCCCTTCGCGTGTCCAAAATGCCATATCGGACAACGACTTATGAAGGTAACAATCCGAAACAGGACTTGCGTTGCTGCGCCGCGGCGAAGCTCGTAGACGGTAAATGGGGACGAATAGGCGGCCGCAGAGCCGCTCCCAAGTTTACAAAGGTTTCTCGTGTCGGTTTCGCCTTATCATCAGCACACGGTCGCTGGACCGGTGATCTTCGCAGGGATCGGCCTGCACACGGGCGCGCACGTGCGCGTCGCCGTGCGCCCCGCCGCGCCCGACAGCGGGATCGTCTTCGTGCGCACCGACGTCCAGGATCGCGACAATCGCGTTCCGGTTCGCGGCGACGCCGTGGTGCAGACCCAGCTGGGCACCGTCATCGCCAACGCCGCCGACGTGCGCGTCTCGACCATCGAGCATCTGATGGCCGCCCTGGCGGCCCTGTCGGTCGACAACTGCGTCGTCGAGCTGGACGGCCCGGAAGTGCCGATCATGGACGGTTCGTCCGAGCCCTTCGTGCAGATTCTCGACCGCGCCGGCCGTCGCCGCCAGGAAGCCGCGCGCCGCTACATCGAGATTCTCTCGCCGATCGAGGTGGTCGAGGGCGACAAGCGCGCGACCCTGACGCCGGCCGAATCCTTCGAGGTGGCCTTCGAGATCGCCTTCGCCAGCAAGGCCATCGGCCGCCAGCGCGTCGATCTCGAGATTGACGAGGAAAGCTTCCGCAAGGAGCTGTCGAACTGCCGCACCTTCGGCTTCCTGCGCGAGGTCGAGGCCCTGCGCGACATCGGCCTGGCCCGCGGCGGCTCGATGGAGAACGCCGTGGTCATCGACGGCGACCGCGTGCTCAACCCCGAGGGCCTGCGCCGCTCGGACGAATTCGTGCGCCACAAGGCCCTGGACGCCGTCGGCGACCTTTATGTCGTCGGCGCTCCGATCCTTGGCAGGTTCGAAGGAATTCTCGCCGGACACGGCCTCAATAACGCCGCTGTTCGTGCGTTGATGGAGCAACCGCGCGCTTGGCGCTGGCGCGCTTATGCGCCGGAGCTGGCCGAAGCGGTCTGATCAAAACGGGGGATCGCTCCCGCCGCTCGGCTTTCGTTTGCGCCCGCATCGACGTGGTGTAGAAGCCTTGGTTCGGCGCGGGGGCGCGCAAGGTTGCTTCGAGGGTGAGAGAGTCCGTGCTTCGCAAAATCTCGGGACGTTCGGCCGTCTCCATCGTGGCCGTGCTCGCCGCTCTGTCGGTGACCGCCTGCGCGGGCAAGCCCAAGAAGCCGACGCTGGCCTATGAGGAGCGTCCGGTCGAGTTGCTGTATTCCACCGGCGCCAATCGCCTGGACCGCGGCAACTGGAACGAGGCCGTCGACTACTTCCGCGAAGTCGAGCGCCAGCACCCCTATTCGGAATGGTCGCGCCGCTCGATCCTGATGACCGGCTACGCCCACTATCAGGGCAACCAGTACGCCGACGCCATCGGCGACGCCGACCGCTTCATCTCGCTCTATCCGGGCAACCCGTCGGCCTCGTACGCCTATTACCTGAAGGCCATCTGCTACTTCGAGCAGATCGTCGACGTGTATCGCGACCAGGCCGCCACCGAGCAGGCGCTCGCCGCGCTGCGTGACGTCGTCCAGCGCTACCCGAACAGCGAATACGCCCAGGACGCCCGCCTGAAGATCGACATGGTCAACGACCAGCTGGCCGGCAAGGAGCTGGCCATCGGTCGCTGGTACCTGCGGGACGGCAAGACCCTGGCCGCCATCGGCCGCTTCAAGACCGTGGTCGACCGTCACCAGACCACCTCGCACACGCCCGAGGCGCTCTACCGCCTGGTCGAGGCCTACATGACCCTGGGCCTGACCGAGGAAGCCAAGCGTAACGGCGCGGTGCTGGGTTACAACTTCCCGGGCGACCGCTGGTACGCCGACGCCTACAAGCTGCTGAACGACGCGGGCCTGAAGCCGGCCGTCGAGCCGCTGAAGGCCGGCAACAAGCGCAACCTGATCGACCGCACCCTCAATCGCGAGAAGGGTGGCGCGCTGGCCCCTCCTGGCGAGAAGAAGAAAAAGGGCGGCCTGATGGGCGTTCTCGGGATGTAAGCGAAAGCGGGCCGTTGCAAAACGGCCCGTTTTTCTTTTGTTCTCAAACGCCTACCGCTTCCTCTTTGAAAAAGCCCGATTCCCGGTGATCCTTCCGGCCATGCTGATCGGTCTCTCCATCCGCGACGTGGTGCTCATCGAGAGCCTCGACCTGGCCATCGGGCCGGGCCTGACCGCGCTGACCGGCGAGACCGGGGCGGGCAAGTCGATCATTCTCGACGCCCTGGGCCTGGCCACCGGCGCGCGCGCCGACGCCGGCCTGGTGCGCCGCGGAGCCGCCGGCCAAGCCAGCGCCACCGCCATCTTCGCCCTGGCGCCCGATCACCCCGCCTTTGCCTATCTCGACGACAAGGGCCTGGACTACGCCCGCGACGAGGACCTCGTCCTGCGCCGCCAGTTGTCGCCCGATGGCCGCAGCCGGGCCTTCGTCAACGACCAGGCCACCAGCGTCGGCGTGCTGAAGGATCTGGGCGCGCTGCTGCTTGAGGTGCACGGTCAGCACGAGACGGTCGGCCTGCTGGATCCGCGCACCCACCGCACTCTGCTGGACGCCTACGGCCAGGTCAGCGTCGGCGCCGTTTCGTCCGCCTGGAGCGGCTGGCGCGCCGCCCGCGAGACCGCCGCCGAGCTGAAGGCCCTTTCCGACCGCGCCGCGGCCGAGACCGAGGAACTGACGCTCCGCCTGTCCGAACTCGACCGGCTCGATCCGCGCGACGGCGAGGAGACCGCCCTGGCCGAGGAACGGGCCCTGCTGGGCTCGGCCGAGAAGGCGCTGGCCGACATCGCGTCGGCCCAGGACGCCCTGGGTGGAGACAATCTGTCGGGCAAGCTGGCCCAGGCCTTCCGCGCTCTTGAGCGAGCGCGGGATAGGGCCGCCAACGCCGGCGCGCCGGCGGACGGTCCGGCCATGACCCGCCTGGCCGCCGCCTGCGACGCTGTCGACCGGGCGCTGGTCGAGGCCCAGGAGGCCAGCGCCGCCATCGACGCGGCCGCCGACAGCTTCGAGTTCGAGCCCGACCGCCTGGAGAAGGCCGAGGAGCGCCTGTTCGCCCTGCGCGGCATGGCCCGCAAGCTGAACGTGCTGGTCGAGGACCTGCCGGCCGTCCGCGCCGAGTTCGCCGCCCGCCTGCAGGCCGTCGAGACCTCGGCCGAGGCCTTGGTCGCCGCGGAAGCGCAGGCCGCCGAGGCCCGCGAGGCCTATCTCTACGCCGCCCAGGCGCTGTCGACCGAGCGCCGCGCCGCCGGCGACCGGCTGGCCAAGGCCGTCGAGGCCGAGCTTGGCCCGCTGAAGCTGGAGAAGGCCCGTTTCCGCGTCGCCCTGGAGCCTCTGGACGAGGAGAAGGCCGGTCCGTCGGGCCTGGATCGCATCGCCTTCGAAATCTCGACCAATCCCGGCGCGCCGTTCGGCCCGATGGAGGCCATCGCCTCGGGCGGCGAACTGGCCCGCTTCGCCCTGGCCCTGAAGGCGGCGCTGGCGGGGAAGGGCGGCGGTCCCCAGCCGCTGATGATCTTCGACGAGGTCGACCAGGGTGTCGGAGGGGCCGTGGCCGACGCCGTCGGCCTGCGCCTGAAGCGCCTGGCGGCCAACGCCCAGGTGCTGGTGGTGACCCACTCGGCCCAGGTCGCCGCGCGCGGCGACGCCCACTGGCGGATCTCCAAGTCGGGCGACGACACCTCGACCCGCACCAAGGTCGAGCCGCTGTCGCCCGCCGAGCGCGAGGAAGAGATCGCCCGCATGCTGTCGGGCGCGGAAGTCACCGAGGCGGCGCGGGCGGCGGCTCGGGCGCTGATCGGCTGACGCCGCCCCCCTCCGGCCCTCCGGGGCACCTCCCCCAGAGGGGGAGGATCTTTTCGAGCAAATGCTCCCCCTTTGGGGGAGCTGTCGCGGAGCGACTGAGGGGGCCGCGAAGCGGCTACAGATCCAGGTCGTCGGCAGCGAAGGCCGCGTTGTCCTGGATGAACTTGAAGCGCAACTCGGGTTTACGGCCCATCAGGGTTTCGACCAGGTCCTCGACGGTCTCCTCGTGGCGCGGCAGGGTCACGCGCGCCAGGGTGCGGACTGCCGGGTCCATCGTGGTTTCCTTCAGCTGGGCGGCCATCATCTCGCCCAGGCCCTTGAAGCGGCCGATCTCGGGCTTCTTGCCCTTGAACATGGTGGCCAGGAGCTCGTCCTTGTGGGCGTCGTCGCGCGCGTACTCGGTCTTGCCGCCGTGGCTGATGCGGTAGAGCGGCGGCAGGGCCAGGTACAGGCGGCCTGCGCGGATCAGGTCCGGCATGGTCCGGTAGAAGAAGGTGATCAGCAGCGAGGCGATGTGGGCGCCGTCGACGTCGGCGTCGGTCATGATGATGATCCGCTCGTAGCGCAGATCTTCTTCACGGTACTTGTTGCCGCCCTGGGCCCCGAGGGCCAGCATCAGGTCGGACAGTTCCTTGTTGGCCGTGAACTTCTCGCCCGAGGCCGAGGCCACGTTCAGGATCTTGCCGCGCAGGGGCAGGATCGCCTGGTTCTTGCGGTTACGGGCCTGCTTGGCCGACCCGCCGGCCGAGTCGCCTTCGACGATGAAGAGTTCCGCGCCGTCGACCGCGCCGCCGGCGCAGTCGGCCAGCTTGCCCGGCAGGCGCAGCTTGCGGGTTGCCGACGCGCGAGAGACTTCCTTGTCCTTGCGGCGCTTCAGGCGCTCTTCGGCCCGGTCGATCACGAACTCCAGCAGGGCCTGGGCGGCCTTGGGGCTGCCGGTCAGCCAGTGGTCGAACGGGTCGCGCAGGGCGTTCTCGACGAAGCGCTGGGCCTCGGTCGTCGACAGCTTTTCCTTGGTCTGGCCCTGGAACTCGGGGTTCTTGATGAACACCGAGATCAGCGCGCCGGCCTGGGCCACCACGTCGTCGGCGGTGATGATCGTGCCGCGCTTCTCGCCCTTCAGATCGGCATAGGCCTTCAGGCCCCGCGTCAGGGCGGCGCGGAAGCCGCTTTCGTGCGTGCCGCCCTCGGGGGTCGGCACGGTATTGCAGTACGACTGCATGAAGCCGTCGTGCTCGCCGAAGCCGCGCGGCGTCCAGGTCACCGCCCATTCGACCGCGCCGGCCTCGCCCTCGCGCTCTATGCGGCCCGAGAAGCTGGTCGGGGTGACCGTCTCCAGCCCCTTGGTGCGCTCGGCCAGGAAGTCGGCCAGGCCGTTGGGGAAGTGGAACACCGCCTCGGGCGGGGTCTGGTCGTGGATGCGCTCGGGGGCGCAAGACCATTTGATCTGCACGCCGCGGAACAGATAGGCCTTGGACCGGGTCATCCGGTACAGGCGCGCCGGCTTGAAGGCGCAGCCCTCGCCGAAGATCTGCTCGTCGGGCTTAAAGCGCACCATGGTGCCGCGCTTGCGGCTGGGCTGGATCTTCTCGACCGGGCCCAGCGGCTTGCCGCGGGCGAAGCTCTGGCGGTGCTCGAAGCCGTCGCGCCAGACCGTCACCTCTACCAGTTCCGACAGGGCGTTGACGACGCTGGCGCCGACGCCGTGCAGGCCGCCCGAGGTCTCGTAGGCCTTGCCGCTGAACTTACCGCCCGCGTGCAGGACGGTCATGATCACTTCCAGCGCCGACTTGCCCGGATGCTTGGGGTGCGGGTCTACGGGCATGCCGCGGCCGTCGTCCTTGACCGACAGGTAGCCGTCGGCGTCGAGCTTGACCTCGATCGACTTGGCGAAGCCGGCCACGGCTTCGTCCATCGAGTTGTCGAGCACTTCGGCGAACAGGTGGTGCAAGGCCCGTTCGTCGGTGCCGCCGATATACATGCCCGGACGCATGCGCACGGGCTCGAGCCCTTCGAGCACCTCGATCGAACTGGCGTCGTAGCCGCCCGACGAGGGAGCAGCGGCCGGCGCGGCCTCGACCTTGCCGGGAGGCGGAGGCGGCGGCGGCTGAGGCTTGGGCTGCGGATGCGGTTCGCGGGCGGGCAAGGGCGGGGCGCTCGGCGGCGCCAGGGCGTCGTCGTCGAACAGCGAGAACAGCGAGTTGGGGTCTTTGGAAGACATCGGATGATTTTGCGGCGATTCGGGTGTCTCGCCCCGTATGACCCGAGCTCGCCCCCAAGGAAAGCGCTGCTTGTGGATCGGGTTGCAGCTTCAGTGTGCATGCACGAATGTGACAATCTTCACGTGTATTTTCGTTGATATCGCCTGCGGTTGAGTGAATGCTCCTTTCCACCGGCCCGAGCGGCGGCCGGTCCATCGGAAGAGGGAGAAGCGTCATGACGACTGCCACTGCGCAGGCGGGGACCGCCGAATTCACCACCACCGACTGCGGCGACACCAGCGGCACGGCCAACGGGCTTCTGCCGGTGGGCTCGGCCGTCTCGATCAACGGCAGCACCGACCTCAGCTCGTGCATCATCGGCAACAGCGAGGGCAAGGTCTACGGCATCCGGCTGGTGTCGAACGCCGGCATCTACAGCTATCAGGTGCAGGTCGACGCCCAGGGGCCGTCGGGGATCTTCTCGGGCAGCATCAACCTGGCCTTCACCGACCAGACCGGCGACACCTACAAGCTGGCCATCACCGCCAGCCGCCGCGAGCAGCACACGGTTTCCTACAACAGCGATCGCCCCTCGATCGTGAAGATCACCTGGGCGACCTGACGCCTCGTGGGCCTTGCCTGTCCGGCAAGGCCCATACGCCCTTCCTGGAGGAGGCCGGCGCGCCTAAGCTTGTCGTGCGCGGCGTCGGGCCTGACCGGCGATCGGCGCACGGTTCCAAGCTTTCATCGGTATCCGGCTTTCGAGCGGCGCTCCGTAGAGACGCGCCCGAATGGGAGGGTTTGATGCGTGCGATCCTTGCGCCGGCGCTGTGCGCCGGCCTGTTGGCCGTGACTGCGCCCGGCTTGGCCTTGGCCGACACCGGCTATGCGGCCGCCTGGCGTCCCGGCAGCGGCGCCCAGTGGTGGCGTTCGGGAATGAGTCTGGACCAGTTCAAGGCTCAGGACAAAACCCACTTCGACAACGGCCTGCGCATCCATTCGCTGTCGGTGAAGGATGGTCGTTTCGCCGCCGTCTGGCGGCCGGGGACCGGGGCCCAATGGTGGCGCTCAGGCATGACGCTGGACGAGCTGAAGGCCCAGGACACCACCTACTTCAACCAGGGCCTTCGCCTGACGGCCCTGGAGCTGGACGGCGGCCGGTTCACCGCCGTGTGGCGGCCCGGCTCGGGCGCCCAGTGGTGGCGCACCGGCATGACCGTCGATCAGATGAAGGCGCAGGATCAGACCCATTTCGACAACGGCCTGCGCATCACCCTGCTGGAAGTCGACGGCGGCCGCTACACCGCGGTCTGGCGTCCGGGGAGCGGCGCGCAGTGGTGGCGCTCGGGCATGACCGGCGCCCAGGTCGAGACCCAGGACCAGACCTATTTCAACCAGGGCCTGCGGCTGGCGGCGCTGTCGGTCGATGGCGACGCCTATGCCGCCGTCTGGAGGCCGGGAACGGGAACCCAGTGGTGGAGCCACCGCCGCTGCCCGGTCGACTTCAAGACCGAGGACGCCGCCTATTTCGGTCGCGGCCTGCGCATGGAATTCATCGAACAGCAGGACAGCGCCGTCGGCGCCTATCGCTATCCGTGGAAGGCGGGCGACACGCGCAATGTCGGCCAAGGCAACAACAATCCCGGCGGCTCGCACAACGGCAGCCAGGCCTTCGCCTTCGACTTCTCGATGCCGGCAGGCACGCAAATCCGGGCGGTGCGTGGCGGCACGGTCGAGTGGCTACAGGAAAGCCAGAGCACGACCTACAATCCCAACGCCCCCACCACGCCCAGCAACACGCCGTTCCCGGGCGGCAGCTTGCAGAACTGGGGCAACGCCGTGCGCATCCGTCATCCGGGCGGCTTCACCAGCTGGTACTTCCACATCCAGCAGAACGGCGTGCTGGTGAACGTCGGCGACGTCGTCCAGCGCGGCCAGCCGATCGCCACCTCGGGCAATACGGGGCGCACCTCGGGACCGCACCTGCACTTCCAGGTCCAGGCGGACTCGACCAACTGGGGCCAGTCGGTGGCGATCAGCTTCAACGACTGCCAGGTCCCGACGGGCGGCGACAGCGTGACGTCCAACAACGTCTGGCCCTGAGGGGCTTTCAGGCTCCGTGCGCGGTCCTCGTCCTTCGACAGGCTCAGGATGAGGACCGTTGCCTGGTCGTTCGAAAACCTCACCCTGAGTTTGTCGAAGGGCGAGGTTTTCGTCTTGGGCGCTGTTTGCTCTCAGGCCGCCTTGGCCGCCATGCGGGCCAGGGCGCGGCGTTCGATGCTGGCGGCGAACAGCGGGGTTTCGCGGCTGTTGTGGTCGCCGCCGTCGCGCTGACGGGCGTCGGCGGCGTCCTCGAACGGCATGCCATGCTTGTCGATGAAGTCGAGGAATTCCTGGGTGGGGTGGGCGACCACGCTGTTGGTGTATTCGCAGGTCGCTTCGTCGATCTTCCGGGCGCTCAGGGTCCAGATCACCTGCACGCGCGTGCGGCCGTTGGGCGTGAAGGCGTCCGAAGTCGACACCATCCTGCACAGGGTCGGGCTGGCGACCTCGGCCACATAGTGCTGCACCATCAGGGTCTGGCCGATCATCTCGACATTGATCGACATGCGCCGACCGTCGTCGGTGAAGGTGGCGCCGGCCGAGATGTGGTCGGGCGCGCAGCAGCGCTGGTATTCGGCCTCCGGCAGGGTGAACAGCCAGTCGGCGATGTCGATCGTCTCGATCGGCGCGTTGATGATCGCCGTATAGGCCGAGGCCGACAGTTGCTTGTCCGTGATGATGATGTCCGACATTGCCGTCTCCTTGCGTCGAAAGCTTACCCGTGGCGCCGGATGGGGCCGCCGGGCGACGTCAGCACTTTCGGCGCGAGGCGGCTGGAGCGGTATCCATCCATCGGTTTGCCGCGCGAAGGCATAGGGAGGCGCCGGCTAGACCTAGGTCTAGCTGGGCGATGAGGCGCCGGCGGCTCAGGCCAGTTCGCGTCGCATGGCGTAGTAGTGGATCGGAACGCCGCGCACCTCGAAGTCGCGCCGCGCCGTCACGGTGAAGCCATGGCGCTCGAACACCGGCCGGGCCAGCTCGCTGGCTTCGACGTAGAGGGCGGCGAGGCCTTGCTCCACGGCTTGCTGGATCACCGTCTCCAGCAGGCGGGAAGCCACGCCCTGGCCGGCGAAATCGGGATGGCAATAGAGGTGGTCGACATGGCCGTCGGCCTCCAGGTCGACATAGGCGATGGCATTGTCGCTGGCGTCGACGGCGACGAAGGTCGTGCGGCCGTCGGCGGCGCGGTTCAGCACGTCGAGCGGCTTAAGTGGTGCGGGGGCCCAGGCGGCCGCCTGGGCTGCGGAGTATGCGCGTCTCCCGAGCCCGTGAACGGCCTCGTAGTAGAGCTGCGCCATGTGGGGCGCATCGTCGGTCCGATAGGGACGGATGACGATGGTGGCGGCTTCCATCTCTTCCCTCGAAAAGCGACGGCCCGCCTCCGGTGGGAAGCGGGCCGTCCGGTCGTCTTATCGGTAGGCCGGGGGCAGGCCGTTGTCGCCCGCCGCGTAGCGGTCGCGCAGCTGGCTCTGGCGGCTGTCGGCGGGCTGCTCGACGCCGCCGATGAACACCTTTTCGGCCCAGGTGGTGGTTTCCAGCGGGTCGCCTGTCCACAGCACGAGGTCGGCGGTCTTGCCGACGTCCAGCGAGCCGATCTGGTCGGCCATGCCCCAGATCCTGGCCGGGGTCAGGGTGATCGCCGCCAGGGCGGCTGGGTAGGGCAGGCCATTGGCGACGGCCAGGCCCGCGTTCAGGCGCTCCTGCCGCAGGTTGTTGAAGTCGCGCGCGCCGTTGATGGCGACGGTCACGCCGGCCGCGTTCAGGCGGGCGGCGTTGTCGAGCCGCGAGCCCAGGGTCTCGAAGCTGTCGGGCAGGTCGGCCTGGGTGTCGACGATCACCGGCACGCCGGCCTTGGCGATCTCGCCGGCCACCAGCCAGCCTTCCTCGGCGCCTTCCAGTACGATCCTGACCTTCTCCTCGGCCGCCAGCTTGAGGGCCAGGCGGATGTCGGAGGCGCGGTGGGCGCGGATCAAGAGCGGGGTCTTGCCCTGCACGACCGGAACCAGGGCCTCGAGGTCGAGACGCGAGAGGCCGTAGTCGCGCGTGGCGCCCTGTTCGAAGGCGGCGCGGTTCTTCGCGAAGGCGCGAGCGTCCTGCAGGGCCGATTTGACCAGCACGATCGAGGCGCCGCGCGAGCCGCCGGCCGCGCGGGCCCCGGCCTCGCCCAGCGACAGGGTCACGGCGGTCTTCGACTTCGAGACGATGTCGGCCTCGCCGGCCTTCAGCCGCACGAAGGCGGCCTGGCCGCCGAACAGCGGGGGATCGCCGCCGCCGTCCTTGCCGGCGGTCATCTCCTCGACCACGCCGTCGTCGGCGTGCTCGTGGCTGCCGCCGCCGACTCCCGACAGCACCGGGGTGACGGCCGAGGCGGTGACGCCGCCGTCGCGGGCCAGGCCGATCATCGGCGAGGCCGGGTTGACGCCGTAGGCGATGTCGAAGCCCGCCGACAGAGCGTTGCCTGTGCCGTCGTCGCGCGTTTCGCGCACGCCGCCGATCTCCGAGGCGCTGATGTTGGACGACGGCGCCACCAGGCCCGGGGTCACGACCCCGCCCTTGGCGTCGATGGTGGTCACGCCGGCCGGCACGGCGACATTGGCGCCGACGGCGGCGATCTTGCCGTTCTGGACAAGGATCGCGCCCGACGGGATCGCCGCGCTCGACACCGGCTCGATGCGGGCGTTGACGATGGCGAAGGTCTGGGCGGCGGCGGGAGCGGCGATGACGGCGGTCAGGGCCGCGCCGGCGAGAAGAATGGACCGGATCATCAGTTGAACGCTCCCTGGCCGGGTTGGCCGAGCTCGAAGTCGGACTTGGGCTGATAGCGCTTGTCGTTGCGGTCGTAGGTCAGGGCGCCGTCGATATAGACCTGCTCGGCCTTGGCGTAGACGCTGAACGGATCGCTGCTCCAGACCACGATGTCGCCGGCCTTGCCCGCTTCCAGGCTGCCGGTCTTGTCGGCGATGCCCATGGCCTTCGCCGGATTGGCCGTGATCCACTTGATGGCCTCGGCGCGGGTGATGCCGTAGCCGATCTTGTTGCCCGCCGTCATGGCGACGGCGGCCTCCTGGTTGAGGCGCTGGGTCATGATCGGGTCGTCGGAGTGGATCACGACGCAGGCGCCGGCCTTCCAGACCATGGCGGCGTTGGAGTCGACGCCGTCCAGGCTTTCCATCTTGAAGCCGGTCCACGAGGCCCAGGTGGCCGAGCAGATGCCTTCCTTGGCCAGCAAGGGGGCGACCTTGTAGCTCTCCACCGCGTGGTGGAACATGGTGATCTTGTAGCCGAATTCCTTGGCCACATCGATCATCACGGCCATCTCGTCGCCGCGATAGCAGTGGTTCTGCACCAGGATATCGCCCTTGAGCACGCCGGCCAGGGTTTCCAGCTGCAGGTCGCGCTTGGGCGCGTCGGCCTTCTCGCCCTTTTCCTTCTTAGCGCGGTAGTCGTCCCACTTGCGAGCGTAGTCGGCCGCGTCGATCCAGGCCTTGCGATAGCCGAAGACGTTGCCCATCGCCGTCGAGGGCGTGCGGTTCTTGGAGCCATAGACGCGCTTGGGGTTCTCGCCGCAGGCCATCTTCAGGCCGTAGGGCGCGCCCGGGAACTTCATGCCCTGCATGGTGGTCGAGGGCACGTTCTTCAGCGTCACCGAGCGGCCGCCGAACAGGTTGGCGCTGCCGGGAAGGATCTGAAGGGTGGTCACCCCGCCGGCGCGGGCGCGGTTGAAGCCCGGATCCTGCGGCCACACCGAGTGCTCGGCCCAGACCTGGGCGGTGTTGGGATCGGTGGCCTCGTTGCCGTCCGACTTGGCCGACACGCCGGGCGAGGGATAGACGCCCAGGTGGCTGTGGGAGTCGATGATGCCGGGGGTGATCCACTTGCCCTTGGCGTCGATGGTGGTCACGCCGGCCGGGATGGCGGTCTCGGGGCCGCCGACGGCGACGATCTTGCCGTCCTGCACGACGACCACGCCGTTGTCGATCTGCTGGCCCGTCGCGGTCAGCACCGTGGCGCCGACGAAGGCGGTCGGGCGCGAGGGCAGGGGCGCGTAGGTCGACGGGAAGCCCGACGAGGCCTCGCCATCAAGGCCCTTGGGCAGCGGCTTGGCCTCAGCCTTTTCGGCGGGCTTGGCGGACGCCTGCGGCTTGGCTGTCGTTCCGGTCGTAGCGCAGGCCGAAAGGCCCAGCGCAAGCAGACTGACGGCCGCGGCCGTCGTACCCCATCGTGTCATCAATATTCCCCGACTCTCGAAGAGGCCGCGAGGACAGACCAATTCAGACCCCCGATCAAGCAGCACGGCGCCCCATTTTTCCCCGATTGCGGCGTTTGTCTGTCGCGCGTGCTTCGTGCGAGGATCGCGACCTGCGGTCGAATCCGCGCGGGAGGAACCTCATGAGCTTGCGTCCCTGGCTCGGCCTTGTGGCCGCCCTTCTGATCAGCGCCTGCGCGGGCCAGCCCGCCGGGCCTTCCACGGGCTCGCCGCCGCCGATGTCGCGTGCGCCCGTGGCCGAAGGCGGCATGTGCGGCGGCATCGCCGGCTTCCAGTGTGGCGAGGGCCTGTCCTGCGTGATGCCGGTCGGCGCCTGCAAGACGGTCGCCGACGCCTCGGGGATCTGCCGTCCGCGCCCGCAGGTCTGCACCATGGACTACCGCCCCGTCTGCGGCTGCGACGGCAAGACCTACGGCAACGCCTGCAGCGCGGCGGGCCAGGGTGTCAGCGTCGCCCACGAGGGCGAGTGCAAGGCCTCCTGACAGGAATGGACCGCAGGCAGGCCATGATCGGCGGCGTGGCGGCGGCGATCGCGCCGTCGCTCGCCGTTGCTGGAGACAAGACGATGTACGGACTGATCGGCCAGATGAAGGCCGCCCCCGGCAAGCGCGACGACCTGGTCGCGATCCTGAAGGAGGGAACCGAGGCCATGCCGGGCTGCCTGTCCTACATTCTGGCGCTCGACCCGACCGACGCCGACGCGATCTGGATCACCGAGGTCTGGACCGACAAGGAAAGCCACGCCGCCTCGCTGAAGCTGCCTTCGGTGCAGGCCGCCATCGCAAAGGCCAGGCCGATCATCGCCGGCTTCGGCCACCGCTTCGAGACCACGCCGGTGGGCGGGGTGGGGCTGTAGGTCTCCAGCTCGAACGGTCGTATTCTCCGACCCGTCGCGATCCGGCTTCCGGCGCGTGCCGTTTTGCTGCTAGGCGGTGCGGCGACGGATCGCTGGCCTATGGAACCCAACTTGATCGAGCAATACGGATGGTCTGACCTGCTGGCCGAGGCTTTCAAGCCTCACGAGCGCGCCGGCTATGCGGCTGGTCGCGTGGTCGTCCAGCAGCGCAACGGCTATCTGGTGGCTACGGCCGAGGGCGAGGTGCGCGCCAAGCTTTCCGGCCGTCTGCGCCACGAAGCCCAGGAGGCTGGCCATCCGGCGGTCGGCGACTGGGTGGCGTTGTCGATGAACCTGGCCGAACGCACTGCTGTCATTCAGGCCGTCCTGCCGCGCCGCACCGCCCTGGTTCGCCGGGCCGCCGACAGCGTGCAGACCCCTCAGGTGGTCGCGGCCAATGTCGATCTGGCCTTCATCGTCACCTCGATGAACGGAGACCTCAATCCGCGCAGGATCGAGCGCTACCTGGCCGCCGCCTGGCAGAGCGGCGCGCGCCCGGTGGTCGTGCTGACGAAGTCGGACATCTGCGCCGAGGCCGACTCTCTCGCCGCCGAGGTCGAGGCCCTGGCGGTCGGTTGTCCGGTCGTGACCGTCTCCGCCCGCGAGGGGCGGGGCCTTGACGCCTTGCTGGCCCACCTGGCGGCCGGCGAAACCTGTGTCCTGATCGGCTCGTCCGGTGTTGGCAAGTCCACCCTGGTCAACACCCTGCTGGGCGAGCGGCGAATGGCCACCCAGGCGATCCGCGAGGCCGACGACCGTGGCCGCCACACCACCAGCCATCGCGAGCTGGCCATGCTGCCCGGCGGCGGACTGATCATCGACACGCCCGGCGTCCGGGAGGTGGGGCTGGTGGAGGCCGACGAGGGCGTGAACCAGGTGTTCGACGACATCGAGCGCCTGGCGCAAGCCTGCAAGTTCGGCGACTGCGGCCATGCCAACGAACCCGGCTGCGCGGTGCAGGGCGCCATACTGAGCGGGGACCTGGACCCCAAGCGCTGGGAGCACTTCCGCAAGCTCGCCCAGGAGCTGGCTGCGGTCGAGGACAAGGCGGCCCGGGCGTTCAAGGACGCCGAACGTCGTCGCCTGGGCAAGGCCCAGAAGACCTATCGCACCGCAAGAAAGGACGCCCGCGGGGGCGCGTGAGGCCGGGACGGGTCTTGCCGGCGGTCGCCCGCGGCGAAAGGTCTCTCAAAATATGGCCGCTCTTCCTGGCGAATGGGATTAGGAGGGTGGTTCAACACCTTCGAGAGATGACCAATGCCCGCCTTTACCATCGTCACCACCAGCGCGACCCAAGGCAGCGATTCAGCGGAGGTGAACACCCTGACGGACGAGTTCTCCAACGAGAGCGAAGCCCTGGGTTACGCCCGCCGGATGGCGGACGAGATGCTCGATCTCGCCAGCCAGCTGTCGCTGGATTTCGACTACACCAATGTCAGCCTCTACGAGGGCGACCTGCTCGACGAGGATCTCGATCCGGCCCATGCCGCCTTCAAGGGCGCGTGGGTGCTGGACGAGGAGGGCGCTTCGTTCGTTCCCGCCGACGAGTTCCGTGACGGGATCGCCCAAGCCGACGCGTGATCTGGCCGACGCCTGATCTGAACAACGGGACTGGGGAGCCAGATGCTCCTCAGTCCACGTAACGCTCTGTCACCGCCCCGTCCAGGCGCCGCACCCGCGCTGCCGCCAGCACTTGCGGCTCCATCAGCCGGGCGTTGATCCCGATCTTGTCGCGTCCTGGATCGTTCGAGCTCCAGTGGGTGACGCAGCCGCAGGTCCGACAGCGGTGGAAGGCGATCGAGCGGTCGTCCCACTCGTAGGTGTCGGTCGGCCCGCTCTCGGCGCGGCGCACGGCGCCCAGCGGATAGTAGGCCCACAGCACTCCGTAGCGGCGGCAGATCGTGCAGTTGCACTCGGTCACTTCCGCCGGCGCGGCGTCGATCTCGAAGCCCACGGCGCCGCAGTGGCAGCTGGTGCGGATCATCGGCGGTTCTCCAAAAGAAAAGGCCCGGAGCTTGCGCCCCGGGCCGATCCCAAAGTGCTTTAGGCCGTAAGGCTTAGCACTTGTAATACATCTCGAATTCGACCGGGTGCGGGTGCAGTTGCAGACGCATCACTTCTTCCATCTTCAGCTCGATGTAGCTGTCGATGAAGTCGTCGTCCATGACGCCGCCGGCCTTCAGGAAGGCGCGGTCCTTGTCCAGGCTTTCCAGGGCTTCGCGCAGGCTGCCGCAGACTTCCGGGATCTTCTTCTGCTCGCGGGGCGGCAGGTCGTAGAGGTTCTTGTCGGCGGCCGCGCCCGGATCGATCTTGTTGATGATGCCGTCCAGGCCGGCCATCAGCAGAGCGACGAAGGTCAGGTAGGGGTTGCCCATCGGATCCGGGAAGCGGGCTTCGATGCGCTTGGCCTTGGGCGAGTCGACGTGCGGGATGCGGATCGAGGCCGAACGGTTGCGCGAGCTGTAGGCCAGCTTCACCGGGGCTTCGTAGCCCGGCACCAGGCGCTTGTAGCTGTTGGTGGTCGAGTTCGAGAAGGCGTTGATGGCCTTGGCGTGCTTGATGATGCCGCCGATGTACCACAGGCATTCTTGGCTCAGGCCGGCGTACTTGTCGCCGGCGAACAGCGGCTTGCCGTCCTGCCAGATCGACTGGTGCACGTGCATGCCCGAGCCGTTGTCGCCGAACATCGGCTTGGCCATGAAGGTGGCGGTCTTGCCGTAAGCGTGGGCCACGTTGTGGATCACGTACTTATAGAGCTGCATGCGATCGGCCATGGTGACCATGGTGTCGAACTTCAGGCCGAGTTCGTGCTGGGCCGGGGCCACTTCGTGGTGGTGCTTTTCCGGCTTCATGCCGAGCTCGCCCATGACGGCCAGCATTTCGCCGCGCAGGTCCTGGGCCGAGTCGACCGGGTTCACCGGGAAGTAGCCGCCCTTGGGGCCCGGGCGGTGGCCCATGTTGCCTTCCGGATAGGCCTTGCCCGAGTTCACCGGCAGTTCGGTGGAGTCGTACGAGTAGCCGGTGTCGTGCGGCGCGGTCGACCAGCGCACGTCGTCGAAGATGAAGAACTCGGCTTCCGGGCCGAAGTAGACGGTGTCGCCCACGCCGGCCGACTTGACGTAGTTCAGCGCGGCCTTGGCGATCGAGCGCGGGTCACGGTTGTAGGGGGTGCCGTCGTCCGGGTTCACGACGTCGCAGAACAGCGCCAGGGTGGTCTGCTGGTAGAACGGGTCGATGATGGCCGAGGTCAGGTCCGGACGCAGCTTCATGTCCGACTCGTTGATGGCCTTCCAGCCGGCGATCGACGAGCCGTCGAACATGGTGCCGTCGTTCAGGAATTCGTCGTCGACCAGGTCGATGTCGAAGGTGACGTGCTGCAGCTTGCCGCGAACGTCCGTGAAGCGGACGTCGACGTACTTCACGTCCTTTTCCTTGATCAGGTCCAGGATTTCCTTGGCGGTGCTCATTGATATCCCCTTTGAGCGAGAAAGTCTGAGAGGAGGAGGCCGTGGGCTAGACGGCGGACGGACCGGTTTCGCCGGTCCGGATGCGGACGACTTCGGTGATCTCCGAGACGAAGATCTTGCCGTCGCCGATGCGGCCCGTGCGGGCGGCGTTGGTGATCGCCTCGAGCGCGGGCTCGAGCTGGCTGTCCTCGACGACAACCTCGACCTTGATCTTGGGCAGGAAGTCCACGACGTACTCGGCGCCGCGATAGAGCTCGGTGTGGCCCTTCTGGCGTCCGTAGCCCTTGGCTTCCAGAACGGTCATCCCTTGGACGCCCATGTCCTGGAGCGCCTCTTTGACCTCATCCAGCTTGAACGGCTTGATGACGGCTTCGATCTTTTTCATCGGTCTCTTCCGCGCCCGATGGCGCATGGCCTCTGACTTTGAGCGGCAAGGATCACGCCGCCCGGAGCGCTACAAGCCGGGGTTCCCGCGATTGTCGCGGTTCGAACGTGCATTCAGGCATATGAGTGAATCTTGAGCGACGTTTGATCGAAAAATATGCATTTCGGAATTGCGGCCGGAAACGGCCTTGTCGCGCCCTGATAGCCGCCTAGGATTGCAAAAACGATCGTTTGAACGGGGGTGAACATGCGCGACGAGACACCGGTTTTGATCGGTGCGGGCCAGTTCACATTTCGCGGTCCTGCTGAAAATTCGCCTTCGCCGCTGGAATTGCTGAAGATTGCGGCGAAACGGGCTGTCGCTGACGCGGGGCTGCAGGGGCCGGTTCTTGCGCAATTGGACGCTCTGGCGGTCGTAGCGTTCAGCATCGACGCTCCGGGCGGTCTTTCGAAACTGCCGCTTCCCCGCCTGTCGGATCCGCCGGCCAGCCTGGCGCGGGCGATCGACGCGGCGCCGGCCTGGTCGGTCTACACCGAGACCGGAGGCAACAGCCCCCAGCAGGCGATCAACATCCTGGCCGAGGGCATCGCCCGCGGCGAGTCGCGGCTGGGGCTGGTCGCGGGCGCCGAGTTTCTCGGCTCGCTGATGAAGCGGATGAAGAACGGCCTGGGCTTCGATGGCTGGGCCGACGACATCGACAGCAAACCCGCGCGCATCGGCGATCCGCGTCCCGGGGTGACGAAGCAGGAGGCCGTCCACGGCCTGGGCTATCCGGTCAACACCTACCCGCTGTTCGAGAACGCCCTGCGAGCCCGCGACGGACGCAGCCTTGCCGACCACCAGGCGCGGCTGGGCGCGCTGTTCTCGCCGTTCACCAAGGTGGCCGCCGCCGATCCAGAGGCCTGGTTCCCCGTCGAGCGCAGTGCTGAGGAACTGGTCACGGTGACCGAGCGCAACCGCATGGTCGGCTACCCGTACCCCAAGTACCTGAACGCCATCATGGAGGTCGACCAGTCGGCCGCCGTGCTGGTCGCCAGCGTCGGCATGGCCCGTGAACTGGGCGTGCCGCAGGACCGCTGGGTTTTCCTGCATGGCTGCGCCGACGCCGCCGACCTCTGGTACCCGCTACAGCGACAGGATTTCCATTCCAGCCCCGCCATCCGTCTCACCGGCAAGCGGGCGTTGGAGATGGCGGGCGTCGGCCTGGCAGATCTCGATCTGATCGACCTCTATTCCTGCTTCCCATCGGCGGTGCAGGTCGCCGCCGAGGAGCTGGGCCTGGCGCTGGACGATCCGCGCGGTCTCACCGTCACCGGCGGGCTGCCGTATTTCGGCGGGCCGGGAAACAACTACAGTCTCCACGCCGTGGCGCGGCTGATCGAGCGGCTGCGCGCGCGGCCCGGCGCCTACGGTCTGTCGACCGCCAACGGCTGGTTCCTGACCAAGCAGTCGGTCGGCGTCTATTCAACGCGTCCGGTGGAGGGCGAATGGCGGCGCGAGGATCCGGCCGTGATCCAGAAGGAGATCGACGCCCTGCCGCATCCGCCGATCGTCGAGGCGCCGGAGGGCCGCGCGACCATCGAGACCTATACCGTCGTCCACGCCCGCCAGGGGCCGCGCATGGGCATCGTCATCGGGCGCTCGCAGGACGGCGCGCGGTTCGTGGCCAACACGCCGGACGATCCGGCGACCCTGGCGGATTTGGAAAGCCGCGAGGGCGTCGGGCGCACCGGGACGGTCGGGCCTCACCCCGACGGGATCCGCAACCTCTTCACGCCGGACGCCGCCTGATGGGCCGCGTCCACGTCATTCGCCACGGCAAGCCGGCCGCCACCTGGGGCGGTCACGACGACGATCCGGGGCTCGACGAGACGGGCCAGGAGCAGGCGAGGGCGGTGGCCGCCATTCTTGCCGCCCTGCCGGAGGGGGAACGGCCGACGCGGGTGGTCTCCTCGCCGCTGCGACGCTGCCGTGAGACCGCCGCGCCGCTGGCGCAGATGCTGGGCGTGCCGGTCGAGATCGAGCTGGCCGTGGGCGAGATCCCGACGCCGGCCGCCTTGCCGCCCGAAAACCGTCCGGCCTGGCTGAAGCAGGCCTTCGCCGGCGACTGGGCCGATATCAGGGGTGACCGCGACTACCTGGTCTGGACGGGGGAAGTCGCCGGGGCCTTGGCGCGATGCGAGGGATGCGCCGTCTTCAGTCATTTCGTCGCGCTCAACGCCGCGGTGGCGGCTGCGGAGGGAACCGAAGCGGTGATGGCCTTCCGGCCCGACCACACGAGTGTCACCGTCTTCGAAGTCGTCGACAACCGCCTGCGGCTGGTCGAGAAAGGCAGGGAAGCCTCCACCGGCGTTCTTTGATGGAGCCATACGTGTCGCCTCGCCAGATCATGACCGTCGACGAGATGAAGGCGGCCGATGCGGCGGCGGTGGCGGCTGGAACGCCGGCGACCACGCTGATGGAGCGGGCCGGCAAGGGGGCGGCCGAGGCGATCCGCGCGCGCTGGTCGCGCCGCCCGGTGGTGATCTGGTGCGGCCCCGGCGACAACGGCGGCGACGGCTACGTCATCGCCCGCCACCTCAAGCGGCGTGGCTGGCCGGTGCGGGTCGAGGCCTTGGCGCCGCCGGCCTCCGCCTCCTGCCGCTGGGCGGCCGAGCGCTGGCGCGGCGAGGTCCATCCGCTGAACCCGGCCGTCTCGCCGGCTGAGCTCTATGTCGACGCCCTGTTTGGTGCGGGCCTGTCGCGACCGCTGGAAGGCGCCGCCGAGGACCTAGCGCGCGCGGCCGAAGGGCTGGCCTCGCGCATCGTCGCCGTCGATACGCCCAGCGGCGTGCATGGCGACACCGGCGCTCCGCTGGGCGGCGCGGCCTTCGCCGCGACGCTGACCGTCACCTTCCACCGTCGCAAGCCGGCCCATGTGCTGGCCCAAGGCCGCGCGGCCTGCGGCGAGGTCGACGTGGTCGATATCGGCCTTTCAGAGACCGGCGCGGGCGCGCTGGTCGAGAACGATCCGGCCCTGTGGGGGGCGCGGTTCCCCTGGCCGTTGAACAATGCGCACAAGCACGCGCGCGGCCGGATGGTGGTGGTCAGCGGCGAGGCCTGGAGCACGGGCGCGGCGCGACTGGCGGCGCGGGCGGGTCTGAGGATCGGGGCGGGCGTCGTCACTCTGCTGTCGCCGCCGGGAGCGTTGGCGGTCAACGCCGCCCACCTGGAAGCGGTGATGTTGGCTCCTTTCGAAACCGAAGCCGATCTTGCCGTTCTGGCCGAGCGGGCGGCCGCCGCCGTGATCGGTCCCGCCGCGGGCGTGGGGGAGGCGACAGCCCGCAACCTGACCGCCCTGGCCGGCACCGGGGCTGCCCTGGTGGTCGACGCCGACGCCCTGACCAGCTTCGCCCACGCGCCCGACGAGCTTTTCGCGCGTCTCGATCGCGACGACGTGCTGACCCCGCATGCGGGCGAGTTCGAGCGGCTGTTTCCGGGTCTGCTGAAGGCTTCGCCCGAACGCATCGCCGCTGCGCGGGAGGCTGCGCGCCAGGCCGGGGCGATCGTGCTGCTTAAAGGGCCCGATACGGTGATCGCCGCGCCGGACGGCCGCACGGCGGTGAACCTCAACGGCTCCCCCTGGCTGGCCACCGCCGGTTCGGGCGACGTGTTGGCGGGCTTCATCGCAGGGCTCGCGGCGCAAGGCATGGACAGCTTCGACGCCGCCTGCGCCGGCGCCTGGATCCATGCCGAATGCGCTGGGCTGCATGGCCCGGGACTGATCGCCGAGGATTTGCCGGGGCTGGCGCCGGCGGTGCTGAAGCGGTTGTGGGACACCCGTGAAAAACCTCTCCCATAGGGAGAGGTGTCCTTACGCCGCTCCGATCGTCTCCAGTTCGAACGGCGTGGTCTGGTAGACCTCGTTCAGCCAGTTGCCGATCAGCAGGTGGGCGTGGCTGCGCCAGCGGTTGCGCGGCGGGCGGCTGGGATCATTGCCCGGAAAGTAGTGCGCCGGCGGCGGCGTGGCGGGATCGATCAGCCGGTCGCGGGCATACTCGGCCGCCAGGGTGCCGGTCTCGTACTCCGGGTGGTTGAACATGTAGAGCCAGCGGCGGCGGGCGTCCTCCAGCAGGCACAGGCCCGACTCCTCCGAATCGAGCAGCACCCGCAGGCCGCCGTCGGCCGGCAGGTCTTCCGGGCGCACCTCGGTCCAGCGCGACACCGGAATGTCGATCTCGTCGGCCAGGCCTCGCAGGTAGGGCGAGGCCGGGGCCAGATTGGCGTGGGGGAACACGCCCGAGCGCTTGTCGGCCAGCACGTGCTTGGGCACGCCGTGGAAGTGCTTCACGCCCGCCTGGGCGCCCCAGCAGACGGCAAGGCCCGCATGCACGTGGGTTTCGCTCCAGTCGAAGATGCGCGACAGCTCGTCCCAGTAGCTGACCTCCTCGAACGGCAGGGTCTCGACCGGCGCGCCGGTGACGATCAGGCCGTCGAAGCGCTCGTGCCGCACCTCTTCCCAGGTGCGATAGAAAGCCAGCATGTGCTCGGCCGAGGTGGTCTTGGGCGAGTGACTGGACAGCTGGATCAGCGACAGTTCGATCTGCAGGGGGCTGGCGCCCAGCAGGCGCGCGAACTGGCGCTCGGTGCTGGGCTTGTCGGGCATCAGGTTCAGCAGGCCGATGCGCAGCGGCCGGATGTCCTGGCGGGCGGCGTCGGTGTCGGCCATCAGCGACAGGCCTTCGGCTTCCAGCGAGGCGCGGGCCGGCAGGTCGTCGGGAATCTTGATGGGCATGGGCAGCGTCCGTCCGTCGAAAAACCAAGACTCGCGACGGCTCTAGGGCTCACCCGTTTCGTTGCCGTCGCGGCCGCATCCCCCCGACGGGGCGCCACCTTGCTCGGGAAGCAGGTTGGCGTTGGGCGAGCCCAACTCTTGATGCAGGCTTGGCTTTAAAGGTGACGCCGCGCGGCCGCAAGGGGACGCAGCGTCGCGCTCGCGGGGCGGACAGGCGAGGAGGGGGCTGCTCAGGCTTCCAGGCGGTGCAGCACGATCTCGGCGCGGACACCCTCGTCGAACAGCCGGCTGCCGTAGTCGAGGGCGGCCTGGAACGATCGCTGCTCGAGGGAATCGGTGAACACCACCTGATGGTCGCAGGTGACTTCCCAACCGCCGTCGGTCTGGTTGACCTCGATCGTCCGCATACGCTGTTCTCCTACGCCATGGCGCAGTTAACCGTCGCTGATGGGCAATGGTTGCGTGCGAATCCACCAAAGTTCAAGCGTGACCGAATGGCGCGCCGAGCCTGATCCGTAGGGAGAGGGAAAACCGGCCCGAGCGTCAGTCGGGGGGGCAAGGCTCGGGCCGGTCAATGTCCCGTGGCGTTACGCTCGACGGGACACGGAGAAAACGACGTCGCCCGAGCGCGGTTCCTCAAGTCTACGAAAAATCTTCGCGGCCACTTCAAATCTCTTGCGACGACGGCTAAGGCTCGCCCCCACGCGGATGTGGCGGAACTGGTAGACGCACTGGATTTAGGTTCCAGCGCCGAGAGGCGTGGAGGTTCGAGTCCTCTCATCCGCACCATGTCGCCGCGCGCAGCGTTTTGCGCGCGGCGACGCCATACCCTTTGATCGACGCGAAGTGTCGTGACATAAGGGCGCTCTTTCGCCGCCCCGGTGACGTGGGCGGCTATGATTTTTTGACCCCTGGGGCGGACGACGGGCGCGGGCGCCCGGATCCGAGAAGCTAAGAATGTCGATGCAGATCGTTGAAAAGTCGGGCGAAGGCCTCAGCCGGGTTTACGGCGTTACGGTGCCCGCGAGTGAGCTGGCCACGCGTCTCGAGGCTCGTATCGCCGAAGTCGCCCCGCAGATGAACGTCAAGGGCTTCCGCCCGGGCAAGGTGCCGGCCGCGCACGTGCGTCGCCTGTATGGCAAGGGCCTGATGGGTGAAGTCATCGAGCAGGCGCTCAACGAGACCACCCAGAAGATCCTGGACGACAACAAGCTGCGTCCGGCCGGCCAGCCCGATCTGAAGCCGACGTCCGACATGGACAAGGTCATCGCCGGCGGCGAGGATCTGGCCTTCGAACTGGCCGTCGAGATCATGCCGGAATTCGAGCCGATCGATCCGTCGACCATCGAGCTGGTCAAGCCGGTCTACAAGATCGAGGATTCGGAAGTCGAAGAGGCCCTGGCCGAGCTGGCCAAGCAGGCCCGCACCTATGAGCCGCGCAAGGGCAAGAGCCTGAAGGCCAAGGACGGCGACCAACTGCTGATCGACTTCGTCGGCACCATCGACGGCGTCGCCTTCGCCGGCGGCACCGCCAACGACGCCGAGCTGGTGCTCGGTTCGGGCCAGTTCATCCCGGGCTTCGAAGAGCAACTGGTCGGCGCCAAGCCGGAAGACGTGGTCACCGTGAAGGTGAAGTTCCCGGAAGAGTACCAGGCCGCCGAACTGGCCGGTAAGGACGCCGAGTTCGCCACCACCGTGAAGGAAGTCCGCGCTCCGGTCGACGCCGAAGCCGACGACGAACTGGCCAAGCGCCTGGGCCTGGCCGATCTGGCCGCCCTGAAGGACCTGCTGAAGTCGAACCTGGAAGGCCGCTACACCAACAGCTCGCGCTTCAAGCTCAAGCGCGCCCTGCTGGACGTGCTGGACAGCAAGCACGACTTCGCCCTGCCGCCGCGCATGGTGGAAGCCGAGTTCGCCGGCATCTGGCAACAGGTCCAGGCCGACAAGACCCAAGGCGGCCTGCCGCCGGAAGACGCCGACAAGACCGAAGAGCAGCTGCAGGACGAATACAAGAAGATCGCCGAGCGCCGCGTGCGCCTGGGTCTGGTGCTCGCCGAGATCGGCCGCAAGAACGACGTCGTCGTCACCGACCAGGAACTGAACGAAGCGATCGTCCGCGAAGCCCGCCAGTACGGCGCCCAAGCCCAGCAGGTGTTCGACATGTACCGCCAGCGCGCCGACCTGCAGGCCTCGCTGCGCGCCCCGATCTACGAAGACAAGGTCGTCGACCTGATCTTCGCCAAGGCCAAGGTCGAGGAAAAGGAAGTCTCCAAGGAAGAGCTCCTTGAAGAAGACGACCTGCCGGAAGGCTACGGCGGCTAAGCTGTCGTTCCTTCGGGAAACGAACGGGAGGCGCGGATCGCAAGGTCCGCGCCTTTCCTTTGCGCATTTTCGTTGGGGGGCGGCGCCTTGCAACCTGTTAAGCGCCACGCGATATGCGTCAGGTGCGCTGGCGCGACGCTGATTCGCGCCCGCAAAGACATTTCGAGAAGGGCGAACCCCACATGATGTACGATCCGGTCGAGACGGCGATGAACCTGGTTCCGATGGTGGTCGAGCAGACCAGCCGCGGCGAGCGCGCCTTCGACATCTTCTCGCGCCTTCTGAAGGAGCGGATCATCTTCCTCACCGGTCCGGTCGAGGACGGCATGGCCTCGCTGATCTGCGCCCAGTTGCTCTTCCTGGAGTCCGAGAACCCCAAGAAGGAAATCGCCATGTATATCAACTCGCCGGGCGGCGTGGTGACGTCGGGCCTGGCGATCTACGACACCATGCAATACATCAAGAGCCCGGTGACGACGGTGTGCATGGGCATGGCGGCTTCGATGGGCAGCCTGCTGCTGTGCGCCGGCGCGCCCGGTCAGCGCATCGCCCTGCCGAACGCCCGCATCATGGTCCACCAGCCGTCGGGCGGTTTCCGCGGCCAGGCCTCGGACATCATGCGTCACGCCGAGGACATCTCGAAGACCAAGCGTCGCCTGAACGAGATCTACGTCAAGCACTGCGGCCGGACCTATGAAGAGGTCGAGCGCGACCTGGATCGCGACAACTTCATGAGCGCCGAGGAAGCCAAGGCCTGGGGCCTGATCGACCAGATCAACGAGAACCGTGAAACCTCGGAAGCCGGCGCGTAAGCGTCGCTGAGCTCGCGAGACGAAGCCGCCGACCTTAAGGTCGGCGGCTTTTTCTTTGCTGTCTCAATGGTCCCGCTTTCGCCACGTCGGGCGAGCAGGCGAAACAAACAGGCCCCAGATCGGCCGGGCCGGGCGGCGACAAGGATCGCATGACGATCCTCGAGCCTCGGAGCCTGGCCATGACCGCCCGCCGCCGCCTTTCGCTGCTTTCGGCCCTCGCGGCCTTCCTGAGCCTGGCCGGCGCGGCCGCCAACGCCCAGGGCTTCTCTGATCCCGCGCCCCGCCACGGCATCGCCACCATGCGTGTCGGCGTCAGCCCCGAGCAGGTGCAGCAGATCGTCTCCGATCGCCTGCTGCAGGACGGCGTGACGGCGGGGCTGGCGACGCTGCGCCAGAACCTGGCCCTGACGCCGTCCCAGCAGGACCGCTGGCGCGACTTCATCCTGGCTTCCAGCGCCCGCCCGGCCGGCGTGGTGCTGGCCGTGGCTGCGCCGGAGGACGAGACGCCCCTGGCCCAGGCCCGTGCGGGCCTAGCCCTTCAGCGCGAGCAGCTGGTCGTGGAACAACGTCGGGTCAAGGCGATGACGCGGCTCTACAAGGCGCTGGACGACGACCAGCGCGCCGTCTTCGACCAGGCCTATTCGGCGATCGGCAGCCTGTCGGTCAGCACCCAGGCGCCGGGTCTGGCGTCGGCTGGCGCCAGCGTCGAATAAAACCCTTCCCCTTCAGGGGGAGGATCTCGGTTCTAGACCGGCTTGCCCTTGAAGATGCGGTAGCCGCGCTCCTGGGCGATGGCCAGCATCTCGGTGTCGCCCGAGGTGTCGCCATAGGCGGCGGCCAGCTTCACGCGCTCGCCGAAGGTCTCGCGCAGGCGCACCACCTTCTCAGGTCCTCGGCAGTTGGGGCCCGAAAGCCCGCCGGTCACCTTGCCGTTCAGGTCGTAGGCCAGCTTGGTGCCGATCAGCAGGTCGGCGCCGATGCCGCGGGCGAACGGGGCGACCACCGTGTCGGGTGAAGCGGTGACGATCACCATCCGGGCGCCCTGCGCGCGCCAGCGCCGCCACACCGCCAGGGCGTCGGGGCGGAACAGGCTCTGGGCGTGGGTCTCGGCGAAGGTGCGCGCCTGGGCCTCCAGCCGCTCCTGCGGCACGCCCTTGAGGAACTCGCGGATCGCCGCGGCCTTGATGCGGCCGCGATCGCGGTGGAACAGGTAGGAGAGGGCGGCCGGCGCCAGGCGGATCATGCCCATTGTCCAGCGGCCGCCGCTGACCCGCCACTTCAGGAAGGCGGTGAAGCTGTCGCGCACCGTCAGCGTGCCGTCGAAGTCGAAGGCCACCAGCGGCGGGCTGGCTTCGGTGTGCGTCGGGGCGTGAGCGTCTTCCGACGCCTCGTGAATCTCGGACATCTCGTCTCCGCCCACCGGGCGAACTCCTTTTTGCGGCGCCGCTTGCAGCACGATTCCGGTCGCTTGCAGAAAGATTAGAGCCTGCGGCGATGTTCCGCAGCCCACTGATCGCTTGCTTTGGCCTACAGTCGTCCCATCTAGGGATGGAATCCCATGGTCAGAACCGAAACATCCACGAACTTGGCGCCGGAAACGGGCTCCAAGGCTTGTGCCGCGCGTTCGGATCGGGGAATGTCAAGGATTAGACAACTCCCGTTGGGTATCCTGTTGCTTCGGTGGCGGGATACGCGTTGGGAGTCGGCGGTAGCGGCTTTCGCCGTATCCGCCCTAGCGTGAGAAGCGACCATGACGAAAGCCGCCAGCGGCGACGCCAAGAGCACCCTGTATTGTTCTTTCTGCGGAAAGAGCCAACATGAAGTGCGCAAGCTCATCGCCGGACCCACCGTGTTCATCTGCGATGAATGCGTCGAGCTTTGCATGGATATCATCCGTGAAGAGCACAAGATCGCCTTCGTGAAGTCCAAGGACGGCGTTCCGACGCCGCGCGAGATCTGCGAAGTCTTGGACGACTACGTGATCGGCCAAGGTCACGCCAAGAAGGTGCTCGCGGTCGCGGTGCACAACCACTACAAGCGCCTGAACCACGCCTCGAAGAACAACGACGTGGAGCTGGCCAAGTCGAACATCCTGCTGGTCGGTCCGACCGGTACGGGTAAGACCCTCCTGGCCCAGACGCTGGCTCGAATCATCGACGTGCCGTTCACGATGGCCGACGCCACCACCCTGACCGAAGCCGGTTACGTGGGTGAAGACGTCGAGAACATCGTGCTCAAGCTGCTGCAAGCCGCCGACTACAACGTCGAGCGCGCCCAGCGCGGCATCGTCTACATCGACGAAATCGACAAGATCAGCCGCAAGTCCGACAACCCGTCGATCACCCGCGACGTGTCGGGCGAAGGCGTGCAGCAGGCCCTGCTGAAGATCATGGAAGGCACCGTCGCCTCCGTGCCGCCGCAGGGCGGGCGCAAGCATCCGCAGCAGGAGTTCCTGCAGGTCGACACGACGAACATCCTGTTCATCTGCGGCGGCGCCTTCGCCGGTCTCGAGCGGATCATCTCGGCGCGCGGCTCGGCCAAGTCGATCGGCTTCGGCGCCAAGGTCGCCGATCCGGAAGACCGTCGCACCGGCGAGATCCTGCGCGGCGTCGAGCCCGACGACCTGCAGCGCTTCGGCCTGATCCCGGAATTCATCGGCCGTCTGCCGGTGATCGCCACCCTGGAAGACCTCGACGAGGCCGCCCTGGTGAAGATCCTGACCGAGCCGAAGAACGCCTTCGTCAAGCAGTACCAGCGCCTGTTCGAGATGGAGAACATCGGCCTGACCTTCACCGAGGACGCCCTGCACCAGGTCGCCAAGAAGGCCATCGCCCGCAAGACCGGCGCCCGCGGCCTGCGCTCGATCATGGAAGGCATCCTGCTGGAGACCATGTTCGAACTGCCCAACTACGAGGGCGTCGAGGAAGTGGTGGTCAACGCCGAGGTCGTCGAAGGCCGGGCCCAGCCGCTGCTGATCTACGCGGAAAAGAAGGGCGGCGCCGCCTCGGCCTAACCGCCGGCGACGCAAGCTGAAACGAGAACGGCGGGTCCCAAAGGGCCCGCCGTTTTTCGTTTGCGTGTTCCAGCCCCTGAAGGGGGAGGTGGCCCGATGGGGCGGAGGAGGGGTCAGTGCGGCCCCGAAGCCAGCAACTTCTTCCCCCTCAGTCGCTCCGCGACAGCTCCCCCTTCAGGGGGAGCATCTCGGCCGAAGCCTCACCCCGCGTCGTTCAGCCCGGACGCCGGCTTCCAGTCGAACAGCGCCTGCAACGTCCGAACCGCCTCGCCACGCGGCGAGGTCAGGGCCGGATCCCGGGCCAGGATCAGGCGGGCGTCGTCGGCGGCCACCGCGATCAGGTCGCGATGGGCCACCGGGTCGGCCAGGCGGTAGGCCGGGAAGCCGCTCTGCTTGAGGCCCAGCGGATCGCCGCCGCCGCGCAGTTCCAGGTCCTTCTCGGCGATCTCGAAGCCGTCGTCGGAGCGCCGCAGGATGTCCAGCCGCTGCTGGGCGACTTCCGACAGCGGCGGGTCGTAGAGCAGCACGCAGGAGCTTTCGCGCATCCCGCGACCCACTCTCCCGCGAAGCTGGTGCAGCTGCGCCAGGCCGAAGCGGTCGGCGTGCTCGATGACCATGATGCTGGCGTTGGGCACGTTGACGCCCACCTCGACCACCGTGGTGGCCACCAGCACCCCGACCTCGCCGTCGACGAAGGCCTGCATGACGGCGTCCTTCTCGGCGGCGGGCATCTGGCCATGCACCAAACCAACACGCGGCCCCAGGATCTTCCGCAGGTCGGCGGCACGGTCCTCGGCGGCGCGCAGGTCGACCTTCTCGGACTCCGAGACCAGCGGGCAGATCCAGAACGCCTGCGCGCCGCCCTCGATGGCCGAGCGCAGGCGATCGACGATCTCGGGCACGCGCGGCGTCGGCGCGGCGCGCGTGGCCACGGGCGTGCGGCCCGGCGGCTTCTCGTCGATACGCGAGACGTCCAGGTCGCCGAACACGGTCAGTTCCAGCGTCCGCGGGATCGGGGTGGCCGACATGGCCAGGAGGTGCACCCCTTCGCCCTTCTCCTGCAGCCGCCGGCGCTCGTTGACGCCGAACCGGTGCTGCTCGTCGATGATGGTCAGGGCCAGGTTCTGGAAGGCCACGTCGTCCTGGAACAGGGCGTGGGTGCCCACCGCCACGGCCGCCGAGCCGTCGGCCAGCTTCTGCAGCTTGGCGGCGCGGGCGCCGCCCTTGTCGCGGCCGGTCAGCAGCACGACGGCGAGGCCTTGCGCCTCGAGCGGCGGGGCCAGGGTCTCGTAGTGCTGGCGGGCCAGGATTTCGGTCGGGGCCATAAGGGCCGACTGGAAGCCGGCGCCGGCCGCGTCGGCCATGGCCAGCATGGCCACCACCGTCTTGCCCGAGCCGACGTCGCCTTGCAGCAGGCGGCTCATCCGCTCGCCATGGGCCAGGTCCCCGCGCACCTCCGACAGGGCCCGCACCTGGGCGCCGGTCAGGCGGAAGGGCAGGGCCTTCTCGGCCGCCTCGGCCAAGGGGCCGGAGACGATGCGCGGCCCAGGCTGGGCGCGCTTGCCGGCCTTGCGCTGGGCCAGGGCCAACTGGTGGGCCAGTAGCTCGTCATAGGCCAGCCGCCGGCGCGCCGCCGACATCGGCGACATGTCGATCTCGCCTTCGGGCCCGTGCAGGCGCTCGAAGGCCTCACGCCAGGGCGGCAGGCCCTCGCGGGCCATCCAGGCCGCATCCTGCCATTCGGGCAGGTCCTGGGCGCGCGACAGGGCCTCTTGGGCGAACCTGCGGAAGGTGCGCGAGGGCAGGCCCGCCGTGGCCGGATAGACCGGCTCGATCGGCGGGATCTCGTCGATCCGCTCGGCCTCGAGCATGTAGTCGGGATGGGCGACCTGGATCTCGGAGCCGAAGCGCTCGACCTTGCCGCTGACGGCCCGTCGCGTTCCGGCCGGATGCTGGCGCTCCAGGTGCGGGCCGTGGCCCTTGAACCAGACCAAGGTGACGAAGCCCGTCTCGTCCCAGCCGCGGATCCGCCAGGGCTGGCCCGAGCGCTGCGGCGGCAGGTGCGCGTCGATGGTGACGACGAAGGTCTGGACCTGGCCGTCCTGGGCCAAGGCGGCCGTGGTCGCTGTGCGGCGGATCAGGCTTTGCGGCGGCGTGAACAGCACGTCGCGCACGATCGGCCCGGCCAGCTTCTCGACCAGGGGCGCGACGCGGGGCCCGACCCCCTTGAGGGTCGAGATCGCGGCGAACAGGGGAAAGAGCGACTCGGGACGCATCGGCGGAAGGATAGCCAAGGCAAGGTGTTCTCGTCCCGTTCGCCTTGCGCGAATTTGTGGACCGGACTGACTAACGGCCTCGCTTACCGGAGACTCGCCCATGCCCTTCGCCACCCATCGCGGCCAGAAGATCCACTATACGGTGGAGGGGCAGGGACCGCTGGTGGTGCTGCAGCACGGCCTGTTCATGGACGCCGAAAGCTGGCGCGCCAACGGCTTCGTCGCCGCCCTGAGCAAGCGCTTCACCGTGGCCTGCATCGACTCCCTGGGCCATGGCCTCAGCGACAAGCCGGCCGATCCAGACCTCTACGCCCAGGACCAGCGGGCGGGCGACATCGTGGCCGTGCTCGATGCTTTGGGCGCGGAAAAGGCGCACATGGTCGGCTACTCGATGGGCGGCTGGATGGCGGTGGGCGTGGCCAAGCACTACCCCCAACGCTTAGCCTCGCTGACGATCGGCGGCTGGGACCTGTCAGGCGGCGTGCCCAAGGGACCGGCCGGGCCGATCCGGTTCGACATCTTCTGGGGTTTCAGCCAGCAGGTCGCGCCGGTGCTGGTCAGCTGGGTGACGCCGGAGGTCCTGCCGGCCATGCAAGCCTGCTTCGAGGCGCTGAACGTGCTGGACGGCGCGGCGCAGGCGGTGCTGGGCGCAGGCGTTCCGGTGCTGTTGTGGGACGGGACGGCGGATCCCTATCACGCACCGTCCCAGGCCTTCGCGGCGGCCAACGACCTGCCGTTCCTGTCGACGTCGGGCGACCACCTGCAAGCGATCCTGTCGCCGCAAGCCGAAGTGGTCGCAAGGCTCGGCGAGTTCTTCGCCGAGGCCTGACGCGATCAGTCTTCCGCTTGCGCGGGGTTGCCCACCGGCGACAGCTCGGCCAGCAGGTCGGCCAGTTCGTCGGCGCGCGCGGCGCCAGAGACGTTCAGGCGGATGTAGAGGTGCTCGGCGCTGTGTTTCTCGGCCGCCTCGGCGAAGCCGCGGGTCGAGTCGTGCAGATTGTTGGCCTCGCCGGCGAACACCACGACGCCTTCGGCGTTCACATAGAGGTAGTTGCCGGCGATCGTGGTGCGCGGGTCGCGATCCTCGGCCAGCTTGTAGCGATAGACGGCGCCCGAAGCGCCTTTCAGGTCGATATAGGGTTTCACGAATCCTCGCCTCTAGACACACGCGGCGTAGCCCGGGAGGGGTGCGGGGCGCCAGAGGCTAAATTATGGCTGCAAGCTTCGCAATTTGCTGAGAAACCTTTGTGTTCGTTCTTCGCGGGGTTCGGCGAACAGGGTCGCCGACGGGCCTTCCTCCAGGATCGCGCCCTCGTCCATGAAGATCGTCCGGTCGGCGACCTCGCGGGCGAAGTCCATCTGGTGGGTGACGATGACCATGGTGCGCTTCTCGGCCGCCAGGTCGCGAATGACCGCCAGCACCTCGCCCACGAGTTCGGGATCGAGCGCCGAGGTCGGTTCGTCGAACAGAATGACCTCCGGATCCATGGCCAGGGCCCGGGCGATGGCGCAGCGCTGCTGCTGGCCGCCGGAGAGGGCGCCGGGATAGGCGTCGGCGCGATGGGCCAGCCCCACCTTGGTCAGCAGCTCCAGGGCCCGTTCCCGGGCCTTGGCGGGCGGATCGCCGCGCACGACGATCGGCGCCTCGGCGACGTTCTCCACCGCGGTCTTGTGCGGGAACAGGTTGAAGTTCTGGAACACGAACCCGACCCGGCCCTGCAGGGCGCGGGCCAGGGGGACCTTGCCGCCGGACGCGACGCCGGCGATCGACAGGGTCCCGCCGTTCAGCGCCTCCAGGCCCGCCAGGCAGCGCAGCAGGGTGCTCTTGCCCGAGCCGCTTGGACCGATGACGGCCACCACCTCGCCGGGCGCGACCGTCAGGTCGACGCCGTTCAGCACCGCCGTGTCGCCAAAGCGCTTGGATAGGCCCTTGGCCTCGATGGCGCTCATCGGCGGGCCTCCGCGCGGCGTTCCAGCCAGCCCTGGCCCAAAGCCAGCAGGCTGGAGACGATCCAGTAGATGGCCGCGGCGCTGAGATACATGGCGAAGATCTCGTACGTCCGGGCGGTGATCAGCTGGGCCTGGCGGAACAGTTCGGGCACCTGGATGGTCGCGGCCAGCGAGGTGTCCTTCACCAGGCTGATGAAGCTGTTGGACAGCGGCGCCACGGCGGTGCGGGCGGCCTGGGGCAGGATGATCCGGCGCATGGCCTGGCCGCGCGTCAGGCCCAGCACGGCGGCGGCTTCCCATTGGCCCTTGTCGACCGCGGCGATGGCGCTGCGCAGGATCTCGCCGGCGTATGCGGCCACGTTCAGGGAAAAGCCGATGCCGGCCGCCGCCAGCGGCGGCAGCTCGACGCCGAACTGGGGCAGGCCGTAATAGATCAGGAACAGCTGCACCAGGAGCGGCGTGCCTCGGAACGCCGAGACATAGATCGCCGCCGGCCAGCGCAGGAGCGGCGAGCGCGATAGGCGCATCAAGGCCAGGCCAAAGCCCAGAAGCAGGCCCAGGCTCATGCCGATCACACTGAGCAGGACGGTGTAGACGGCCCCCTTCAGCAGCAGCGGCGCCGATTGGGCGATGAGCTCGGCGGCGGTCATGGCCTAGCGCGTCACGTCCAGGCCGAACCACTTCTGCGAAATGGCGGCCAGGCGTCCGTCGGCGCGCAGGGCGTCGATGGCCTCGTCGACCAGCACCTTCAGCGCCGGATCGCGCTTCATCACCACGCCCTGGCTCTGCGGGGCGAAGGGCGGGCCGGCGGCGATCAGGTCTGGCGCGGTCTTGAGGAAATCGGCGGCGACCAGACGGTCGTTCAGCACCGCGTCGATGCGGCCGGCCCGCAGGTCCTGGTACTTGGTCGGGTCGTCGTCGTAGGTGCGGACCTCGGCCTTGGGCTGGTTCTGGCGCAGCCACTGCTCGTAGTGGGTGCCCAGGCCGACGCCGACCTTCTTGCCGGCGAGGTCGGCCGGACCGGCGATACCCGCCTTGCCCTTGGGAACGATGATCAGGATGCCCGAGACCGTGTAGGGCTTGGAAAAATCATATTTGGCCGCCCGTTCGGGCGTGATGGTGATCTGGTTGATGACGACATCGGTGCGGCCCGATTCCAGTGCGCCCAGCAGGCCGGCGAACGGCGCGGCGACGAACTGCGGCTTCACCTTCATCTGGTCGGCCAGGGCCCTGCCGAACTCGACGTCGAAGCCGGTCAACTGGCCGTCGGGACCCTGGAAGTTGAACGGCGGATAGGTGCCTTCCAGGCCAATACGCAGGGTCTTGGTCGCTTCCACGCGGGCCGCGCCGCCCTGGCCGCCGGCCGCGTCCTTGCCGCCGCAGCCGGCCAGGGTCAGCGCGCTGCCGGCTCCCAGGCCGAGCAGGATGTCACGGCGAGCGGGGAATCGCATGGCGGGCCTCGAAGCAAAGGTCATCGGTCCAGTTCTATACCGCTGCGCCGGCGCCGCCAGGGTCAAGGCGCTTGCGTCGGCCTCAGAACACGACCTGACGGCGATTTAACCTGACGCGGACCGTTCGCTCTGGCTTGCTGCCGACGGTTTGCTTTTCGGGGGAAGCACGGATGGCTCAGACCTTCGATCCGGCCGCGGCCACGGCGGCCTACCTGGCGCAGATTTCGCCAGAGGCGCACGCCAAGGCGCTCGCCTATACGCACGGCGGGCACTGGCTGCTGTTGTGGGGGGCGCTGGTCGCCTTGCTGGTCGCGTTCCTGATCGTGCGCAGCGGCGTGCTCGTGGTGCTGCGGCGCAGGTTCGAGGGACGCCGAAACCGACCGCTGCTGGTCAGCTACTGGATCGGCGGGCTCTACATCGTCTTCGACGCCGTGCTGTCGCTGCCCTGGAGCATCTACAGCGACTGGTGGCGGCCCAGGCAGTACGGCCTGACCAGCCAGAGCTTCATCGGCTGGTTGACGGAGAGCACGATCCTGCTGGTCCTCACCGGCCTGATCGGCGGCCTGTTCTTTGCCTTCCTCTACGCCCTGATCCGCAAGGCGCCGCGCACCTGGTGGCTGTGGGGCGGCGGACTGACCGCGATCTTCATCGCCATCGGCATGCTGCTTGGGCCGCCCTACATCGAGCCGATCTTCAACAAGTATGCGCCCGCGCCGGCCGGTCCGGTTCGTGACGAGGTCGTCGCCATGGCGCGTCAGGTCGGCGTGCCGTCCGACAAGATCTTCATCTACGACGGGTCCAAGCAGTCGAACGCCTACACGGCCAACGTCTCGGGCCTGTTCGGCTCGGCTCGGGTGGCGATGAGCGACACGATGTTCAAGAAGGGCGCGGACATCGCCGAGGTGCGTGGCGTCGTCGGACACGAGATGGGCCACTACGCCCATCAGCACGCCTTGTGGATCGTGGGCGTGACGAGCCTGCTGGCGATCCTGGCCTTCTTCCTCGTCGACAGGCTGTTCGCGCCGGCGTCTCGATTGCTGGGCGGCGAGGGGATCAGGGGGCTGTCCGATCCTGCCGGTCTGCCGGTGCTGAGCGCGGTGCTGGCCGTGCTGCTGCTTCTGGCGACGCCGGTGACAAACAGCCTGATCCGCATCATCGAGAGCGACGCCGACCGCTACAGCCTCGTCCACTTCGACGAGCCGGACGGCCTGGCCAAGGCGCTGGTGAAGACGGTCGAGTATCGCTCCGCCACGCCCGGGCGCCTGGAGGAGGTGATCTTCTACGACCATCCGGCCGTGGGGCGCCGCATCCTGCGGGCCATGGAATGGAAGGCCGCGCATCCGGGGCCGGTCTCGCAGGCGGCGCCCGACGCCGTGGCCAAGGCGGCTTTCGCCGACCGCATTGTGGTGTTCCCGAACCTTCCCGTGGGAATGGACGGCATAGCGCTCAGGGCCGACGGGACCTGGTTCGAGCGGCACGACTTCGGCTGGTCGAAGGGGCGCTACGCCGTCGCCGGCGGAAAGCTGTGCCTGGACGAGGAGCGCGGCTCACGCCGCTGCTACGCCATCGGCCGGACGCGCGACGGCTGGACGTTGGCCCAGGGCGCCGGCGCGCCGGTGGCCGTGGTGCTGGAGCGCATGCGAGCCTCGGCCTCGCCCGGATGAAGCGGTGCGAAGGCCATTCTCGGGAATGGCCTCCGACCGGGCGGCTCGCGGCTAGCGCTTCCTGACGAACACCGTGCCGGCCGAGTAGCCGGCGCCGAAGCTGCAGATCAGGCCCGTGTCGCCAGCGGCGAAGTCGTCGTTGGCGCTGTGGAAGGCGATGATCGAGCCGGCCGAGCTGGTGTTGGCGTACTCGTCGAGGATGATGACGTTCTCGCCGGCCTCGGGATCGCGGCCCAGCACCTTGCGGGCGATCAGGTCGTTCATGTTGATGTTGGCCTGGTGCAGCCAAAGGCGCTTCAGGGCCGTGGCGTCCAGGCCGATGTCGCCTGCGTGCTCGACGATCATCTCGCTGACCATCGGCACCACCTCGCGGAACACCTTGCGGCCTTCCTGCACGAACAGCTTGTCCCTGGCGCCGACGCCTTCCGGGGCGGCGTTGTTGAGGAAGCCGAAATTGTTGCGGATGTTGTTGGAGAACTGGGTCTTCAGGCGCGTGCCGAGGATCTCCCAGCCGCCCGTCGCCTGCGAGGCCTCTTCCAGGATCACGGCCGTGGCCACGTCGCCGAAGATGAAGTGGCTGTCGCGGTCCTTGAAGTTCAGGTGGCCCGAGCAGATCTCCGGATTGACCATCAGCACCGCCTTAGCGCTGCCGGTGGCGATGAAGTCGGCAGCGGTCTTGATGCCGAAGGTGGCCGACGAGCAGGCCACGTTCATGTCGAAGGCGAAACCTTCGATGCCCAGGGCCTGCTGCACCTCTATGGCCATGGCCGGATAGGCGCGCTGCATGTTGGAGGCCGCGCAGATCACCGCGCCGATCTCGCTGACCGGCTTGCCCCAGGCGGCGATGGCCTGTTCGGCGGCCTTCACCGCCATCTCGGCCAGAATCGAGATCTGGTCGTTGGGGCGCTCGGGCAAATTCGGACGCATGACCTCGGGGTCGATGATCCCGTCCTTGTTCATCACGTAGCGGGCCTTGATGCCCGAGGCTTTCTCGATGAACTCCGGCGAGGAGGGGGCGAGCGCCGTGACTTCGCCGGCGGCGATGGCGTCCGCGTTGGCGGCGTTGAAGCGTTCGACATAGGCGTTGAAGGCGTCGACCAGTTCTACGTTCGAGATGCTGAACGGCGGGGTGTAGAGCCCCGTGGCGGCGATGACGGCTTGATGCAAGGCGGCGGTCCCGATGGGCCGGCGCGCGACATGGGCGCGCCGATCTGATCACTGTTTGGACGCGATCAATAGCACGCCCCGCGCCGCCGTCACCTCCCTGGAGGGCGTGTCTTCGCCGCATCGCCCGCGGCTATTCGACCTGCCGCAGCGGAACTTTCGGCGGGCGGCCATAATCACCGGTCCAAATGTCTGAAACGTCACGCAATGGCCCCAAACAGGTCAGGGTGCGGTCAAATACGGGCCTCGTTGCCCCAATACCCAAAGGAGGCTGAGGGAGCACAAGAAATCCCAGTACCAGGAGTAAAAATAATGAAGGTTCTCATGTCTGCGGCCGTGGCCGCCATGTCGGTCGCTGCTGTTCCGGTCCTGGCCCATGCTCAATCGAGCTCGCCGGAGATCTACGGCAATCTCGGTTACAACAGCTCGCGCGCCGAAGGCGCCGACACGGGCGCCATCCAGGGCCGCCTGGGCGCCAAGCTGACCCCGCACTTCGGCGTCGAGGGTGAACTGTCCGGCGGCGTGAAGGACGACAACATCGACCGCGCCGGCGTCCGCTCCAGCATCGAGCAGACCCACTCGGCCGCCGTCTATGGCGTCGGCTTCCTGCCGGTGACCCCGAACATCGACCTGATCGGTCGCGTCGGCTACGGCAACACCCAGTTCAAGCAGAAGCTGGCCGGTGTGGAGAACAAGTTCGACGCCGACAGCGTCAACTATGGCGTCGGCGCCCAATACAAGTTCGACGACAAGAACGGCGTGCGCGTCGACTACACGCGTCAGCAGTTCCGCGACAACGACGCCGACGACGCCAACGTCGTGTCGGTGGGCTACGCCCGCAAGTTCTAAGGCCTAGGCCCAAAGAAAAAGCGCGCCGCTCTCCTTGCGAGGGCGGCGCGCTTTGGCTTGCCTCGTCGAAGCCTCAGGCGAAGGTTTCGGCGGCGTCCGTGTGGGTCTGTTTCGGGTCCGGGCCGAACTTGTTGGGGCCTGTGGTGCCGGGCAGGATGTAGAAGACCAGCAGCACGATCGCGCCGATCAGCGGGATCAGGCCGATCAGGATCCACCAGGCCGAGCGGTCGGTGTCGTGCAGGCGGCGGAACGAGACCGCGAGGCTGGGAATGAACATCGCCAGCGAGAAGGCCAGGTTCACCAGGCTGAGCGCGTCGAAGCTGCCATTCTCCAGGCTATCGAAGCCGCCCGTGGCGATCCGCAGGATCGTGATGGCGATGCTGACGGCGAAGGTGAACAGCGCGAAGAGCCAGTATTCCGAACGACGCGCCCGTCCAGAGAACTGCGCATATTTGCGCAGCGGTTCGAACATCAAAGACATACCCGTTTCCCTTACCCCGCGTGATGCGTGCGGTTCGCAACTTGAGCGGCGAATCCGGCCGCGTAAACCCCCGTTCTGCCGCTTGACGTGATCGCTGGTCGGCCAGACCTTCGACCAAAACGGGGGAGGAGGCGGCGATGGACAACGCGCTGCTCATACAATTTCTGGGCTCGGCGCTGGCCGTGGCCCTGCTGGTGGGACTGTCGGCCTGGGCGCGGATCGCCCGGCCGTCGCCTCCGCTGGACGAGGTCGCGGCGCGAGCGCTGCTGGCCGAGGAGTTTCCGGATCATCGGGCCGAGACGCTCTGGATCGCCGGCGACGGCGCTGCCGTGGTCGCCCATGCGGGCGACCTGGCGCTGGTGCTCTGGCGGAAGGGCGACGGCTACGTGGCCCGCTCTGCGGCCTGGCGCGAGGTCGTGGCGGCCAGTCCAGTCGAGGGGCGAGTGCGGCTGGCCTCCGTCGACGGCGCGCCGCGGATCCGCCTGGGCGAGCGCGGCTGGCCGCCGCTGGAGGCGGCCGCATGAAGCCCGCCTTCGATCCTGTCCAGCTCGCGATCCCGTTCTTCGTAATCGCAATCGTGCTGGAGGTCCTGCTTGCCCGTTTCGGCAAGGCCAGGGCCAACTATGAACCGCGTGACGCGGCGACCTCGCTGATGATGGGACTGGGCAGCACGATCGCGGGGCTGCTGACCGGCGGCGCGGTGTTCGCCGCCAGCCTTTGGATCTACCAGCATCGGCTGCTTACGATCCCGATGACGGCGATCTGGGCCTGGGTCGCGCTCTTTTTCGCCGAGGACCTGACCTATTACTGGTTCCATCGCCTCAGCCACGAGCGGCGGTTCTGGTGGGCCAGCCACGTCAACCACCACAGCTCCACGCACTACAACCTGACGACCGCTCTACGGCAGACCTGGACGGGCGGCGTGGCGGGGACTTGGCTGCTGTGGCTGCCGCTGTCGTTCCTGGGCTTTCCGCCGGCCATGGTGGCGATCCAGAAGGGGATCAGCCTCGTCTATCAGTTCTGGATCCATACCGAGGCGGTGCGACGCATGCCGGCCTGGTTCGAGGCGGTGTTCAACACGCCTTCACACCACCGGGTGCACCACGCCCGCAACCAGCGCTACCTCGACGCCAACTATGCGGGGATCCTGATCATCTGGGACCGGATGTTCGGCACCTTCATCGCCGAAGACGACGCCGAGCCCTGCCGTTACGGGATCGTGCGGAACCTGCCGAACTTCAATCTCTTCACCAACGTCTTCCACGAGTGGATCGGCATCGGGAAGGACCTGGCCGGAAGCCGTTCGCCGCGCGAGGTTCTCGGCTATCTCCTCGGCCCGCCGGGGTGGAGCCCCGACGGGTCTCGCGAGACCTCCCACACGCTCAAGGCCAGGTGGCGGGCGCGGGAGGAGAGGGCGGCAGCCGAGCTCAAGGGAGAAATCCCCGCCCTTCGACAGGCTCAGGGTGAGGATCTACTGCAAGGCCGGAACTAGCCCTCATCCCGAGCTTGTCAAAGGACGAGGGCTAATTCCCCCGATGTCTACTTCGCCTTCGCCAGCTCCACCGCATAGACGTGGTTGGCGCCGTGCATGTTGGAGCGGAACACCAGCCACTTGCCGTCGGGCGTGAAGTTGACGTTGGGCTCCAGCCGGTAGTCGTGGCCGCTCATGTTGACCAGCTTCTCGGCGTCGATGACGCCGGGGCGGATCAGGTGTTCGGCGTCGGCGGCGTGGATGCCGGCGACGTCCGGAATGCCGCGCGGGTGCATCAGGTACAGCCACTTTCCATCCGGCGCGTGGGCGACCATCTCGCTGTCGCCGCCGTCGCCGGCGAACAGCTTGCCGTCCGGGCTGGTGTTGAAGTGCACCGACCAGGCGTTGCGCTCGACATGGTACCAGGTGCGCTTGCCGGTCGCGATCTCGTAGCCGGCGACCCAGAAGTCTTCGCCGCGCGGGGTCTGCAGATCGTACCAGACGGTCTTGCCGTCGGCGCTGAACCACTCGTGGCCGGCGATCTCCATGTTCATGGTGCGCGTGTGGATCTTCACCGGCTTGGCGTTCGCCTGGTCGGTGCGCAGCAGCCACAGCCGGTCGACCTTGTGCCAGGGACCCTCGTGGCAGAACATCAGCAGGTTCGGGTCGGTCGGCGAGAACTGCAGGTGGTTCAGCCAGTCGGTGGCCGCGTGCACCACGCGCTTTTCGCCGGTGCGGGTGTCGATGACGAACATCTCCATCGGGATCTTCGACTCTAGCCGCTCGTTCAGCCGCACCTCCTTGGCCTCGGCGAAGCTCAGCGGCTTGCCGTCCGGGCCATTGGCGGCGTAGTCGGCCTGGTCGAAGCGGTTGTCGCGCTTGAGCATGCCGTCGGGGCGGGTCTCGATCTCGGGCTTGGTCACGACCACGCCGCCCAGGAGCGTCTGGTCGGCGTTGATCGTCTGGATGTCGCCGCGGTCGAACCTGGCGACGACGCGGACCTTCTTGCTGTCGATGTCGACGGCCTTGACCACCCGGGTTTGGCCCTCGGTGACGATGTAGTAGGCCGAGCGGGTCTTGCGGCCGACGAACAGGAACTTGCCGTTCTCCTCGACCAGCGGCGCCAGCTTGCGGGTGGCCAGCTCGATCGTGCTCAGGCCCTTGGGCGTGGCGATGACCAGCTTGTCGCCCTGGGGCGTGTAGCCGTTGTAGTTGAAGTAGAGGCTGCTCGAGCCCGGCTCGTCCGACAGGCGCACGACGCGATGGCCGGTGTCCTTGTCGATCCATTCGCGCGGCGGCGCGGCCGGCGCCTGGGCGAAGGCGGGGGGAGCGAGGGCGGGCAGGGCGACGGCGAAGGCGGTCGCCAGGCCGATCAGGACGTTTTTCATGGCTTCACCTTCACGGCGACGACGTTCGGACGCGCGGGGTTCTTCATGCCGTGGCCCAGGTAGAAGCTGGTGTGCGGCGGCTGGTTGTAGGCGGTGTTCTGCCAGGCGATGCCGGCGCGATAGACCGGATCGTGCATCAGCGTGACCAGGCGGCGGTCAGTCGGGTAGGGCGTCACGTAGATGCGCAGGAAGGTATTGTCCTCCGAGCGCAGGATCACCTCTTCGCGCCAGTCGCCCAGGATGTCGGCCGACAGGGTAGGGGTGGCCTTGGTGCCGTTGTTCGAAGTCATGCCCTCGGCGTTCAGCAGCACCTTGCTCTCGCCCTTGAGCCAGTCCCACTTGAAGATCTTGTTGCGGTCGAGCAGCTCGCGCAGTTCGTCGCCGTCCCACCAGACGCCGAAGTTCATCTGCGGCGGATGCTTGACGCCTTCGATCGGCTTGCCCTTGACGGTGTAGAGCGTGCTGGAGTTGCTGGCCCAGGCTTCGGCGCCCGGGAAGCGGGGATCGATGTCGAAGGCCACGCCGCGGCCGGTGTCGCTTTCGGTCGGGGTGGTCCAGAGAACTTCGCCGGTCTTGGCGTCGACCATTGCCGAGCCGATACCGCCGTTGGCCTTTGGGCTCTCGTTGACGCCGAAGCGCTCCAGGCCCGGACGTTCCGGATCCAGATCGCCCAGGTGCAGAGCGTCGCCGTGATAGAGCTTGGCGGTCCACAGCGGCTTGCCGTCGGCGTCCAGCGCCATCGAGCCGTAGACGATCTCGTCGCGGCCGTCGCCGTTGACGTCGCCGATCGAGAGCTGGTGGTTGCCCTGGCCGCCGAAGCCTTCGGGCACGCCGGGCGCTGCACTGTCGAACAGCCAGCGCTGGGTGATCTTGCCGTTCTTGAAGTCCCAGGCGCTGATCGTGGTGCGGGCGTAGTAGCCGCGGCCCATGATGATGCTGGGATGTTCGCCGTCCAGATAGGCCGTGCCCGCCAGGAAGCGGTCGGAGCGGTTGGCGTAGCCATCGCCCCAGAGCTTGGTCATCTGCTCGGCGCTGGGCGAGTCGGTGTCCGGAGCGCGCGGGGCGGCGAAGGGAACCGAGTCGAGCGCCGCGCCGGTGCGGCCGTCGAACACGGTCAGGAACTCGGGGCCCCTGAGGATGCGGCCGGTGAGCTTGGCCACCTTCGTACCGTCCGGTTTGATCTCGGCTCCGGTCTTGTCGTTGGTCGGGCGCTCTTCAGGCCCCTCGCGCCAGTCGGCGTTGGCGTCGCCCAGCACCTTGCCCGCGCCGTCGATCGTGCCGTCCGCGGTGCGCACGGCGATCTCGGCGCGGCCGTCGCCGTCGAAGTCGAAGACCTGGAACTGGGTGTAATGGGCGCCGGCGCGGATGTTGCGGCCCAGGTCGATGCGCCAAAGGCGCTTGCCGTCCAGGGTGTAGGCGTCCAGCAGCACCGGCCCGGTGTAGCCCGAGAAGGCGTTGTCCTTGGAGTTGGTCGGATCCCACTTCAGGACGATCTCGTAGCGGCCGTCGCCATCGAGGTCGCCGACGCTGGCGTCGTTGGCGGTGTATTCATAGGCGACGCCGTCCGGGGTCACGCCGCCCTTCGGCTTGTCGAGCGGGATGGTCAGGAAGCCGTCCTTCAGCGCGGTGGTCTCGCCCTCGACCGGGCCTTCCTTGCCCTTGGTCACCGTCTTGAGCGTGTAGCGCGCGCCGGCGACGCCGGCCTTGTCGACGAAGTTGGTGGCGAAGGCGAGCGGCTTGGCGTTCAGCTTCTTGCCGTCGCGATAGACGTTGAAGGCCAGGCCAAGGGCGTCCTCACCGGTATAGCGCCAGGAGACCAGCACGCCGCCGTCGATGGCCGGGGCGGCGACGAGGCCGCGATCGAGATGTTCGACCTGACGCGGAGCGGCGAGGGCGGGCAGGGCCAGCAACGAAGCGGCGGCCGAGGCCAGCATGGCGGCCTTGTGAAGGCGAAGAGGCATTGGGCTTCCCCCCGAGGGATTATGCGCGTTGTTGCCGCGATCTTCGCACGCCGACCGAAAGTCGCAACAAGTTTCCCATAAATTGCGGCGTTGTTTCATATAATGAAACTTCTGCTTTGCGGGTTGAGTTTGAGCTCCGATTTCGCTTCGTGGTTTGACTTGCGCGAGGCAGGTTGCGGAAGGGACAGTTTTTCTACGGGCCTCGCCCGAGAAATCTCAATTGACCCCATCGGCGCAGTGGAGATTTAAGCGCACCAACTTGGCGCCGCTTCGACGTCGAGGCGCAGCCCGCGCGTTTGTTCACTTTGAGGCCGCGAGCCGCAGCCGGAACCAGGACGACGATCAGGACATGACCGCCGAATCCCTTGCCGCGCAACGTCCCGCCGTGGCGCGTCGTCCGCTGTTTCGCCGTCGGTCCGCGATTCCCGGCTTTGGCCTGACCCTGGGCGTCACGCTGTCGATCCTGTCGCTGGTCGTGCTGATTCCGCTGTCGGCCGTGGCGCTGAAAGCGGCGGAGCTGTCGCCGTCCGAATTCGTGGCCGCCGCCTTTTCCGAGCGCGCCCTGGCCGCCTATCGCCTGACCTTCGGCGCGGCCCTGGTCGCCGCCATCGCCAACGGCGTATTCGGCGTGCTGACCACCTGGGCGCTGGTTCGCTACGAGTTTCCAGGCAAGACCATCATCAACGCCCTGGTCGACCTGCCGTTCGCCCTGCCGACGGCGGTGGCTGGCATCGCCCTGGCCACCCTCTACGCGCCCAACGGCTGGATCGGTCAGTTCCTGACCCCGCTGGGCATCAAGGCCGCCTACAATCCGGCCGGGGTGACCATCGCCCTGATCTTCATCGGCCTGCCGTTCGTGGTCCGCACCATCGAGCCGGTGATGCGCGACCTGTCGGCCGACGTCGAGGAGGCTTCGGCAAGCCTGGGCGCGGGCCGCCTGCAGACCATCTGGCGGGTGATCCTGCCGGCGCTGGGGCCGGCCTGGCTGACCGGCTTCGCCATGGCCTTCGCCAGAGGGGTGGGCGAGTACGGCTCGGTGATCTTCATCGCCGGCAACATGCCCTACAAGTCCGAGATCGCGCCGCTGCTGATCATCATCCAGCTGGAGCAGTTCCAGTATGCCCAGGCCGCCTCGATCGCGGTGGTCATGCTGGTGGTCTCGTTCGTGATGCTGTTCGTCATCAACGCCATCCAGGCCTTTTCGCGGAGGTTCGTCTGATGGCGCGCGCCCGTCACCCCACCGAGGATCCGACCTGGGTCAAGGCGCTGGTCATCGGCGTCGTCATGGTCTTTCTGGCGCTGGTGCTGATCCTGCCGCTGGTCGCTGTCTTCGCCGAGGCCCTGCGCAAGGGCGTGCCGGCGGCCGTTGAAGCCGTCCTGCACGAAGACGCCCTGGCGGCGGTGAAGCTGACTCTGCTGACGGCGGCCATCGCCGTGCCGTTCAACGCCATCTTCGGCCTCTGCGCCTCCTGGGCCGTGGCCAAGCACGACTTCCCGGGCAAGTCGTTCCTGATCACTCTGATCGACCTGCCGTTCTCGGTCTCGCCGGTCGTGGCGGGCCTGATCTACGTACTGGTGTTCGGCATGCAGGGCTGGCTGGGCGAATGGCTGCTCGACAACGATCTGAAGGTCATCTTCGCCGTGCCCGGCATCGTGCTGGCCACCGTGTTCGTCACCTTCCCGTTCGTCGCCCGCGAGCTGATCCCGCTGATGCAGGAGCAGGGCACCAGCGAGGAAGAAGCGGCCATCTCCATGGGCGCCTCGGGCCTCTACACCTTCTGGCGGGTGACCACGCCCAACGTGCGCTGGGGCCTGCTGTACGGCGTCCTGCTGTGCAACGCCCGGGCCATGGGCGAGTTCGGCGCCGTATCGGTGGTCAGCGGCCACATCCGCGGCCTGACCAACACCATGCCGCTGCACGTCGAGATCCTCTACAACGAGTACGACTTCGTGGGGGCGTTCGCGGTGGCGGCCCTGCTGTGCCTGCTCGCCATCGTCACCCTCGTGCTGAAGACCGCCCTCGAAGTCGCTCAACCGGCCGTGCGCCGGGGCGGCCACTAAACGGAACGCCTCATGACCATCTCCATCCGTTCCGTCCAGAAGCAGTTTGGCCGCTATCCGGCGCTGAACAATGTTGACCTCGAGATCGCCGACGGCGAACTGCTAGCGCTGCTGGGGCCGTCGGGCTCGGGCAAGACCACCTTGCTGCGCGCCATCGCGGGGCTGGAGTTCCCCGACGCCGGCCAGGTGCTGTTCCACGACAAGGACGTCACCTACGCCTCGGCCGCCGCACGCCGGGTTGGCTTCGTCTTCCAGCAATATGCGCTGTTCAAGCACATGACCGTGGCCAAGAACATCGCGTTCGGCCTCGACGTCCGTAAGGGCAAGGACAAGCCTCCGAAGGCCGAGATCGCCAAGCGCGTCGACGAGCTCCTGAAGCTGGTCGAGCTGGACGGCCTGGGCGGCCGCTATCCCTCGCAACTGTCGGGCGGCCAACGCCAGCGCGTGGCCCTGTCGCGCGCCCTGGCCGTGCAGCCCAGCGTGCTGCTGCTGGACGAGCCGTTCGGCGCGCTGGACGCCACGGTGCGCAAGTCGCTGCGCAAGGAACTGCGCCGCGTGCACGACGCCACGGGCGTGACCACCATCTTCGTCACCCACGACCAGGAAGAAGCCCTGGAACTGGCCGACCGCGTGGCCATCCTCAACAAGGGCCAGATCGAGCAGATCGGCACCCCGCGCGAGGTGCACGACACTCCGGCCTCGGCCTTCGTCTGCGGCTTCGTGGGCGAGTCCAATCGCTTCGAGGGCAAGGTCGAGGGCGGCAAGTTCGTGGCCGGCCCTTTGGCCTTGCCGGCTTCCGGCGTCGCCGACGGCGCGGCCGTGGCCTTCGTGCGTCCGCATGACTTCGCTCTGGCCGACGTCGGCGTGGAAGCCAGGGTCGAACGCGTCAACGCCCAGGGCGCCCTGGCGCGGGTCGACGCCGTGCTGGCCAACGGCGCGCGGATCGAAATCGCCGCCTCGCGCGCCGATGCCGATCGTTTTGCCGGTTCGGTGAAGCTCGCCGTCGGCAAGAGCCACGTCTACGCGGCCTGAGGTCACCAGGGGCGCAACCCCGCTGGTGAAGATCGACTGATGAAGTTCGGCCCCGGCGTATGTCCGCCGGGGCCGTTTTTCATTGCTGCTGCTGTTGCTGTTGCTGGCGCTGCTGGTCCTGGTGAACCGCGGCGTCGCCATTACGCCGGCGCGCGCCGAACGAGGCCGGTTTTGACAGGCGCAGGAATTCCGGCTCGGCCAGGGCCGCGCGGGCCCGGCGCACGGTCACGCCGACGGCCAGATGGCTCTCGGCGTCGCCCTTGTAGACCCCGCGCGACGGCGTGACGTCGGCGTAGTCGCGACCCACGGCCACGGCCACGTGGCGTTCGCCCGTCAGGCAGTTGTTGGTCGGGTCGAAACCCACCCAGCGCAGGCTGGGCAGGAACACCTCGATCCAGGCGTGGGTGGCGTCGGGATCCGAGCGGTCGCCCGCGTCACGGTCGGTGAACAGGTAGCCCGACACGTAGCGCGCCGGCAGGCCCCAGCTGCGGCAGATGGCCAGCATGATGTGGGCGAAGTCCTGGCAGACGCCGCTGCCGGCCTCCAGGGCCAGGTCGATGGGGCTGTCGGCGTCGGTGAGCCCGGGCTGGTAGCCGAACGACTGGTAGAGCGTCTCGTTCAGGCGTCGCAGCGCCGTCAGCGGATCCTGGCGACGCAGGGCCTCCAGGTCGTGCTGGGCGATGAAGGCCGAAAGGCGCTCGGTCGTCTGCACGAAGCCGTGCGGGCGCAGGAAGTCGAAGCATTCCCCGCGCACGAATTCGCTGCGCAGGCGGTCCCATTCGCCGATGTCGAGCTTGTCGGGCAGTTCGGCGGCGTGTTCGGTCTCCACCGCCGAGCGGGCTATGATGGTCAGCCGATCGTGCGGGTGGGGCACGTCGAAGTGATAGACGGCGTTGCCGAAGCTGTCGGGATAGGAGAACAGCTGGGCGGCCGGCTCGACGTCGAGCTCGAAGCTGACCAGCCGCTGGCGCGCGCCCTTCTGAGGCTGCATCCAAAGCTCCATCAGGCTCTCGCGGACGGGACGCTCGTAGTGGTATTGGGTGACGTGGCGGATTTCGAGCAGCATGGTGTCAGGCCGGCAGTCGCAGTTCGAGGGGATAGGAGACGAAGGTCTCGTAGATCGCTTCGTGGATGCGGGCGCACTCGTTGACCACGGTGGTCAGCAGCGCCCCGGCGCCGATGGTCTCCAGTTCGTCGACATCGGCGTATTGCAGGCGAGCTTTGAGCTTGCCGGCCAGCCGTTCGGGGGCTGCGCGGCCGGCGGCCTCGACGTGGCGGGCCAGGGCCGTCAGGTGCTCCTCGATGCGCGAGGTGGCGAAGCGGATCGAGCGCGGGAAGTCTTCGTCGAAGACCAGGAACTCCAGGATGTGCCGGGGCTCGATCTCGGCAGTGTAGACCCGCAGGTAGGGTTCCAGGGCGCAGGCCATGCGCAGCAGGCTGACCAGCGCCAGATGGTCGTGGATCTCGCGGCTGGGGGCCTGGGCGAAGCACACCTCCAGCAGGCTTGAGACCAGCTGGGCCCGCTCCAGGTACATGCCCAGCATCATGAACCGCCAGCTTTCGCCATGGCTCATGGTGGCGTCGGCCGCGCCCTTGAACAGGTGCACGTCGGCGATCACGTCGTGCAGGTACGACACCGAGTTGTCGGCGAACTCGGCCTCCGCCCCCGGATCGGTGACCCGCAGATAGAGGACGTTGAGCCGCTCCCAGGTCTCGGTGGTGATCTGGTCGCGCACCTGGCGGGCGTTTTCGCGGGCCATGGTCAGGGACGAGACCACCGAGTTGGGGTCCGAGCGGTCCAGCACCAGCGCGCGGGCCGCCTCGAACGGCGAGACCTTGCCGGCCCCGTCGTCGCCGACGGCCGACAGGGCGATCCACACCGCCTGCATGCCGGAATCGGTCTGGTCCAGCGTGGCGTTCAGCATCACGCTCGACAGGCGCGACAGGTGTTCGGCGCGTTCGATATAGCGGCCCAGCCAGTAGAGGCTGTCGGCGACCCGAGCCAGCATCATTGCGGGCCTCCCTTGCCGTGGCCATTGCCGTTGTGGTGACCGTTCTCCTCGGCCAGCACCCAGGTGTCCTTGGAGCCGCCGCCCTGGCTGGAGTTCACGACCAGCGAGCCGCGCTTGAGCGCCACGCGGGTGAGGGCGCCGGGCGTGACGATGGTCTTCTCGCCGCACAGGATGAACGGGCGCAGGTCGACGTGGCGCGGTTCGATGCGGCCGTCCACGAGGCAGGGCGCGGTCGACAGCTGGATGGTCGGCTGGGCGATATAGTTGGCGGGGTCGGCCTTCAGGGCGTCGGCGAAGTCGGCGCGTTCCTGGGCGCTGGCGTGCGGGCCGACCAGCATGCCGTAGCCGCCCGAGGCGCCGACGGCCTTGACCACCAGCTTGTCGAGATTGTCGAGCACGTGGCTGAGCTGGCTCTTCTCGCGGCAGAGATAGGTCTCGATGTTGGGCAGGATCGGGTCTTCGCCCAGGTAGTAGCGGATGATGTCCGGCACGAAGGCGTAGACGGCCTTGTCGTCGGCGACGCCCGTGCCCGGGGCGTTGCAGATCACCACGTTGCCGGCGCGATAGGCGTTGAAGAGGCCTGCCGCCCCCAGCGACGAATCCCGGCGGAAGGTGAGGGGGTCGATGAAGTCGTCGTCGACGCGGCGATAGATGACGTCCACCCGGCGCAGGCCGGTGGTGGTGCGCATGTAGACCATGTTGTCGTGGACCACGAGGTCGCGGCCCTCGACCAGCGGCACGCCCATCAGGCGGGCCAGATAGGCGTGTTCGTAATAGGCGCTGTTGTAGACGCCGGGGGTCAGCACCACGACCTGCGGGTCCGACCGCCAATCGGCGCTCATGCTCTTGAGCGTGGCCAGCAGCAGGTCGGGATAGCGCTCGACCGGCCGCACGCCGGCCTCGCGATAGGTGCCCGGGAAGGTGCGCTTGGCCGCGTCGCGGTTGGCCAGCATGTATGACACGCCCGAGGGGACGCGCAGGTTGTCCTCCAGCACCGCGAACTCGCCGTCCTGGCCACGGATCAGGTCGCTGCCGCAGACATTGGCGTACGACTTGTGCGGCACGTAGAGGTTCTGCATCTCGCGGCGATACGAGGGCGCGCCCAGCACCAGCTCGCGCGGCACCACGCCGTCCATCAGGATCTTCTGTTCGCCGTAGATGTCGGCGAGGAACATGTTCAGCGCCTGCAGGCGCTGGGTCAGGCCCGATTCGATGCGCGCCCACTCGGCGGCCGGGATGATTCTCGGAAAGAGGTCGGTGGGGATGATCCGCTCGGTGGCGCTGCCCGCGCCGTACACCGTGAAGGTAATGCCTTGCAGCAGGAACGAGCGCTCCAGCGTCTTCTGCCGGTCAGCCAGGGCCGAGGCGCCCAGGGTCGCCATCCGCGACTGCAACGGGGCGTAGTGGGCCCGCACGTCGCCGCCGGCGGCGAACATCTCGTCGTAAGCTATGCCTGGCAGATAGGCCGCGCCCGTCATCGGCAGGGTTGGGGCCTCGTCCAGGCTCTGTAATTTTGCCGCCACGCCGGTGTCCACGTTGATTGTCCGTCTCTTGGACCCGCGCCGAAGCGGCGCTGGTCGATGGAAACCTAGAACGCCTCGAAAAGGTTCGCGGCGGATTTCGACCCTCGCCGCGCGGTTGCGCATGACTGCCTAGCATTTGGGCGCCGATTGCCGGGCCTGAGAAGTCGAGATCGTTCGCTCCCGCAGCATTTCGTCGGGTGACAGCCGTGAAGCGCCCGACTACACGAGGTCGTGGGGGCGCTCCGTGCGGGGACTTGGCTTGGTGCGTAAGACGACTGTCCTGGGCTTGGCGGCCGCGATTGCGGCCGTGGCGGCTCAGGCTAAAGCGGACGAACCATCGGCGACCATCACCGGCGTCGAGGATCGCGCCCTGCGCGAAGCCATCCAGCGCGCCCTGACCCCATCTGATGGTCCGCCGGCCAGCCGGTCCGAGGCGCGCCGCCGCGCCCGTGACGCCGCCGACGACGCCGTGGCCGTGCTGCGCGCCGAGGGCTACTACGCCTATGTCGTCGATCCGGACGTCACCGAGACCGACCCGCCGCGCGGCACGGTGAAGGTCACGCCCGGCCAGCTCTTCGTCATCGCCGATCCCCGTATCGACTGGTCCGGAGAACCGCCTGACGAGGGCGTGCGCGAGCGCGCCTTCTCCGTGCTCGGCCTCACCGAGGGCGCGGCCGGTCGCGCCGCCGAGATATTGGGCGCCGAGGGCCGAGCCGTCGCCCAGGTCCAGAAGCTGGGCTATGCCGACGCCATGGCCGATCCGCGCCAGGTGATCGTCGACCATGCCGACCACACCGTGCGCCCGACCTTCGTCATCGCCGCCGGCGAGCTGGTGAAGGTCGACGGCGTGGAACTGTCGACCAAGGGCCGCACGCGGATCGATTGGCTCCAGCGTCTCGCCCCCTGGAAGGAAGGCGACGTCTACGACCCCGAGGACATCGCCGAGCTCGAGCGCCGCCTGCGCGACACCGGCGTCTACGACACGGTTTCGGTGGCCCTGGCGTCCAAGGACAAGGCTACGCCCGAAGGCCTTCGCCCGATCCAGGTGACCCTGTCTGATCGCGCCTCGCGAACCCTGGAACTCGGGGCCGGCTACTCGACCAGCGAAGGGCCTGGCGTCGACGCCAAGTGGATCCGCTACAACCGCCTGCGTCGCGCCGACACCACGACGATCACCACTCGCGTCGCCAAGCTGGAGAAGAGCCTGGAGGGCTCGGTGGCGCTGCCGCACTGGGGGCGTCCGCAGCAGACGCTGAAGCTGACCAGCCGCGTGTTCGCCGACACCACCGACGCCTATGACGAAACCGGCGCCACATTGAGCGCGGATCTGACGCGTCGCCTGCAGACGACCCGCTATCGCACCTACGGGCTCTCGGTAGACCTGTCGCAGACCCAGGAACGGACAACCGCCAACGGTTTGCCGGTCGGGCAGCGGCTGAACCTGGCGACCTTCACGGCGCTGGGCGCCTATGCCTGGGACTATTCGGACAACATCCTGGATCCCCGGCGCGGCTGGCGGGTGGAGGCGCGGGCCGAGCCGACCGCCATCACCGGCGAGACCAGCCTTGTCTATATCCGGACCCAGGCCCAGGGCTCGGCCTACATCCCGTTCGGCAAGGAGGCCGACACCGTACTGGCGGGACGGCTGAAGCTCGGCGCCATGCTGGGCGGCACGATGCCCGAGGTGCCGGCGTCGCGGCGTTTCTATTCCGGCGGCGGTGGTTCGGTGCGCGGCTATTCCTACCAGGCCATCGGCCCGCGCCTGTCGGACAACACGCCGCAAGGCGGCCTGTCGCTGTTCGAGGGCTCCATCGAGCTGCGCCACCGCTTCACCCAGCAGTGGGGCGGGGTGGTCTTCATCGACGCCGGCGCGGTGGGAACCGAGCCGACCCCCAACACCCGCGACTTCAGCGTCGGCGCCGGCTTCGGCGTCCGCTACGACCTCGGCTTCGGGCCGATCCGCGCCGACATCGCCTTTCCGCTCGAGAAGCGCGAGGGCGACTCGGCATTCCAGATCTATCTCAGCATCGGGCAGAGCTTTTGACCGACGCCGCGCCGCCGCCAGAACCTGTCGAACAAGTCGCCGAAGCCGCGGCCAAGGTCGCGCGCCGCATTGGCGGGCCCGGCTGGCTGATCATCATCTCGGTGACCCTGGTCGCCGTCGTGGCGCTCGTCCTGGGCGTCGTGCGCTACGGCGTGATCACTCCGCAGGGCCGGGCTTTCCTCGAAGCTCGCACCAGCGGCCTGAAACTTGGCCGCATCGGCACGCTGAAGATCGAAGGCCTGTCCGGCGACATCTGGCGTGACTTCGGTGTGCGCCGGTTGACGATTTCCGACGAGAAGGGCGTGTGGCTGGAGGGCGCGGACCTGCGCGTGGTCTGGAAGCCGCGCGAGCTGTGGTGGCGGCGCTTCCACGCCGAAAGCATCGAGGCGCGGCAAGTCACGTTGGTGCGCCGCCCGACCTTGGGTCCGAAGGGCAAGTCTGGCGCCGCGCCGATATCGGCCGATCTCGACGCCTTCAAGCTGCGGCTGGTCACGCGGCCGGCGTTCAGCAACGTCGCCGGCGACTTCGACCTGTCGGGCGCCTATGAGATGGCGCGGATGGGCGGCCAGGCCGGGCGGCTGTCGGCGGCCAGCCGGCTGCATCCGGGCGACCACCTCGACCTCGTCTTCGACCTTGGGCGCGACAAGACCATGCTGCTGACGGCCGTGGGCCGCGAGGCCAAGGGCGGCGCCCTGGCCGGGAGCCTGGGCCTGCCGGCCGACCGGCCCTTCATGCTCGACGCCAAGGCCAACGGCACGACTGAGGCCGGCGCCTTCACGGTGAAGGCGCAGAGCGGGGAAGAGATCCCGCTCCGCGCCGGCGGAGCCTGGAACGCCCAGGGCGGTTCGGCCAGCGGCCACGTGGATCTTTCGGCCTCCAGCCACACCGACCTCTACGAGCGCATGTTCGGCGCGGCGGTGGATGTCGATGTCGTCGGCCGCAAGGCTGGGACGCTGACCGACCTGTCGCTGAAGCTCCGCGCGCCCAACCTGTCGCTGGACGCCACCGGGCCGGCCGACCTGGCCAAGCGCCGCACCGCGCCGGAAGGCGTTACCTTCTCGGCGGCGGTCAAGGATCTCTCCAAGATCACCCCGATGCCCAAGATGGGCGCGGCTAGGGCCCAGGGCGTATTCAAGTTCGGCGATGGCGGTTTCTCGGTCGAGGGGCCGGGCGACGTCTCCAACCTCGAACTGTTCGGCTACCGTCTGGCGCGGGCCAAGGGGCCGGTCTTCGTCGGCTGGAGCAAGGGCGAGCTGACCATCCGCGCCTCGGCGGCGGGCGAGGGGGGGGCGGGCGAGGGCCTGCTGGCGCCGCTGGGCCGGTCGCCGAAGGCTGACTTCGAGGGGGCGCGCCTGAAGGATGGCCGCTTCCTGATCAAGCGCGCCAAGATCGTCGCGCCCAACATCGTCGTCGAGGGCGAGGGGCAGCGCGGCCTGCTGGGCGGCCTGTCGTTCGACGGCACGGCCAAGGTGGCTTCCCTGGCGCCGATCCGCCCTGGCATGAAGGGTTCGGCCGCTATCAAGTGGTCAGCCAGCCAGGCTCGCGACAAGCCTTGGAACTTCAACGCCGAAGCGCGGGGCGCGGGCTTCGCCAGCGGCCTGGCCGAACTGGATCGCTTGCTCGGCGCCGCGCCGCGGGTCTCGGCCCGCGCGGCCTGGGACAACGGCAAGCTCTCGGTGGCCGACGGCAAGCTGGACGGCTCGGCTGCCCGTGCGAAGGCGTCCGGGGTCATGAACCCCGGTGGAGCCTTGGCCTTCAAGCTCGACTGGTCGGCCGAAGGGCCGTTCGGCGCGGGCCCTGTCGAGGTCAGCGGCAAGGCCTCGGGGACGGGGGCGATCACCGGCACGCTGAGTGCGCCGCGCGCCGATCTCCATGCGGCTTTCGACAGCATCGACCTGCCGCGCCTGCCGCTTAAGGACGCCAAGCTGGCGGTGACCTTCGCCAAGCGCGCCGACGGCGCCGATGGTACCGCCGCTCTGGAGGCGACCAGCCAGTACGGACCGGCGCGCGGCAAGACCGCCTTCAGCTTCGCGCCCGGCGGGCTGGAGCTTTCCGACCTCGACATCGACGCCGGGGGGCTGAAGGCCGGCGGTGCGGCCTCGCTGCGTGACGGGCGTCCGGCGACGGCCGACCTGACCGTGGCCGTTGGGCCCGGCGCCTTCCTGGCCCAGGGCTCGGTGCGAGGTTCGGTGAAGATCGTCGACGCCGCCGGCGGGCCGACCGCGACGCTCGATCTGGCCGCCCAGGACGTCACCGGCGGCGCCTGGAAGGTCCGCAACGCCGCCATCAAGGCCTCGGGGCCGATGAGCCGCCTGCCGCTGACGCTCGATGCGCGCGGCGAGGGGCCTTCGGGGCGCTGGCGGTTGGGCGGCAGCGGCGTGCTGGCGCAGCAGGCCGACGACTACCTCCTGACCCTCGACGCCCAGGGGCGAATGGCCCGCACCGAGGTTTCCACCCGCGAGGCCGCCCAGATCCGCTTCGGCGGCCCGCGCACATCGGGGCGCCTGCGCCTGAACGTCGGCGATGGCCGCGCCGATCTCGACCTTGATGTCGGCGGCGAGCAGGCCAATCTGCGCGCCGACCTTGTCGGGGTCAGCCTGACCGCGCTCAATCCTGACCTGACCGGCCGCATCGACGCGCGTGTCTCGATGCGCGGCCAGGGCGAGGCGCTGGACGGCGAGTTGGACGCCAACCTCTCGGGCGCCCGCGAGCGCGGAGCCAAGGCCGAGCAGTCGCTGGACGCCACCATCCACGGCGACCTGCGCGACAAGGTCATGACCATCCGGGCCAACGGCAGCAATCCTCAGGGGCTGAAGGCCGAGGCGGACCTGACCCTGCCCACCGAAGCCTCGGCCAAGCCCTTCCGGCTGGCGATCGATCGCCGTCGGGCGGTTCAGGGCCGGTTCCTGGCCCAGGGCGAGATCAAGCCGCTGTGGGACCTGCTGATTGGCCCCGAGCGGGGGCTTTCGGGCAAGATCGACGCCGAGGGCACGCTGGCCGGCACCCTGGCCGATCCGCGCCTCGTGGGCCGCGCTTCGCTGGCGGGTGGTCGCTTTGAGGACGGCCAGACCGGCTTGCGCCTGCAGGACGTGGCGATCACCGCGAACCTCGCCGACAACGCCATCGACGTCAGCCAGGCCCAGGCCGGCGACGGCCGGGGCGGCACGGCCACGGCCGCGGGTCGGATCAGCCTGGCGCGCGACGGCGTCGGCAGCTTCCGCCTGGACATGAAGAACTTCCAGGTCATCGACAACGAGCTGGCCAAGGCCCAGGCCACGGGCCAGACGACGATCAACCGCGCCGCCGACGGCAAGGTGAAGCTGTCGGGCGCCCTTACCATCGATCGCGCCGACGTCTCGGCCCAATCCAAGACCCCGGCCGGCGTCGTCTCCATGGACGTCATCGAGCGCAACCGGCCGCAGGACCTGGTTCAGGGCGTCGAGATCCAGCCGCGCAAGCCCAATTCGGGCATGGCGCTGGACGTCACCCTCAAGGCTCCGCGCCGGATCTTCGTCAAGGGCAGGGGCCTGGACGTCGAGCTGTCGCTGGACGCCCATGTCGGCGGCACCACGGCCAGCCCGGTGCTGGACGGCGTGGCCCGCGTGGTGCGCGGCGAATACGACTTCGCGGGCAAGCGGTTCGAGTTCGACGACGACGGCGTCGTGCGTCTGGCCACCCAGCTGGAACGCATCCGCCTCGACCTGACCGCCACCCGCGAGGACGACGCCCTGACGGCGATCATCCAGGTCAAGGGTACGGCGGCCAAACCGGAGATCACCCTGACTTCGAAACCCGAACTGCCGCAGGACGAGGTGTTGTCGCAGGTGCTGTTCGGATCGTCGGCCGCCCAGTTGTCGCCGATCGAGGCTGCGCAGCTGGCCTCGGCCCTGGCGTCTCTGGCCGGCGGCGGCGGCTTCGACGTGATCGGCAACCTGCGCAGCTTCGCGCGGCTGGACCGCCTGGCCTTCGCCGAGAGCAGCACCGGCATGACCGTGGCGGGCGGCAAGTACGTCACCGACGACGTCTATGTGGAGATCATCGGCGGCGGCCGTGAAGGGCCCGCGGCCCAGGTCGAATGGCGCATTCGCCGGGCGCTGTCGCTGGTTTCGCGCCTCGGCGGCGACGGCGACGCCAAGCTGTCGGTGAAATGGCGAAAGGACTATAAGTAGAGCAAGGCTTTTGCGTCGGCGCGCGGTTTCCTCGCCAAAGGAAACAACGTTTTGCCCGCGCTCCCTGGACTAGGCTTTGGCCAAGGGAGACAGCGAATCCATGCGGATCGACGACGAAGATCGGGCTGTCCTGGGGAGTTTGGCCGCTGACGGGCCCCGGATGATCGACCGGGCCGTCGCCTGGTGCGCCATCAACTCAGGCAGCCGCAATATCGCGGGCCTGGAACGGCAGAGGCAGGTTCTGGTTGAGGCCTTCTCGGCCCTGCCGGCCGCGCCGGCCGAGGTCCCGCTGACCGCCTCGCCGGAGATCGCCGCCGATGGTCGGCAGGTCGAGCAGTTGCATCCGCCGGCCATCGCCGTCGTCGTGCGGCCCGAGGCGCCGGTGCAGGTCGTGCTGACCGGCCACTACGACACCGTCTATCCCGAGACCTCCAGCTTCCAGACCGTCAGCACCCGCCCGGACGGCGCCCTGCACGGCCCGGGCATCGCCGACATGAAAGGCGGTCTCTCCGTGATGCTCGGCGCGCTGGAGGCGTTCGAACGGCATCCCAAGGCCGGCAATCTTGGCTATCGCGTGCTGATTTCGCCGGACGAGGAGATCGGTTCGATCGCCTCGGCTCCGGTCCTGGCCGATTTTGCGCGCCTGGGCCATGTGGGCCTGACCTACGAGCCGGCCCTGGCCGACGGCGCCCTGGCCAGCGTGCGCAAGGGCTCGGGCAACTTCCATGTCGTCGTCCATGGCCGCGCCGCCCACGCCGGCCGCGACTTCGCCTCGGGCCGAAACGCGGTGATGGAGGCCGCCCGGCTGGCCCAGGCGCTGCATGGGCTCAACGGCCGACGCGAGGGCGTCACCCTCAACGTCGCCAAGATCGACGGCGGCTCGCCGCTGAACATGGTGCCGGACGTGGCGGTGCTGCGGTTCAACGTCCGCTTTCCCTCGGCTGCCGATGCTGCCTGGCTGGAGGGCGAGATCGCCGCCATCGTGGCCACCACCACGGCCGAGGGGCTGCACGCGCACCTGCACGGCCGCATCACGCGCGGCGCCAAGCCCTTCAACGCCGCGCAGGAGAAGCTGTTCGGCGCGGTGAAGGAGATCGGCGCACTGCTGGGCCAGGACATCGCCTGGAAGCCGTCGGGCGGCGTCTGCGAAGGCAACAACCTCTTCGCCTCGGGCCTGCCCAATATCGACAGCCTGGGCGTGCGCGGCGGCGACATCCACAGCGAGGCCGAACACGCCTGGCCGGCCAGCTTCGTCGAGCGCGCGCAACTGTCGGCCCTGACCCTGATGAAGCTCGCGAACGGCGACATCGACGCCCACGCCATCCGCGCGGCCATGGCCGCCATGCCGGAGACCCTCTGAATGCTCGTCGTGCGTCCCGCCGGATCGGCGGATTTCGACTCCCTGATGGAACTGGCCGTGCTGTCGGGACGGGGCTTCACCAGCCTGCCCGAGGACGAGCCGACGCTCCGAGAGCGCCTGGCCTTGTCCGAGGCCAGCTTCCAGGCCGGCGTCGCGCCGCTGGAGGCCTGGTACACCCTGATGCTGGAAGACCTGGAGACCGGGGTCGTCGACGGCGTCGCGGGGGTCAAGGCCGCGGTCGGCATCAAGCGGCCGTTCTTCTCGTTTCGCGTCGTGACCCTGGCCCAGTCGTCGCCGGTGCTGGAGATGCGCTTCGACCACAAGGCCCTGGTGCTGGTGAACGAGTGCGCCGGCTGGTCGGAGGTCGGCTCGCTGTTCCTGCGCCCCGAGAAGCGCAAGGGCGGGGCGGGGCGGCTGCTGGCCCAGTCGCGCTACATGCTGATCGGCATCGAGCCGCAGCGTTTTTCCGAGATGGTGCTGGCCGAGCTGCGCGGCTGGTTCGACCAGGACGGCAGCTGTCCGTTCTGGGAGCATCTGGCAAGCAAGTTCTTCCGGCTGGACTTCGACCAGGCCGACCTGATGAGCGCATCGACCAACGGACAGTTCATCCTCGACCTGGCGCCACGCCATCCGATCTATACCGAGCTCCTGGCGCCGGCCGCCCGCGACGTGATCGGCAAGGTGCACCGCGACGGCGAGGCCGCCCGGGCCATGCTGGAGCGCGAAGGTTTCCGCTACCAGGGGCTCGTTGATCTGTTCGACGCCGGCCCGACGGTGGCCGCCCCGCGCGACGACATCCGCACGGTGCGCGACGCCAGGCGCCTGCGGGTGAAGATCGGCGAGGATGCGTTCGGCGAAGAGGCCCTGATGTCGACCACCGAGGTCTCGCGGTTCCGCGCCGTGCGCGCGGCGGCGCTGATCGACGGCGAGGCGGCGATCCTGGATCGCGCGACGGCCGAGGCGCTCGGTGTGGTCGAAGGCGACAGCGTGCGGGTGAAGGCATGAGCGGCGTGTTCATCGACGGTGTGTGGAAGAGCGGGCAGGGGCCCGAGGCCGTTTCCACCGACCCGGCGACCGGCGAAGTGGTCTGGCGCGCGGCGACGGCCTCGTCGGTCGATGTCGAGGCCGCCGTCGTCGCCGCGCGCAAGGCTTTCCATCCCTGGGCCGACCTGCCGCGCGAGGCGCGGATCGCGATCCTGCGCCGCTACAAGGAGGTTCTGGTCGAGCGCGCCGCACCTTACGCCGAGGCCCTGAGCCGCGAGACCGGCAAGGCGCTGTGGGAGACCAAGGCCGAGATTGGCTCCATGGCCGGCAAGGTGGACGCCTCGATCAAGGCTTACGATGAGCGGACGGGCGTCGCCGAGAACGCCATGCCCTTCGGCCGTGCCGTGCTGCGCCACCGGCCGCATGGCGTGATGGCGGTGCTGGGACCTTTCAACTTCCCGGGCCATCTGCCCAACGGCCACATCGTGCCGGCGCTGCTGGCCGGCGACACCGTGGTCTTCAAGCCCTCGGAAGAGACGCCCCTGGCCGGCCAGCTGCTGGTCGAGGCGCTGGAGGCGGCGGGTGTGCCCGCCGGAGTCGTCAATCTGGTGCAAGGCGGGCGCGAGGTCGGCCAAGCTTTGATCGACCAGGAGATCGACGGCCTGTTGTTCACCGGCTCGGCCCAGGCGGGGACCTTCTTCCGCCGCCATTTCGCCGATCGGCCCGACGTGATCCTGGCCCTGGAGCTGGGCGGCAACAATCCGCTGGTCGCCTGGCAGGCCGGCGATCCGGCCGCCGTCGCCGCCCTGGTGGCGCAATCGGCCTTCATCACCACCGGCCAGCGCTGTTCCTGCGCCCGCCGCCTGATCGTGCCCGACGGCGCTGAGGGGCAGGCGATCATCGACGCCGTGCTCGGCCTCGCGCCGCGCCTCTCGATCGGTCCCTGGAACGGCGAGGAGCCGTTCATGGGACCGCTGATCTCAGAACGCGCCGCCGGCCACGCCCTGGCCGCCGCCGGGCGTATCGAGGGCAAGCGCCTGCTGGAACCGGGTCGCGTCGAGGGGCTGTCGGGGGCCTTCGTCTCGCCGGGACTGATCGACGTCACCGGCGTTGAAGTTCCGGACGACGAGATCTTCGCCCCGATCCTGCAGGTGCGCCGCGTAGCCTCGTTCGACGAGGCGCTGGCCGCCGCCAACGCCACCCGCTACGGCCTGTCGGCCGGCCTGGTCAGCGAGAACCCGGCCCTGTGGGATCGGTTCGTGGCCCGCATCCGGGCCGGCGTCGTCAACCTCAACCGCCCGACCACCGGCGCGGCCGGGACCATGCCGTTCGGCGGCCTCGGGGCCTCCGGCAACCATCGGCCCAGCGCCTACTACGCCGCCGACTATTGCGCCTATCCGGTGGCCAGCTTCGAGGCTGGGGCGGTGCTCGACACGACGGGCGACATCAAGGGCCTTCGTCCGTGAAGGCCGTCGAAGCCAATTGCGACGGCCTGGTCGGCCCGACCCACTCCTATGTCGGCCTGTCGCCCGGCAACATCGCCAGCCAGGTCAACGCCGGGCAGGTGTCGGACCCCCGCGCGGCCGTGCTGGAGGGGCTGGCCAAGATGCGGCGCCTGGCCGACTGGGGCGTGCCCCAGTTCGTGCTGCCGCCGCACGAGCGGCCGGCCGTGGGCTTCCTGAAGTCGATCGGGTTCGCCGGCCCCGACGCCGCCGTCATCGAGAGCGCCTGGAAGACCGCGCCGGCCCTGGCTGCGGCGGCCTGCTCGGCCTCGCCGATGTGGGCCGCCAACGCGGCCACCGTCACGCCCAGCGCCGACACCGCCGATGGCCGCGTCCACTTCACGCCCGCCAACCTGCTGACCAACCTGCACCGCAGCCTGGAGGGGCCGCAGACCACGCGGGCTCTGCGCCGGTTGTTCCCGGACGAGGCTCGCTTCGCCGTCCACGATCCTCTGCCAGGCCAGCCGCACTTCGCCGACGAGGGCGCGGCCAACCACGTGCGGCTCTGCGCCGAGCACGGCGCGGGGGGCGTCAACCTCTTCGTCTGGGGCCGCGAGGCCTGGGAGCATTGGAGCGGGGCCTATCCGGCCCGCCAGACCCGCGAGGCCTTCGAGGCGATCCAGCGCCGCCACGCCGCCGCCCGCGCCGTCTTCCCCCGCCAGGGCCGCCGAGCCATCGCCGGCGGGGCCTTCCATAACGACGTGGTGTGCGTGGGCACGCGCGAGACCCTGTTCTTCCACGAGGCCGCGTTCGAGGATCGCGCCGGCATGGAGGACGAGGTCCGCCGCGCCGCCGAGGGCCTGTTCGAGCCGGTGTTCGTCGAGGTCTCGCAGGGCGACCTGCCGATCGAAGACCTGGTGAAGAGCTACCTCTTCAACTCCCAGCTTCTGGTTCTGCCCGGCGAGGACCGGCTGGTTCTGCTGGCCCCCGGCGAGACCCGCGACAATCCCCGCGCTCGCGCCGTGGCCGAGGGGCTGGTCGTTTCCAACGGTCCGATCGGCCGCGTGGAGTACGCGGATGTCCGCCAGAGCATGCGCAACGGCGGCGGTCCGGCCTGCCTGCGGTTGCGGGTGGTGCTGACCGAGGACGAATTGGCCGCCGCCAACCCGGCTCAGCGCTTCGACGCGGCGTTGCACGAGCGCCTGGCAGACTGGGGCGCGCGGTGCTATCGCGACCGCCTGGCGCCCGCTGATCTGGCCGACCCGGCTTTGCTGGTCGAAAGCCGCGAGGCGCTGGACGAACTGACGGCCATCCTCGACCTCGGCGGCGGCTTCTATCCGTTCCAGAGGGACGGATGAGCTTTTCGATCCGCTCCACGACCATGGACGACGTCACGGCAGTCGCCGCCGTCCACCGCGCAACGGCCTCGATCCCGGGCGGCATCGCCCGGAGGCCCGAGGAGATCACCGACGCCTATATCGCACGCGTGCTGACCGCCGCCCTGGCTGATGGCGTCGGCCTCGTCGCGGTGGATGAAGGCGGCCTCGTCATCGGCGAGATCCACGCCGTGCGCATTCCGGTGCAGCTGTTCTCGCACGTACTTTCGGACCTGACGGTGGCCGTGCATCCGGACTGGCGGGGCAGGGCCGTCGGCTCGGCCCTGTTTGAGGCGCTGTTCGCGGCGGCGCGGGCGATGGATCCGCCGATCGTGCGCGTGGAACTCAACGCTGGGGCGGGGAACGCGGGGGCGTTGCGGCTCTATGAGCGGCTGGGGTTTCTCGTGGAGGGACGGCTGGAGAAGCGCGGCCGCTTCCCGGACGGCACCTTCGAGGACGACATCGCGATGGGGCTGATCCTCTGATCCTCCCCCTGAAGGGGGAGGTGGCCCAAAGGGCCGGAGGGGGAAGCCCCTGCTGAGTTCGATGAAGTCGCCAGAGGGAGCAGCCACGTCCCCCTCCGTCGGCTTCGCCGACACCTCCCCCTTCAGGGGGAGGATCTACGCCGCGATCTCGCTCGCCGTCATCGCCTTGACGCCCATCTCCCCCAACCCCGTCAGCAACCGCCGCAAGGCCGAGATCCGGAACGGCTGACCCGTCACGTACGGCGTCAGGGTGAAGCCCAGCACCCGGCTACCGAACCGATCGGCGTCCTGGGTCAGGTAGTCGGCGGCCTCCAGCACCTGGATCGCCCACTCGTCCTCGCTCTGGCGGCGGTCGATCATCAGCGCGCGGTCGTCGAGTTCGTTGGACAGCGGCAGGCCGATCACCTCGCCGGCGCCGGTCTTCATCGCCACGGGAACCTCGTCCTGCTCCCAGTCGAGGCAGACGTCGAAGCCGGCGGCGCGGATCAGGTCGAGCGTGGCGAACGACTGCTGCCGGGCCGGGCTCAGCCACACGCGGGGCGCCAGACCCGCCGCGTCGAAGCGTGCGCGAACCTCGGCGACCCAGGCGGCTTCCGTCTCGCGCTCCAGCCCGCCCCAGTGGATGTGGGTAGTCGACAGGCCATAGGCGGCGATCTCGTGGCCGTCGGCCAGGATCGCCTCGATCAGAGGCTTCAGGCGCGTGAGTTGATCGGCGTTGATCGGGAAGGTCGCCTTCATCCCCGCCGTCTTCAGGGCGTCGAGGATGCGGTAGACGCCCACCCGGTTGCCGTAGTCGCGTGTCGTGTAGTGGCGCAGGTCCGGATAGGGGGTGACCATGGCGCCGGGGTGCTTGAACGGCTTGCCCGGTGGATTGAGCGGATGGTGCTCGATTGGCACGACGATCATCGCCGTCACCGCCGCGCCGCCCGGAAGCGCGACCGGTGCGCGCTGCGTGACCGGCCGCCAGGCGTAGCGTTCCTGGTCCATGCCGTAGGACCGATGCGGATAGATCAGGTGTTCGTCAGGCAGCGGCATTGTCGAACCCCGTTCCCGGCATGGCCAGCCCGCGCGCGGCGATGTCGGCCACGGTCTGGTCGAAGTAGTTGTCGCGATAGTGCTGCGCGATCTCGCGGGCCGTGGTGATCCAAACCTCGTCGTGGCCGGCGATGTGGCGCAGGGCGTCCTCGAACGGCCGGATGCGGTGCGGCTGGCTGACCAGATAGGCGTGCAGCGGGATGCACATCACCGTGCCGGACTTTTCGCCCTCTTCCAGCAGTTGGTCGAAGTGGCGCTTGAGCACGTCGGCATAGCGCCAGGGGCTCATCGACAGCGCGCCATAGGTGATGACGTCGTTGACCTCGAGCGAATAGGGCATCGAGATCAGCTTGCCGGTCTTGGTCTTCACCGGCTGGGGCTGGTCGTCCTGGAAGAGGTCGCAGGTGTACCAGAAGTCGTTTTCGGCCAGCAGGTCGAAGGTCTTTTCGGTGTGGGTCAGGGCCGGGGCCAGGTAGCCGCGGATCCGTTGGCCGGTGGCGGCCTCGACCGAGCGGATCGAGTCTTCGATCACCGCCCGCTCCTGGGCCTCGTCCATGCCGTAGGAATAACGGGTGTTGTAGATCCCGTGGCTGAAGAACTCCCAGTTCCGCGCCACGCAGGCCTCGATGATCTCCGGATGGTGGTCCAGCAGGCCCACCGACAGCGAGATCGAGCCGCGCATGCCATACTTGTCGAGCAGCTCCATCAGCCGCCAGTGGCCGACCCGGTTGCCCCAGTCGCGCTGCGAGTAGCCGACCACGTCGGGCGAAGGCTTGGGCCAGCCGGGCCGCTGCGGGTTCTTGGGCGGATCGAACTCGTAGTATTCGATGTTCGGCGCGATCCAGAAGGCCAGCTTCTTGCCGCCCGGCCAGACGATCTTGGGCCGGTCGCGATAGGGCCAGTGGTCGTAGAGGTTGGGATCGGCCTGCATCTGACGCTCCACGCTAGCTCGCGGCGTAGGCCGCGCCGGTCGCGGCCATATCAGCAAGGCCGATGCGGTCGTTCACGCCGCCCATGTCGATCATCCGCTCTGCGAACGGACGGGTGGCGCCGTTGGCCTTCAGGCTGGCGAGGAAGGCCTCGGCCGTCGGCACCAGGGCGCGCACCAGGGCACCGGGCGAGATCACCAGCTTGAAGCCGATGCGGCCCAGTTCATTGGCGTCCAGCAGCGGGGTCTTGCCGCCCTCGACCATGTTGGCCAGCAGCGGAACACGTCCGGCGAAGGCGTGAGCGATGGCGCTCATCTCGCCGATGGTGCGCGGGGCCTCGACGAACAGCACATCGGCGCCGGCCTCGACATAGGCGTGGGCGCGGTCGAGCGCGGCCTCGAAGCCTTCCACCCCGATCGCATCCGTGCGGGCGATGATCAGGGTCTGGTCGCTGGCCCTGGCGTCTAGCGCCGCCCTGATCTTGCCGGCCATTTCGGCGGTCGAAACAAGGCTCTTGTCGGCCAGGTGGCCGCACTTCTTGGGGAAGGTCTGGTCTTCCAGCTGGATCGCGCAGGCGCCCATGCGCTCGAAGATCCGCACCGTCCGCTGCACGTTGACGGCGTTGCCGAAACCCGTGTCGCCATCGACGATCAGCGGCAGTTTCACGCGCTCGGCGACGCGCCCAACCACGTCGGCGACGTGATCGAACGACACCAGGCCGATGTCTGGCCGGCCAAGCTGGGTGTAGGCGATCGAAGCGCCGGAGAGATAGATGGCCTCGAAGCCGGCCTGCTCGATCAGCAGGGCCGACAGGGCGTCATAGGCGCCGGGGGCCAGCAGCGGCGTATCTTGGGCGAGGCGGTCGCGCAGGCTCATGCGGCGGCTCCCTTCAGGCGGCGTTTCAGGTGGGGGATCAGGCCGCCGTCCTCGATCATCGCCATCAGGTGCGGCGGGATCGGCGTCAGGGCGTAGACCTTGCCCGTGGTGATGTTCTCGAGACGTCCGGCGACCGGATCCAAAGAGATCCGATCGCCGTCGCTCACCTCGCCGACCTGGGGAAACACGAAGGCCGGCAAGCCGAGGTTGATGGCGTTTCGGTAGAAGATGCGGGCGAACGAAGTCGCCAGCACCGCTGAGACGCCTAAAAGTCGAAGGGAGACGGCCGCCTGCTCGCGCGACGAGCCGAGGCCGAAATTGGCGCCGGCGAACACCACGTCGCCGGCCTGAACCGTGGAAGAAAAGTCTGGCGCGATGGCCCGCAGGCAGTGCTGCGCGAGTTCCGCCGGCGGCAGCTTCATCAGGTTGCCGGGGGCCAAGAGGTCGGTGTCGACAGCGTCGCCGAAGACGAAGGCGCGGGACATCAGGCGGCTCCCGTCAGGAAGGGGCGGGGGTCGACGATGCGCCCCGTCGCGGCCGCGGCAGCCACGGCGTAGGGCGAGCCGAGATAGACGTTGGCTCCCGCATGCCCCATCCGGCCCTGGAAGTTGCGGTTGGTCGACGAGATGCAGGTCTCGCCCTGCGCCAGGATCCCTGCGCCCATGCCGGCGCAGGCGCCGCAGCCCGACGGCATCAGCACCGCGCCGGCCGCCAGCAGGGTCTCCATCACGCCTTCTCGGGCGGCGAGCTCTGCGGTGCGGGCCGAGCCTGGGGCCACCAGCAGGCGCACGCCCGGCGCCACGCGGCGGCCCTTCAGAACGTCGGCGGCCATCCTCAAGTCCTCGATCTTGGCCCCGACGCAGGCGCCGATATAGGCCTGGTCGATGCGGACCTCGGAAAACTCGGTCGCATCACGGGTATTGGCCGGCGAGTGCGGCGCGGCGATCTGCGGCGCCAGGTTCGAGGCGTCGAAGCGGTGGACGGCGGCGTAGGTCGCGTCGGGATCCGAATGCAGAGCCAGGGCCGCGGCCTCGTTGGTCACCGGTGCGCCGCGGGCGGCCAGATAGGCGAAGGTCACGGCGTCGGGCGCCACCACGCCGGTCTCTGCGCCCAGCTCGGCGGCCATGTTGGCCAGCACCATGCGCTCGGCCATCGGCATGGCCTCGACCAAGGGGCCTGCGAATTCCACCGCCTTGAAGGCGTTGTCCATGCCCAGTTCCCGGCACAGGAACAGCATGACGTCCTTGGCGGTCACGCCTGGCGCGAAGCTGCCGGTCCACTCGACGCGGATCGTCTCCGGCACGGCCAGCCAGGTCTCGCCGGTGGCGGCGATGGCGGCCATGTCGGTGGCGCCGTAGCCGGCCGCATAGGCCCCGAAGGCGCCAGCCGTCGGCGTGTGGCTGTCGCCGCCCGCGATGAAGGCGCCTGGGCGGATCAGCCCGTGCTCGGGCAAAACGAGGTGGCAGATGCCGACCATGTCGAAGAAGGCGCCGACGCCATAGTCGCGGGCGAAGTCGCGCGTGGCCTTCAGGATAGCCGCCGATTCCGCGTCGACGGCCGGGACGTAGTGGTCGGAGACGATGGCCACCTTGGACGGGTCCCACAGGCCCACGCCCAGATCTTCGAGCAGCGGACGCCAGCGGCGCGGGCCGCTGCTGTCGTGCGCGAAGGCCAGATCCACCTTGGCCGTCACGAGGTCGCCGGCGCGTACGTCCGGCAGGCCCGCGGCCTTGGCGATCACCTTCTCGACGAGCGTCCTTCCGCTCCCTTGGGCACCCAACCTAGTCGCCTCCCGGTCAAATCCAGCGGCGACCGGGGTAGGCGCGGGACCCCCGGCTAGAAAGGCGGAAGTTCAGATCAATTGCTGTGCGGTCATTTCCGGCCGCCGGAGGACTTGCCTTCCATGCCCCTCGACGCCGCTCCTCAAACCGCCGGTTTTGACTGGAAAGACCCGCTCGCTCTCGACGCCCGCCTGACCGAGGACGAGCGCCTGATCCGCGACGCCGCCCGCGCCTATGCGCAGGAGCAACTTCTGCCCCGCGTGGTCTCCGCCTATGCCGACGGTCGCTTCGATCGCGAGATCATGAAGGAGATGGGCGAACTGGGCCTGCTTGGCTCGACCCTGCCCGAAGAGTACGGCGGCGCGGCCGTCAGCCACGTGGCCTACGGCCTGATCGCCGCCGAGATCGAGGCCGTCGACAGCGGCTACCGCTCGGCCATGAGCGTGCAGTCGTCGCTGGTGATGTACCCGATCTACGCCTTCGGGTCGGAGGCGCAGAAACGCAAGTGGCTGCCCGGCATGGCCCGCGGCGACCTGATCGGCTGCTTTGGCCTCACCGAGGCCGATGGCGGTTCGGATCCGGGCTCGATGCGCACCGTGGCCCGCAAGGTCGACGGCGGCTATGTGCTCAACGGCGCCAAGATGTGGATCACCAACAGCCCGATCTCGGACGTCGCCCTGGTCTGGGCCAAGCTCGACGGTGAGATCCGCGGCTTCCTGGTCGAGCGCGGGGCCGAGGGCTTCTCGACCCCGAAGATCGACGACAAGCTCAGCTTGCGCGCCTCGATCACCGGCGAGATCGTCCTGCAGGACGTGCTGGTGCCGGAAGACGCCATGCTGCCGAACGTGAAGGGCCTGCGCGGTCCGTTCTCGTGCCTGAACAAGGCCCGCTACGGGATTGCCTGGGGCGCGATGGGCGCGGCTCGCTTCTGCCTGGAAACCAGCGCGGCCTATGTGGCCGATCGCGTCGTCTTCGGCCGTCCGCTGGCCGCGCGCCAGCTGATCCAGAAGAAGCTGGCCGACATGCAGACCGAGATCGCCCTGGGCTTCGAGAGCGCGCTCGCTCTTGGGCGGAGGCTCGACGCCGGCGACTGGGTGCCCGAGGCCATCAGCCTGATGAAGCGCAACAACTGCGGCAAGGCCCTGGTCATCGCCCGCGAGGCTCGCGACATCCATGGCGGGGCGGGCATCTCCGGCGCCAGCCACGTGATGCGCCACGCCGCCAACCTCGAGACGGTCAACACCTACGAAGGCGCGGCCGATGTCCACGCCCTGATCCTGGGCCGGGCGATCACCGGCATCGCCGCTTTCTGATCGAGCGAGATCCTCGCGCTTCGACAAGCTCAGCGTGAGGATCTCGACTGAACCGCCGTTTCCGTAGCCCTCATCCTGAGCCTGTCGAAGGACGAGGGCGGTTCCACAGTCGAGACCGCCATGAAGCACCAGACTATCCGCGGCAAGATCCTCTACACCTCGCGCAAGCCGGGCCGCGAAGGCCAGGAGCGGGGCCGCGAGCACTTCGCCATGACCCGACACACCGACGGCAAGGTGACGATCCGCGCCCAGTGCGAGATCGACGAGCCCGATCCCACCGTGCTGCGCGATGCGATCTACTCGCTGGACGAGCATGGCCGGCCGATGGACCTGCACCTGCGCCTGACGGTCGGCGACCGGTTCATGGGCTCAGGCTGGTTCCGGTTCACCGACGACTTCATCGAGTGCGAGAGCTACGGCCCGTCGATCGGCCGCCTGTCGCAGAAGATGCCGACCAATGGCTTCTTCGACGGCTTCGGCACCCACCCGATCATCGGCGACGCCTACATCTGCAAGGTGATGGACGTGGCCAAGGGGCCGCACAAGCGCAAGCTGCGCATCTTCCTGCCGTCCGTCGACCACCGGGGCGCCACCCCGCCGCAGATCGTCGAGAGCAGCATCACGCTGGAATATGTCGGCGAGGAAGAGACCACGACTCCGGCCGGGACCTTCGCCTGCCGCCGCTTCCGCTTCCTCGGCGAGGACGGCGGCATGGTCAGCAAGGACGGCGAGCACCCTACCTACGACATGTGGGTGACGGCCGATGAGGACTCCCTGTTCGTGAAGGGCGGCGTCGGCGGCTACATGCAGACCTGGTACGAGCTGGTGGAATTGCAGCGGTAATTCCTGCTGCTTCAATTCCGCAAGTTTCGTCATCCCGGAAGCCGCGAAGCGGCTATCCGGGAGCCAGGGGGACTGGGTGCAGTGGCGGCTCCACCGCTCGAGCGGTCGCCCACGCATTGCGGTGGCCCCTGGGTCCCGGCTCTACGATTCGCTTCGGCCGGGATGACGAGCATTATAGTTGGCGCGCAGTGGATTAGCGCCTCATCTTGAGATCGGCAGCAGCGCTCACCGTTCCGGAAAGACGGCCTTGCGCTTCTCCAGAAACGCCGTGCGTCCCTCGATGAAGTCCGCTCCCGAAACCGACGCCACGAACGCCGCCCGCGTCGCCGCGTCATCCTCGACGGCGCCGGCCAGGATCGCCCGGATCGTCGCCTTGATGGCCCGGACCGTGACCTGGGACGCCGCCGCGATATCAGCCGCCTTGGCGGCCGCGGCCGCCGGGACGTCGGCCTCCACCGCATCGATCAGCCCGAGCCGCAGCGCTTCGTCCGAACCCAACAGCCGTCCCGTGAACAGTATGTCCCTGGCCGCCGAGGCGCCGACGGCGTCGACCAGCCGCTTGGTGTCTTCCAGGCTGTAGGTCAGGCCGAGTTTCGCCGGGGTGATGGCCAGGCGCGCGTCCGGCGCGGCGATCCGCAGGTCGCAGGCCAGGGCGACCGCCAGGCCGCCGCCGACGCAGGCGCCTTCGATGGCGGCTAGCACCGGCTTATCCAGCGCCGCGATCGCGCCGATCCCGGCCCCGATGGCGGCGTTGTAGTCGGCGGCGCTCTGCGGCGTCGCATAGACCGCCTCGAACTCGCTGATGTCGGCGCCGGCCGCGAAGTGCCCGCCTCGTCCGGTCACGACCAGCACCTTGGCGTCGGAAGCGGCGAAGGCCGCGCACGCGTCGGGCAGGGCGCGCCACACCGCCAGGGAGATGGCGTTGCGCTTGGCCGGCCGGTCGAAGGCCAGGGTCGCGACCTCGCCCTCGAACGTCAGGGTCAGCGCCCCCTCGGCGAAAGCGGTCATCGGAAGGCCTCGGGAACGGTGGCCGGGGGCAGGGCTTGCGACAGCCGCGCGGCCAGGGCCTGGGTCGCGCCATCGCTTCGGCCGATCACCTGTAGCGACAGCGGCAGGCCGTCGACCTCGCCGGCGGGAAGGGCGAACGCCGGGGCGCCCAGCACGTTGCCCAGGGCCGTCAGGTCGGCTTGGCTGGCAGGCGCCGGGGCGCTGAAGGCGAAGGCCGGCTGCGGCGTCGTCGGGATCAGAATCCCGGCATATGGGCTTGTTAGTTCCAGGATTTTTCGCCTTGTCTCAGCCAGCAGGCGATAGGCTTCTGCCAGCCGGGTCGGCGCCTGTCGCGCTCCCCAGGCCAGCAGCGAGCGCAGCTCCGGCGTGAAGCCTTCCGGATCCAGGGCCAGGGCGCGGCGATGCTCGATACCGCCCTCGACCTCGCTGATCAGCAGGCCGGCGCGGCGCAGCGCGCCAAGGTCCAGGTCGTCGATCCGCAGCCGCGCCAGCCGCCAGCCGGCGGTCGTCAGGGTGTCGAGGGTGCGGGCGAAGTTAGCCGCCACCGCCGGTTCCAGCGTCACCAGACCGTCGAGGTCGAGCACCGCCAGCGGTTGTTCGTCGCTCGTGGACCCTTCCTCGACGCCGCAGGCGCGCGCGACCAGGCCGGCGTCCGCCACCGAGCGGGCGTGGACGCCGACGTGATCCAGGGTCCAGGACAGGGCCGTGACACCGTCGGTCGGGATCGCGCCTAGCGCCGGCTTGTAGCCGACCACCCCGCAGTAGGACGACGGCAGCCGGACGCTGCCCATGGTGTCTGTGCCCAGCGCCGCGGCGCATAGTCCCGCCGCCACGGCCGCCGCCGAGCCGCCCGACGAGCCGCCGGGCGTGAAGCCGGCGCGATGCGGGTTTTCGCAGCGACCGAGGAAGGCGTTGTCGTTGGTCGCGCCCAGCGCGGCCTCGTGCATGTTCAGCGCGCCCAGGATCACCGCGCCGGCGGCTCGCAGCCGGGCCACGCAGGCCGCGTCGGCCGGGGCGACGTTGCGGGCGTAGGCCTTGATGCCGGCGGTATGCGCCAGGCCCTCGACGGCTATGTTGGCCTTCACCGCGATCGGCGCGCCGTCGATCGGCGACAGCGGCTGGCCCGCCGCCCAGCGCCGGGCGCTGGCCCGGGCCTCGGCGCGGGCGCCGGCCGCATCGAGCTCGACCACGGCGTTGATGGCCGGGTTGAGCCGTTCGATCCGAGCCAGGTAGACCTCGGTCACGTCGATCGGGCTGGCTCCGGCCGCATAGAGCCCGGGCAGGCCCGCGACGCCCGCCGCGACGATGGGGTCGGAAAAGCCGCTCACCTCAGTAGCGCTCGTCGATCAGGCGGATCGGTTTCTGGCGCACGTCGATCTGGGTCAGGCCCGCCGTCGCGCCCTTCGGCGCCAGCTCGACCTCGACCTCGATGCCGATCTTCCGCTTCAGCACCTCGCCGTAGAAGCTTGCGATGTCGCGCCATTCCTCGGTCGGCGCCGTGGTCTCGGCGGTCACGGCGAAGCTGTCGCGGCCGGTGGCGTCGCGGCGCGCGCGGCAGATGAACTCGCCCGCGAAGGCCGGCGCATGCTCCAGCATGGCGCCGACGCCCTGCGGGAAGATGTTGATCCCGCGGATCTTGACCATGTTGTCCGAGCGCCCGAGGAAGCCCTCGATGCGCTGGAACACCACGTCGATCGACGAGGGCTTTGGGATCGCGCGCGTCACGTCGTGGGTGTTGAAGCGGATCAGCGGGTAAAGGTCGTCCTTGAACAGGCAGGTGACCACCATGTCGCCCAGCTCGCCCGGGGCCACGGCCGCGCCGGTGTCGATGTCGCAGATCTCCAGGTAGTGGGCGTCCTCGTGGACGTAGAGGCCGTCGCGGTCGGGGCCTTCGCCGGCGATCAGGCCGGTGTCGCCCACGCCGTACCAGTCGAAGCACTTGGCGCCGCCCCAGGCCTTCTCCATCGCCGCACGGTCCTCGCGGCCCAGATGCGCCGAGATCAGCCGCACGGGGATGTCGCGTCCCGGCTCGATGCCCATCTCCAGCGCCGTGTCGGCCAGCTTCTTCAGATAGTCGCCAAAGCCCACCAGCACGGTGGCCCCGAAGCGCTTCATCACCTCGACCTGCTGGGCCGAGCGGGTCTCGACCCCGGTGCCGGCCGACAGGAAGGTTGCGCTGGTCCAGCGGGTCACGGCCTCGCGCACATAGTGGCCGCCGTTGATCATGCCGTGGCCGTAGACCGAGTGGACCACGTCGTCTGGAGCCAAACCTTGGAATTGATAGTTGCGGGCCAAGAGCAGGTTCTGCACCTCGCGGCTCTTGGGGCCGAACAGCAGCACCTGGGGCGATCCGGTGGTGCCCGAGGTAGTGTGCAGCATCACCGGCGGCCGCTGGCCGTCCGGATAGCCCTCGAAGCCGGCGAAGTCGCCGAAGGGCGGATTGCGCTCCAGCGAGGCCATGATGTCGGACTTGTCGAAGCTGGGCAGGCGCGGCAGGTCGTCGAGCGAGCGGATGTCGCCGGGCTGGATGCCGGCGGCGCCCCACAGGCGCTGGTAGAAGGGCGTCTTCCAGGCCCGGTCCACGCAGCGCAGGAACAGTCGGTTCTGCTGGGCGCGCAGAGCGTCGCGGCTGGTCTGGGTGGCGAAGCGCGTGAAGTCATCGCCGATCGGGTGATCGGCGACGATGGCGGGATAGTCGAGCGACTGCCAGTAGGTCTGGTGGGACATGGGTAACCTTGGGGAGCTCAGCCGCCGCTGGCGAGGAGGAAGGCCTCGCGGGCGTCGGCCAGGGTGTCGAAGCGGTCGAAGAGGTCGGTCAGCGGCCCGTGGGCGGCTTCCATGCCGACGAAGGCCAGGCACGAGCGGGCCTTTTCCAGGTGCTCGTCGCGGCTCATCGGGAAGTCGGGCGAGCCGAGCTGGGCGGTGACGTCGAGCACGATCTCGCGGCCGTCCTTCAGGCGGGCCACGGCGCGGGCCGGCACGAAGGCGGCGGGATCGGGATTGCCGTCGCTCTCGACCACGATGCGCGCGGCCAGGGCCAGCACGTTCGGCTCGTTCAAGCGCTCGGGCGTGTAGTCGTTCAGGCCCACGCAGCCGCGGGTCAGCATGACGGCGGCCAGATAGGGCAGGCACAGGCGGGCGTAGGCCGTGTCCATCTCCGGCTTGGCGAGGCGGCCCACCAGGTGGTGGATCAGCGGCGGCGCCGAATAGGTCAGGCTGTCGAGATCGCCGGGCGTCACGTCGTGGTCGGTCTTGAGTTTACGCACCGCCACCAGCCCGCCGTGGCAGGCGCGCCCCGTGGGGAAGGGCTTGCAGGCGACCTCGGCGATGCGGCGGCGGTCCTTGAGGTCCGCCAGCGCCGGCCCGAGATCGAACCCAGCCTCGAACAGCGGCAGGTAGCCGAACGGTCCCTCCAGCCAGTCGCGCGGTCCCGGCAGGCCGGCCTGCGCGACGTCGATCGCCTGCAGGGCGGAGCGGGCGGCGGCGGCGACCTGGACGGGCAGGGCGGGCTTGCCCTCGGTGTGGGCCTGCATCGTGCCGCTGCTGAAGGCCAGGGCATAGCCCATGGCGTCCATCGCCGTTACGCGCGGCAGCCGCTTCAGGCGAGCAAGCGCCGCCGTCGCGCCGAACACCCCCGCCGTGGCCGGGCGGAAGAAGCGCAGGGGCGTCGTTGCAGCGACCCCCAGCGCGATGGCGACGTCGACCCCGGCGATCATGGCCGCCAGCACCTCTTCGCCGGAATAGGGACCCGAACGGTCCAGCTCGGCGATCAGGGCCGGCACGATCGTCGGCAGCGGGTGCAGCACGGCCTTCTCGTGGACGGAGTCGTACTCCTGGCCGTGCAGTTGGAAGGCGTTGACGAAGGCGGCCTGGGCCGGCGGCAGGCGCACGCCGGGACGTCCCAGCACCAGGCCTGTTCCGACGTCTCCACCCCAGCCGCGCGCGGCCGCGAGAATGGCGTCAGAATAGGCCGCCCCGGCGCCGGCCGCGCCCACAGCCGCCGCATCGTGCAACAGCCGGCGGGCGTCGGCCTGCACGGCGCCTGGCAGGGTGTCCCAGCGCAGGGAAAGGGCGTGGTCGACAAGGGCTTGCGCGGCGATCATGCGGGGACGCTAGCAGCGGCGCCGGCCGCTCTTCGTCTCGGCCTTCGGGTTTGCGCGCACAGCGGACAACGGCGTCGCTGTTCGCCAGTCGAGCAAACGCGAAATCCCCGTCACGGCGGGACGAGACGCGTTCAGCCTTCCGTTCGCGGACCTTCCGGGGGGACGGTCCGCGATGCAGGAGAGCCGCCATGCTGATGCGTGTTCTGTTGTTGCTGACCAGCGCGTTCCTGCTGATGGAGGCTGGGCCAATGTTGCTGGCCCAGATGGAGCGCGAGCGGACGGATTCCTGACGTCTTCCTCTTCCAACTTGCTTGTCGTCCCGGCGCTCTGGCTGGGACGACGAGCTTTTGGCGGGGAGACTTGGTTTCCGGGGGCTTCCGGGGCGAAAACCTCGTCCTTCGACAAGCTCAGTATGAGGTTTTCTCCTGCCCGAGCCTGTAAATGGTCCTCATCCTGAGCTTGTCGAAGGACGAGGACCACGCAAGGCTTGGACGGCTTTCCCCGCCTACCGCGCCCGCCACCCCGCTGGGCCTGCGCCGAGGACAGGCGGGACCGGGTCGATGACCGCCGGTTCACGGCTGAACAGGATCGGCGTGCCGACGATCTCGTTGCCGTCGGCGTCGCGCGACAGCATGCCCCGCGCGGCCATGGCCGGATCCTCGAAGGCTTCTTTCAAGGTGCGCACCGGCGCGAAGCAGACGTCGCGCCCCTCGAACCAGGTTTCCCATTCGGCCCGGGTCTTGGTGATGAAGGCCTCGCGGAGGAAGGCGCGCAGCGGCTCCTGGCCTGGGCCGGGCTGCAGTTCGGCATAGGCCAGCAAGTCCAGGCGATCCAGGCCCGCCAGCAGGTTGCGGGCGAACTTCACCTCCGAGCCGCCCAGGCAGATCCATTGGCCGTCGGCGCACTCATAGAGGCCGTACATGGCGTTGCCGCCCCACGAGCGCTCGTCCTTGGGAACGTGCGCCTCGCCCGTGGCGAAGATCTTGCCGGTGACGTTGGGCGTCCAGGCCAGCACGCTGTCGTACATGGCGACATCCAGGTAGTCGCCCTGGCCGGTCTTCTCCCGCCGCAGCAGGGCCATCAGCACGCCCGACAGCGCCGTGAGCGAGGCCAGGGCGTCGGCGACCGGCATGTTGGGCGGGGTCGGCTTGCCGTCGAAGCCTTCGCTCAGGCTCACCATGCCGGCCAGGGCCTGCACCGCGATGTCGTGGGCCGGCCTGTTGCGATAGGGCCCAGTTTGCCCGAAAGCCGAGATCGCCACATAGACGATCCCCGGATTGCGCGCCTTCACCGCTTCGTAGTCGAAGCCCAGCCGCTGGATGACGCCGGGCCGGAAGGCCTCGACCACCACGTCGGCCTCGGCGGCCAGGTCGAGCAGCAATGCGCGGCCCTCGGCGGACTTGAGGTCCACCTGCAGGCTGCGCTTGCCGCGGCTGGTGTTGCGGAACCAGACGCTTGTCCCGTTCTTGCGATAGCCGATCTCGCGGGCCGGATCGCCTTCGCCGGGCGGCTCGATCTTCAGCACGTCCGCGCCGTGGTCGGCCATCATCAGGGTCAGCATCGGCCCCGGCAGGAAGAACGACAGGTCGAGAACGCGGACGCCTTCCAGCTTCACGAAACGGCTCCCAGAACGTCTTGCGTGTGTTCACCGAGTTTCGGCGCGCGGACGCCGGGCATCCGCTCGCCGTCGATCTTCACGGGGCAGGCGAGCATCGCCAAGCCTTCCGCTCGGTCAGGATGGTCGACGACGTCGCGCATGCCGACCTCGGCCACGAACGGATTGTCCAGGGCGTCCATCATCTCCAGGATCGGCGCGAAGGGCGCCTTGCCGCCGAGCAGCGCGGTCCACTCAGCCGTCGTGCGGGTCTCGAAAAGAGCGTCCATCGCTTCGCTGAGAGCTGGCAGATTGGCGTGGCGGCTTGGAATATCGATGAACCTCGGATCCGACTTCAGGTGTTCCGCGCCGGCCAGGTCGCACAGCGCCTCCCAGAACTTCGGGGTCTGGCACATCACCAGGCCCCAGCCGTCGGCCGTCTTCACCGCCTGCGACGGCGCGATCGACGGGTGGGCGCCGCGCGGCAGGCGCTGGACCTTGTAGCCCTCGTTCATTGCCCAGACGGCGGGATAGGACAGCTGGTGCAAAGCCACGTCGAACAGCGAGACGTCGACGTCGCAGCCTTGTCCCGTCGTCCGGGCCGACAGCAGGGCGCTGACCACGCCGAAGGCCAGCATGGTTCCGGTCATGAAATCGACCATCGACACGCCCAGCCGGGCCGGTGGCGCATCGGGTTCGCCGGTCAGGCTCATCAGCCCGGCCTCGGCCTGCATCAGATAGTCGTAGCCCGGCCAGCCGGCCCGGCTGTTGCCGCGCCCGTAAGCGGAAAGATGGCCGCAGACGATGGCGGGGTTCACCCCCTTCAGGTCGTCATAGGTCAGCCGCATCTTTCCAGGCTGATCGCCGCGCAGGTTGTCGACCACCATGTCGGCGGCCGCCACCAGACGCTCGAAGGCCGCTCGGCCCTCGGGCGTCTTGATGTCCACGGCGATGGACTTCTTCGACCGTGAGAAGGTCTGGAAGAACTGGCTGTCGGCCGTTCCCAGAAAGAACGGGCCGGTGGCGCGGCTGACGTCGCCGCCCATGGCCGGGGCCTCGATCTTGACGACCTCGGCGCCCAGCTCGGCCATCAGCTGGGTGGCGTAGGGGCCAGCGCCGTACTGCTCGACGGCCAGCACCTTGATCCCTTCCAGGGGGCGACGCACGCTCATCAGACCGGGTTCCGAGCCACGAGCTGGCGGGCGATGATGATCCGCTGCATCTCGTTGGTGCCTTCGCCGATGCACATCAGCGGGGCGTCGCGGAACAGCCGCTCGATCGGATACTCCTTCGAATAGCCGTAGGCGCCGTGGATGCGCATGGCTTCGGTGGCCACTTCCAGCGCCGTCTCCGACGCGAAGTATTTGGCCATGCCTGCTTCCATGTCGACGCGTTCCCCGCGGTCGTAGGCCTTGGCGGCGTCTTCCACGAGCAGCTCGGAGGCGCGTGTCTTGGCACCCATCTCGCCGAGCTTCAGCTGGATGGCCTGGTGCTGGGCGATCGGCTTGCCCATGGTCTTGCGGACCTGGGCGTACTTGACGCTTTCCAGCAGCGCGCGCTTGGCGATGCCGATCGAGCGGGCGGCCACGTTGATGCGGCCGATCTCCAGGCCGCCAGTGGCCATCACGAAGCCCTGGCCTTCCTCGCCGCCCACCAGGCACAGCTCGGCGTCGCAGCGATAGTCCTCGAAGATGAACTCGCCGCTGTCGATGCCCTTGTAACCCAGCTTCTCCAGCTTGCGGCCGTTGTTGACGCCGGGGATCGGGTCGCGGGTCTGCGGATCGATCTTCGGGGTGATGAGCATGCTCATCCCCTTGTGGCGGGGCTGGGCTTCCGGATCGGTCTTCACCAGCAGGGCCGAGACATGGCCCTCGATGGCGTTGGTGATCCAGGTCTTGGTCCCGTTGACGACGTAGTCGCCGCCGTCGCGCTTGGCGACGGTGCGGATGCCCTGCAGGTCGGTGCCGGCGTCAGGCTCGGTCAGGCCCAGACAGCCGCGCATCTCGCCGCTGGCGAAACGGGGCAGCCAGAAGTCCTTCTGCTTCTGCGTGCCGAACTTCTGCACGACCATGGCCATCATCAGGTGCGAGTTGAACACGCCCGTCAGGCTCATCCACTCGGCGCTGATCTTGGTGACGATCCGCGAATAGGTCAGGGCCGACAGGCCCAGGCCGCCGTATTCCGGGTCGATCAGGGCCCCGAACAGGCCCAGTTCCTTCATGTCCTCGACCAGGGCATGGGGATACTCGTCGTCGTGCTCGAGCTGCATCGCCACGGGGGCGACCTTCTTCTCCAGCCACTTGTCGATGGCGTCGAGGATGGCGCGTTCGTCGGCTTCCGAGATCTCGCTCATCCTAGTAGTTCCCGACCTTGTCCTCGACGGCGTGGCCGCGCGCCGGGATCAGCATGTTGCGCTTGAAGGTGCAGACGACCGTGCCGTCCTGGTTGATGCCCGTGGTCAGGATCGTGACGATGCCCTGGCCGGGGCGCGACTTGCTCTCGCGCTTGGCCAGCACTTCGCTCTCGCCATAGATCGTGTCGCCGGCGAACACCGGGGCGCTGAACTTGACCTCGTCCATGCCGAGGTTGGCGATGGCCTTCTGCGAGACGTCGGTCACGCTCATGCCGATCAGCAGGGCCAGGGTGTAGGGGCTGACCACCAGGTTCTTCTTGAACTCCGAGGCCTTGGCGAACTCGGCGTCGAAGTGCATCGGGTGGGTGTTCAGCGTCAGCAGCGTGAACAGGTGGTTGTCGTACTCGGTCACCGTCTTGCCGGGGCGGTGCTCGTAGACGTCGCCGACGATGAAGTCCTCGAAATAGCGGCCGAAGGTCTCGCGATAGCGCTGAGGACCGACCTCTTTCCAGTTCTGCGACATGGGGGAGTCTCCTAGTTCTGAGCGCGGTCGAGGACGCGCCGTGCGGCGCGGATGACCGGCAGTTCGATCAGCTTGCCGTCCAGCAGGGCGGCGGCCCCGCCGGCGGCGTCGAAGGCCTCGATCACGCGCCGGGCGCGCTCGATCTCGGCGGGCGAGGGGGTGTAGGCGGCGTTCACCGCGGCCACCTGGGCCGGGTGGATGCAGGACCGGCCGGTGAAGCCCAGGGCCTTGGCCCGCAGGGTCGAGGCGGTCAGGTCGTCCGGATCGGCGATGTTCAGGTGCGGCACGTCCAGCGAGGCTATCCCTGCACGACCGCAGGCGGCGATCAGCGTGCCGCGGCCCAAGAGCAGGGCGTCCCAGTCCATGGTCGAGCCCAGGTCGACAGACAGGTCCGCGCCGCCGAACAGGGCGCCGGCCACGCCAGGGGCGGCGCAGATTTCGAAGGCCCGACGCAGGCCCTCGGCCGACTCGACCACCGGCCAAAGGGGCAGACCCGGCAGCACGTCGCCGGCGGTCAGCAGGTCTTCCGGCGCGGCGACCTTGGGGATCATCAGGAAGTCGGGCCGCGCCTGGCTATCAGCCAGGGCGACCAGGTCCTTCAGGCCCTCCAGGGTGCGCACGCCGTTGATCCGTAGGCCGACGACGGCGGTGCGCGGTGCGCCGAGGAAGGCGAGGGCGGAGGCGCGCGCCTCGCCCTTGCCGGCCGGCGGCACGGCGTCCTCCAGGTCGATGCAGACGGCGTCGGCCTGCGCGTCCAGCGCCTTGCCGAAGCGATCCGGGCGCGTCCCGGGTACGAAAAGCAGCGAGCGAAAGGTCATAGGCGTCAATCGCCTATCGGCACGGCCTCAGCGAACGCCTGGGCGATTTTTCTCCGACAGGCGATCCAAACGCCCTCCTTGGCGGTCACGTGGTCCAGGAACTTGCGGAAGGCGCCGATGCGGCCCGGACGACCGATGATACGCAGGTGCAGTCCCAGGCTCATCATCCGCGCCCCGACCTCCTGGCTCTCGGCGTGCAGCTCGTCGAAGGTGGCCACGGCGTAGTCAAGCCAGTCCTTGGCGGTCAGCGACGGGGCCAGCCAGAACTTCATGTCGTTGGAGTCCATGGCGTAGGGCAGGATGACCATCGGCTTCGATTGCCCGTCCGCCGTCTCGACGCGGTCCCAGAACGGGAAATCGTCGGAATAGTCGTCCATGTGATAGCTGAACCCCGCCTCGGTGATCAGGCGGCGGGTGTTGTCGGTGTGCAGGTAGCGCGACAGCCAGCCCGACGGGCGCGTGCCGATCGTCCGCTCGATCGAGTCGGCGGCCTTGGTGATGAACTCGCGCTCCTTGGCTTCGTCCATCCAGAACTGATGGGTCCAGCGATAGCCGTGGGCGGCCACCTCGTCGCCGCGGGCGCGGATGGCGGCGGCCAGCTCAGGCGCGCGCTCCAGCGCGAGGGCTGCGGCCGTCCAGGTGGCCTCGATCCCGTGCTGGTCGAGGAGCCGCAGGATGCGCGGCGCGCCGGCCTTGATCCCATACAGATAGTTGCTCTCGCTGCCGTGCATCCGCATCGGCTTCTTGGGAACCGCACCCAGCTCGTCGACCGGCTCAGGCCCCTTGTCGCCGTCGCGGATGTTGTGCTCGGCGCCTTCCTCGACATTGACGACGATCGACAGTGCAAGGCGCGAACCGTCCGGCCAGCGGAAGTCGTCAGGTGCGGGCATGGGGCTTTCTCCAGTAGGCGGTCACTTCGCTCGCGGCGCTCGCGCCTTTCGGTGCGGCGCTCCAGCGTGCGGCCTCCAAATCTTCACGGCGGCATGGGAGCCGCAACGGAGGGAGCGCCCGATGGCCGTCACGCGGATTGTCGCCCTGTTCAACCTGAAGCCCGGCGTCTTGGTCGCCGACTACGAGGCCTGGGCCAAGGAGCGCGACCTGCCGACCGTCAACGGCCTGAAGTCGATCGACAAGTTCGAGGTCTTCCGCTCGGCCGCCCTGCTCGGGACCGACGCGCCGCCGCCCTATCAGTATGTGGAGATCATCGACGTCGCCGACATGGACGCCTTCGGCGCCGACGTCGCGACGGAAACGATGCAGGCGATCGCCGCCGAGTTCCAGGCCCTGGCCGACACCACCTTCATCGTCACCGAGAAGGTGGGTTGAGCATGGCGGGACGGTTTGAAGGCAAGACGGCGGTCGTCACCGGGTCCGGTCGGCGCGGAGGCCTGGGGGAGGCCATCGCTCGACGCCTGGCGCAGGAGGGAGCGGCGGTAGTCGTTTCCGACATCGGTCGCTCCGTCGATCCTTCTATGCCTGCCGGCATGATCGGCGGGACCGAGGAGATGGAGGCGATCGCCGCCGATCTGCGCCAGTACGGCGGGTCGGCCAGCATCCGACCCTGCGACGTTCGTCGCTGGGACGAGGTCCGGGCGCTGGCCGACCATGCCGTGCAAACCCACGGCTCGCTCGACATCTGGGTCAACAACGCCGGCATCGGCTACATCATGAAGCCGCTGATGGAGGTTCGCCCGGAGGACTGGTCGGCGGTCATCGACGTCAACCTGACGGGCTGTTTCTACGGCCTGAAGGCGGCGGCCGAAGTGATGATCCCGCAAGGCAAGGGCGGCCGCATCGTCAATATCGCCAGCCAGGCGGCCAAGTCGGGCTTCCCGCACGCCCAGGCCTACACCGCCTCCAAGCACGGCCTTGTCGGCCTCACGCGCTCGGCCGCCATCGAGCTGGGCGCGCACCAGATCACCGTCAACAACGTCTGCCCCAACCACGTGACCACGGGGCTGGGCGCCTGGCAGAACGAGTATTTCGCCAAGGTCACCGGCGCGGCTTCGGTCGAGGCCTACCTCGCCGCCATGGCCGCCCGCATCCCGCTGGGCCGCCCCGGCAGGCCCGAGGACACAGCCGACGCGGTGGCCTTCCTGTGCTCGGACGAGGCCAAGTACGTCACCGCCGAGAGCATGAACGTCTCGGGCGGCGAGGAGCCGCACTAGGTCTCGGGGGCGGACGCGTAGCGATAGCGCTCCGGCGTAAAGCGACGGTTCAGGGTCGACGTGTCGAACAGGTCGCCGGGCGGCAGGTCGGGCGTCATCACCACGGCGCGCGTCTCCATCCGGAGCTTCCTAGCGGCGATGGTGAGCGAACGGCTAAGCACGACGCCATCAGCGCCGACGGTATAGGTGCTTTCGGCGAGGTCGCCGTAATACCGGCTCCTGAGGCGGATCTTGTCGGCGTGGCCTTGGGTTGATTGGACCCCGCCTTCGTGGATCGAGGCCAGCGTGACGTCAGGCGCGTCGACGCCGCACAGCGCGCGTGCGATCCCCTTGCCCTTGATGATCTGCTCGTCGCCCTCAAACAGGCCAAAGCCCATGCCGGCGTCGCAATCGGCGATCAGCACCGAGCTGGCGGTCTCGTCGCGCCGCAGGGCGCCGTGGCTGAATCGCGCGTTCCATCGCGACACGTCGAGCTTACTGAAGAGACGGTCGTTCCATCCGTAGGCGGCATAGGTCGAACGGTTCGCATCGGCGCGGGCGATGACTTCGGCCACCTGCGGCGAGAGGTCTCCGGCGGGGCCCGGCGTGCAGGCGGCGAGCACGACGACAAGCGCCGACAAGGCAAGTAGGCGGACGACCAAGGCTCTCTCCAGGCTGGCGCGGCCTAGCTTTACAGCTCTCTGGCCCGGCGCCCACCGTCCGGTGTCGAAGTTCGGCTGGCGGATGGTTCCAAATCGAAGGGCCGCGTGCTGCGCTGGCTGACTAGGGTCGACCGCGAGTCCCACCCCTGGGGCCGTGGGCTTGCTGTAGCCGCCCGCCGCGCCCCCGCCGAAGCGAGCTGCGTAATGAGCAAAACCCTGGAAGTCGTTCTCAAGCGCGTGATCGAGGACGTGCCCGTCGCCGCCGATTTCGAGGTGGTGGAGCGCGCCGCGCCGCCCACGGCGCCTGCCGGCCAACTGCTGGTGCGGGTGCTGTATCTGTCGCTCGACCCCTATCTGGGCTCGCGCCTGCGCGGCCGGCACATGGGCGAGCCGCGCCCGGCGCCGGGCGAGACCCTGCCGGGCTCGGCCGTGGCCGAGGTCATCGCCTCGGGCCATCCGGACTTCGCGCCGGGCGACCACGTGATCGGCGAGGCCGGCTGGGCCCAGGTGGGCCTGATGGACGCCAAGTACGCCCGCAAGGTCGATCCGTCGTTGGGCGTCTCCAATCACCTGGGCGTGCTGGGCATGCCGGGCCTGACCGCCTGGGCGGGGGTGACTCAACTGGCCAAGGTCGGCGCCGGCGACGTGTTCACGGTGGATGCGGCCGCCGGCAGCGTGGGCGGTACGGCCGGCCAGATCGCCAGGATCCTCGGCGCCAAGGCGGTCGGCATCGCCGGCGGGGCCGACAAGGTGGCCCAAGTGGTCGAGCGCTACGGCTTCGACGCCGCGGTCGACTATCGCAACGAAGGCTGGGTCGACGAGCTGAAGGCCCTGACCGACGGCGGCCCCACCGTCCACTTCGAGAATGTCGGCCTGCCGATCCTCAATCCGGTGTTCGGCCTGCTGAAGACCTATGGCCGCGTGGTGATCTGCGGCCTGTCGGCCCACTACCACGCCGACGGCCCGCCGCCCCAGTTCGGCCTGGGCCCCATCGTCGGCAAGCGCGCCAGCGTCATGGGCCTGGTGGTCTACGACTTCTATCCGCGCTGGAACGAGTGGGTGAAGACCGCCGAGCCCTGGCTGAAGGAAGGCCGCCTCGTGCAGGTCGAGGACCTGGGCGAGGGGATCGAGTCGGCCCCGGCCCAGTTCGAGCGCCTGATGAAGGGCGCCAACACCGGGAAGACGCTGGTGAAGGTGGGCGAGTAACCACCCCGTTCGTCATCCCGGAAGCCGCGCAGCGGCTATCCGGGACCCTGGGGCCGGCGCATCGCGCCGGCCCCTTTGCTTTGGGAGCAGCCTCAGGCCCGCCCGAACTTCGCGTACAGCGCCGCCGCCGCCAGGTTGAACGCCGCCGGGGCGTAGGCGAAGGCCATGGCCACGCCGACCAGGGCCGAGCCCGGCTGGGCTGCGCCGGTCACCGCCAGGGCGCTGGAGAAGCCGAAGGCCGACAGCACAAGGCCCGTCAGCAGGGTGCCACCCAGGGCAAAGCCGATCTTGTCGGCCCCGGTCCACAGCGCCGAGAACACGCCGGCCCGGCTTTCGCCGTGCTCGGCCTCGTCCTGGGCGATGACGTCCGACAGCAGGCTGTAGCCCATCAGGCTCCAGCCCGAATTGAACAGGGCGAACAGCACGACGACGGCGTAGATCGCGCCAAGGGGCGCGCCGGCCATCACGCCCCACAGGGCCTGCACCAGCGCGTGGCCCAGGGCGGCGGCGATGTAGATCCGCTTGCGGCCGAAGGTCGCCGACAGCTTGATCCACAGCGGCTGGGCCGCGATGACCACGGCGCTCATCGCCAGCACGATCAGGCCGATCTGGGTCAGGGCGTCCTTGCGGCCCATGTTGTAGCTGAGGAAGTAGATCATCGCCGCGTAGCCGAGGCCCGAGCCGACCAGTTGCAGCAGATAGGCGCCCAGCAGGGGGCGGAAGGCCTTGTCGGTCAGGGCGCTGAGAATCGCCTTCAGGCGCAGGGCAGGCTGGGTGGCGGCCTGCACGACGGGGCGCGGCGAGGCCAGGAAGGCGATCAGCAGGCTGACCGCGCAGACGCCGGCCAGCACCAGGGACATCTGCGAATAGGCCGGGCGTCCGCCGCCCCAGGTCTGCACCAGCACCGGCGCCAGGGCGTTGCCCACCAGGAGGCCGATGGCCGAAAAGCCCATCCGCCAGGCCATGACCACCGTCCGCTCCTTGGGATCGTCCGACAGCTCCGTGCCGATGGCCAGGTACGGCACCGAGAAGGCGCCGAACACGATCATGTAGAGGCTGAAGGCGCCTGCCACGTAGGCGGCGCTTGCGGTGGGCGAACCGCCGGGCACGTGAAAGAGCAGGATCAGGGCGACCGGGGCCAGGACGGCCCCGGCCAGCAGCCACAGGCGGCGCGGGATCTTCGCCTTCCAGCGGTCGGAGACCAGGCCCACGGTCAGGTCCGAGATCAGGCCCCAGAACAGCTTGGGAAAGAAGATCGCCGCCCCGGCCAGCGCGGGTTCTACGCCCAGTGCATTGGTCATGAAGAACAGCAGCAGTAGTGAGGGCGCGTCGCGGAACACCTGGCCGGCGATCTGGCCCGCGCCATAGCCGGCGTGGACGAGCAGGGGCAGGCGGTGAGGCGAGGGCGGTTTGGCGACGGTCATGGCGCGGATCCATTGCGAAGGATCAGCGACGCTAGGCGTGAAACGTCACCGCAAGCGGCCGCCCATGACGGCGCCCGACAGTCGGACAATCGTCGATTGAGATCTGGTGCGGCTGCACGAAGCAACGGCGCCGGCCGCTTTCGCGGCCATCCGGCTTCAGATCAACAACTTGAAGAGAGAATGGTGGGTGTACAAGGATTCGAACCTTGGACCCGCTGATTAAGAGTCAGCTGCTCTACCAACTGAGCTATACACCCGTTCGCGTTTCGAAGTCGCTTGCGCGTCCCCGACGGCGAGGCGCGATACATACCCCAAGACGCGGGGAGCGCAATCCAATTTAGACAAGAAGGTGTGGATATATTCGTCGCACCCGGACGAAACGCAGATACGCGAAAGCGCCTCCCCGCGAGGGGAAGTTCTTATCGGATCAAGTATTGAGGAGAATGGTGGGTGTACAAGGATTCGAACCTTGGACCCGCTGATTAAGAGTCAGC
>NZ_JBMDIW010000014.1:0-151547 GCF_057808875.1 Caulobacter sp. FG7
TCCCTTCCCCCTCAGTCGCTTCGCGACAGCTCCCCCTTCAGGGGGAGCATCTTGGCAAAGGGGCGGAGGGGGGCCGTTCTCAGCTTTCGAGGCTTCGAACGAGGCTTCGAAAAGTTATCCCCCCCCCACCGATCGCTACGCGATCGCCTCCCCCACCGGGGGAGGTTCCCAACAAAGTGGCGCCAGCGCCACACTCGTCACACCGTCGCCACAAATTTTCGCTCGCCGAGTGGAGGTTTCCGCACGGTCTGCCGTCGAGGCGATTAGAACGTCGCGTCGAGGGGGCGCGGCGGAAGGGGATTTTTCGAACTTGTCCATGCGTAACACCCAACGCCGCCGGACCGTCCGCGGCCTGCTGCTGGCGTCGGCCGCCGTCCTCACCCTCGCCGGGACCACCGCCACGGGGGCCGCCGCCCAGGACGTGCGCCACACCTTCAACATCCCGTCGCAGGACGCGGTGTCGGCGCTGCAGACCTACGCCAAGCAGACCGGCAAGCAGGTGCTGTTCCCTTACGAGGCCGCCACCGGCCGCAAGACCCCGGCCGTGACCGGCGACCTGTCGGACACCGAGGCCCTCAAGCGCCTGGCCGACGCCGCCGGCCTGGTCGTCGCCTCGGACGACGGCAAGACCATCACCCTGCGCGCCGCGCCGGCCGCCCGCCCCCAGTCGGAAGCCGCCGCGACTAACGCGGCTCCCGAAGAAGTCGCCGAAGTCGAAGCCATCATCGTGGTCGGCAGCCAGATCGAAGGCGCCCGTACGACCGAAGCCCTCCCCGTCTCGGTCGTCACCGAGAAGGACATCATCGCCACCGGCGCCGTGTCGGGCGACGAGCTGTTCCGCTCGATCCCGCAGGCCGGCGACGTGCAGTTCCAGGAAGCCCGCACCACCGGCAACCTCAACGACGCCCGCGGCGACGTCTCGTCGCTGAACCTGCGCAGCCTGGGCACCGGCAACACCCTGGCCCTGCTGAACGGCCGCCGCGCCGTGCTGCACCCGGGCACCCAGACCGAAAACCTGGTGCCGGTGCAGACCGTCAACACCAACGCCCTGCCCGTGGCCGGCGTGAAGCGTGTCGAAGTGCTGCGTGACGGCGCCGGCGCCCTCTACGGCTCGGACGCCGTGGCCGGCGTGGTCAACACCGTGCTCGACACCAAGTTCCAGGGCCTGCGCGTCGAAGCCCAGGTCGGCGGCTCGGAAGGCACCGGCTATCGCGAAGGCACCGTCAACCTGAAGGCCGGCACGCGCCTGGAGGACGGCACCCGCCTGACCTTCTTCGGCTCGTACACCGCCCACAGCCGCATGATGGCCGACGAGCGCGACTACGCCGCCAGCGAAGACCACCGCGACCGCGTGGCCGGCACGCCCTGGGCCGGCAACACCAGCTTCGACAACCGCTCGACCTCCAGCCCCTGGGGTTCGTTCACCCTGATCCCGTCGTCGACCGCGCCCCGCCAGAACGGCGTGGCCCTGACCACCTCGGGCGTGTTCCACATCGAGCCGACGGCCAACACCGCCGCCGGCTGCAGCAGCGCCGTCCTGGCCGGCGACCTCTGCATCAAGTCGGGCACCATCACCGGCGCCGCCGACCGCGACCTGCGCTACGACGAGAACCCGCAGCGCACCCTCAAGGGCGGCCTGGAGCGGACCAACCTCTTCAGCACCGTCGAGCGCGACCTCGACAACGGCATGACCTTCTTCGGTGAAGCCGGCTACTACCACGCCCTGTTCACCGGCCAGCGCGAGCAGTCGGCGCCGATCTCGTCGGCCCCGATCAGCATCGCGGCCAACGCCTACTGGAACCCCTTCGGCCCGACGACCCTGGCCGACGGCAGCGCCAACCCCAACCGCCTGTCGGGCCTGACCGGCGTGGGCGCTTCGGGCGTGGCGATGAACATCACCACCTACCGCCCGGTGGACGCTGGCCCGCGCACCTACACCGTCACCGACGACAGCTATCGCCTGCTGGGCGGCCTGAAGGGCACGTTCGGCGACGGCTGGAAATGGGAAACGGCCGGCCTCTACTCCTTCGCCCGCACGAAGGACAAGACGCACAACGCCATCAGCAGCACGCTCTTCCAGCAGGCGCTGAACCGCACAGACTCGACCGCCTACAACCCGTTCAACGGCGGCTCGCAGACCAACTGGTCGGGCGACGACACCACCCGCAACAGCCAGGCGACGATCAACTCGTTCCTGATCGACGTCTACCGCATCAGCGAAACCTCGCTGGCGATGTGGGACTTCAAGGTCTCCAAGAAGGACCTCTTCACCCTGCCGGGCGGCGACGTCGGCTTCGCCTCGGGCGTGGAAGTGCGTCGCGAGACCTACAAGGACGACCGTGACGACCGCCTGGACGGCACGACGACCTACACCAACAGCGTCACCGGCGTGACCTACAACAGCGACGTCCTGGGGGCCTCCGGCTCGCCGGACATCAAGGGCGACCGCGTCATCAGCTCGGCCTTCGCCGAACTGGCCGTGCCGATCATCTCGCCCGAGATGAACATCCCGTTCGTCGAGGAAGTGACCCTGCAGCTGGCCGCCCGCGACGAGTATTATTCGGACTTCGGCAACGTGCTGAAGCCGAAGGGCGCCCTGCTGTGGAAGGTCGGCCAGGGCCTGTCGCTGCGCACCTCGGTGTCGCAGAGCTTCCGCGCGCCGAACCTGCCGCAGTTCTACAGCGAGGGCTCGACCGTCTCGAACGGCCGTCCCGACTACGCCTTCTGCCGGATCAACACCCCGACGGCCACGACCTGCGCCAGCACCTCGACGCTGGAAGTTCGCCAGGGCAACAAGGACCTGAAGCCGGAAGACGCCGACAACGCCTCGATCGGCTTCGTCTACCAGCCGAAGTTCATCCCGATCGAATACGGCCGCCTGACCCTGACGACCGACTTCTGGTCGATCCGGGAAAAGAACGTCATCGGCATCCTGGGCGGCTACAACCAGATCGCCTACGACCTGCTGCTGCGCCAGCAGGGCAGCTACAACCCCAATGTCGTGCGTGACGCCCCCGTCGGCACGAACACCGTCGGCGCCATCTCGTACATCAGCGACACCTACATGAACCTGCAGCCGCGCGTGGTGCAGGGCGTCGACTTCTCGCTGGCCTACGACCTGGACGACACCCCCTGGGGCGACTTCGGCTTCAACCTGAACGTGGCCAAGCTGACCAAGTACGACCAGTCGGCCAGCCCGATCGAGCAGATCCTGCAGGAGGCGATCGCCAGCGGCGCCCTGGCGGGCCTGACCGTCTCGTCGGCCGGCAGCCAGATCAAGATGGACGGCTTCCCGGAATTCCGCGGCACCGCCAGCTTCACCTGGCGCAAGGACGGCTGGGGCGCGGGCGCCTTCGTGAACTATGTCGGCGAGACCTACGACACCGGTCCCGCCCAGGTGAACGGCCAGTATTTCCCGATCTCGGACTGGACCACGGTCAGCCTGTACGGCCAGTACGCGTTCAAGAGCGGTCAGTTCGACGGCTCGACCCTGCGGGTCGGCGTGCGCAACATCGCCGACAAGGAGCCGCCGGTCACCTCGAGCAACTTCGGTTACTCGGGCGCCCTGCACAACTCGACCGGTCGCTACTGGTACATGAACATCTCCAAGCGGTTCTGATCACCGCCCGGAAGATGACCTTGGAAGCCCGCCCATCTGACGATGGGCGGGCTTTTCCGTATCCTGAGCGAGACACGGGGATTTGCCGTGACCCGAAAGTCTTTTTAGGAAATATTCTCCCCACGGCGGCGGAAGGTTCGACGCCGGACGAGTCGGGGCTCTTCGAAGATCATGTCGCGGGCGAGCACGCCTCTTCCTGGCGCGTGGGGCTATGCCCTGGCGGCGGCCGCGGCCGGCGGCGCCTTCGGCGTGCGCCTGCTGCTCAACAGCTGGTTCCCGCCTGGCTTTCCCTATCTGACCTTCTTTCCCGCCATCGTGCTGACCGCCTATTTCGCGGGGCGCGGGCCGGGCATCCTGTGCGCCGCCCTGTCGGGCCTGTGCGCCTGGTACTTCTTCATCCCGCCGTACGACAGCTTCCACGTCGACTTCGCCACGACGGTGGCGATCACGTTCTACGTCTTCGTGGCGGCGGTCGACATCTTCTTCATCGACGGCATGCGCAAGGCCATGCGCCACCTGTCGCAGGAGCGCGAGGTCCAGGCGCAGCTCGCCCGCAGCCGCGACCTGCTCTATCGCGAAATGCACCACCGGGTGAGCAACAACCTGCAGATGGTCGGCGCCCTGCTGCGCCTGCAGTCGTCGGGCATGAAGGACGAGGACGCCCGCCACGCCCTGGTCGAGGCCGGCGGCCGCATCGAGACCATCGCCAAGATCCAGCGCCAGCTGCACGACCAGACCGGCGAACCGACCCCGTTCCGGACCTTCGCCGAGGCCCTGCTCGACGATGCCGGCCAGGCCTTCGGGGCGCGCCACGCCATCCGCGTCGAGGGCGGCGAGGACCCACTGCATCCCGAGCAGGCCACCCCCGTGACCCTGGTCATGCTCGAGTGCTTCAACAACGCCCTGGAGCACGCCTTCGCGGCCGGGAGCGACGGCCGCATCGTCGTGGCCCTGGAGCAGGAAGGCGACAGCCACGTCCTGACCATCCGCGACAACGGCGCGGGCCCGCCCGCCGGCTTCGAGCCCGCCGCCTCGCCCAGCCTTGGCCTGCGCATCGTCCACGCCATGGCCCGCCAGCTGGGCGGCGCCTTCACCATGGCCCGCGTCGACGGCTGGACCGTCTGCCGCCTCCGCTACGCGCCGGCGGTCTAGCTCCCCCTTTCGGCCCAGAGCCCTCGGCGCTGAAAAAACCTCATCCTGAGCTTGTCGAAGGACGAGGTTTTCGTCTCAAACACGGGGGCGCTTTCATCGGAGCCTTCCCATGCCCCGTCCTGGTCCCCGCAACCTGATCACCGACGTCGAGGGCCTGCTGGTCGGCCACGCCCAGGACGAGGCGGTGGCCTCGGGCGTCACCGCCCTGCTCTGCCCCGACGCCTGGACCGCCGGCGTCGACGTGCGCGGCGGCGGGCCCGGCACGCGCGAGACCGATGTGCTGAGGCCCGAGAACAACTTCAGCAAGGCCCATGCGATCTGCCTGTCGGGCGGATCGGTGTTCGGCCTGGGCGCGGCCGACGGCGTCGTGGCGGCCCTGTCTGCCTCGGGACGCGGCATTCGCCTGGCCCCGACCTCGCCGGCCATCCCGATCGTGCCGGCCGCCGTGCTGCACGACCTGGGCAACGGCGGCGACAAGGACTGGGGCCTGGATCCGCCCTACCGCTGGCTGGGCATCGAGGCCGCGGCCGCCGCCGACAAGGACTTCGCCCTGGGCGCGTCTGGCGCAGGCCTGGGCGCCATGGCCGGCCTCTCAAAGGGCGGGATCGGCAGCGCCTCGCTGGACCTCGGCGACGGCCTGGTCGTCGGCGCCCTGGCGGCGGTCAATCCGGTGGGTACGGTGCGCATGGCTGACGGCGAGACCTTCTGGGCCTGGCCCTGGGAAATCGACGGCGAGTTCGGCGGCAAGCGTCCCGCGCCCGACGCGGCGATCGAGGTAGAGCCGATCCCGGAGAACTCGAAACTCGCGGCGCTGGGACGCCTGCAGGCGGGCGCCAACACCACCCTGGCCGTGGTCGCCGTCACCGCCGACCTCACCACGGCCGAATGCACGCGGCTGGCGATGATGGCCCAGGACGGTCTGGCGCGGGCGATCCGGCCGGTCCACACGCCCTTCGACGGCGACATCGTGTTCGCCCTGGCCTCGGGCGCTCAGAGCCTGGGCGAGGGTCCAGGCCGAGCCATTGCCCTGGCCAGGCTGGGCTCGGCGGCGGCCGACACCCTGGCGCGGGCCATTGCTCGCGGAGCCTACGAGGCCCAGCGGGCTGAAGCTCAGTCCTCGGAGACCGGGGGAACTTCCGGCGGGGCGTCGGCGCCGTAGAGCTGGACGGCGGCGGCTTCCAGGCGGCCCATCAGGCGCTTGAGGGTCGCCACCTCGCCCGGCGCCAGGCCCGCCAGCAGGGCTGCCTCATAGGCCAGGGCCAGCGGACGGATCTCGGCGAACAGCCGGCGACCGGCGGCGGTCAGTTCCAGCGTGTGCGAGCGACGGTCGGTGCGGTTGGTGATCCGGGCCACCAGGCGGCGCTCGACCAGGTCCTGGGCGGCGCGGCTGACGCGCACCTTGTCCATGGCGGTGCGAGCCACGGCCTGATGCTGGGTCAGAGGTCCCTCGATCAGGATCGACATCAGTCGCCATTGCGGGATCGACAGACCAAAGCGGTCTTCATAAGCGCGGGCGATCAGCCGGCTGACGGCGCTGGAGGCCGTCGCCAGGCGATACGGCACATAGTCCGAAAGCGACAGCTGTTCACTGGCGACGTCCGGCGTACCCGGCGTCAGGGATGAGACCGTCGCGGCCATGCCTGTTCCTTTCCTCCTACTCCGGCCCGCGGCCCGCGAAGACGGAGCCGTCTCTACGCCGAATCACGCCCTGGCAACCCACCGCAGGCGCACCTCGATCTGGCGCCGCGATGAAAACGCTCTCAATCGACCGCCCTCGACCGTGGCGGAAAGCGGGCGTTTCGCCCGCCGCATGAGCATACGCACCTAACCGCGCCCAACCAAGCGGCGCCTTTAGTGGCCGTGACCGCCGCCATGGCCGTCGTCGCGACCGTGGCCAGCCCTCGGCGCGGCCTCGGTATGGGTCAGCTGCTTCTGGCAGCGCTCCAGCAGGCGCAGGTTGTCGGGGCTGTTCCAGACGTCGGCGAACTCGACCACGGCCAGGCGCAGGCGGCGCATGTGCTCGCTCCACTCCAGCGGCGGCTCGGGCTTGTGCTCGTCCTCGTGGCCCTTGCCGTGGCCGCCGGCTCCACAGGTGCAGGCGTGAGGCTGGGGGTTCGGAGCCTGGACCGGCGCGCAGTTGGCGTTGACGATGACGGTCTGCTTGCTGCTGATCTTCACCTGCGGCGTGGCCAGGGCCAGTCCGCCGACGGTGACCGGAACGCAGCAGATCACGCACTGGCAAGGCGCGGGCGCCTTGCAGGCGGAAGGCGGCGCAGGCTCGGCCTCGTGGCCATGCTTGCCCTCATCCTTGGCCTGGTGGCCGCAGGTGCAGGGCTTGGCGGCCTTGGGCTCGTGCTTGGCCTCGGGCTTGGGGAACTGGCCCTGGCAGGCCTTCTCCAGGCTCTTGAGCGCCTTGCCGCAGGCGGCGAACTCGATCAGCGCCCCGACCCGCGCCTCGACCTCGGCGACCAGCTCCTCGGCGCGACGCAGCAGTTCGCCCGTCGGCGCGCTGGTGGCGGCCACGCAGCGGGCCAGTATGGCCTTGTGGATGGTCTTGGGCACGTCGCGCCAGCGCTCGTCCCTGCCCTTGCGGCCCGTGAAGCGCCCCGCGCAGAAGGCCAGGGCCGCCACGGCCAGGGTGATCAGGGCGATGCCGGCCAGCAGGGTCGGATCGAAGATCGGCACCGGCGTCTCGACCGGAAACTCGGATTGATACACCCCACCCCTCCCGCATGCGCCGTTCGACGAGCAGCGTTATGGTTAACGCATGCTCGCGACGCTTGCACGGCCAAGGTTGGGATCAGCGGCGGGAAATCACCCCGCGGGCGCGGGCGCCCTGGTCATAGCGGGTCTCGCCGCCATAGACGGCGACTTCGCACAGGATGTCGCCGCCTTCCTGGGCGGCCCACAGGTAGTTGCGCTCGACCTCGACGTTGCGGCCGGCGGGCGAGATGCCGTCGAAGGTGTCTCCCCAGGGAATCACCTTCGACAGTTCGCGCCAGGACAGGGTCATGGCTCGCGACAGTTCGTCGTCGGCCATGGCCTGCAGGTCGGGATCGCTCACGCGCGTCTTACTCGGCCGAGGTTTCGGCGTCGCGGAAGTACGGCACGACCTCGCCCTGCAGCTTGATGGTCATGGCGTTGCCCTTGCGATCGACGGTCTTGCCGGCGGTCACGCGCACCCAGCCTTCGCTGACGCAGTATTCGTCGACATTGGTCTTTTCGACGCCCTTGAAGCGGATGCCGACGCCGCGCTCGAGCGCTTCGGCGTCGTAGTACGGGCTGTCGGGATTGGCGGACAGGCGGTCGGGAGGCGTATCGCTCATCGGGTCGGCTTTCGAGATCTTGGGGCGGGACGGCCCGCCGAAGCGGGCGTGATAGCGAGGAAAGACGGGAAATCCAAGCGCTTGGGGCCAAAGCCTCAGCGGATGGAGGGCGCGCGACCGTTGGAGCCGCCCTTGGCGGGCGCCGGCGGGGCATGAGGCGGCGTGTTGGCGGCCTGGCGGACGGGCGGCCTTTCGAGCGCCTGGTAGACCCACTTGCGGGTCTCGGCGTCGAGGCCGGGCCCCACGCCGCCCAGGCGCTGGATCATGCCGACGAAGAAGAGGTCGTTGGCCGGGTCGATCCAGAACCAGGTGCCGGCGCTGCCGCCCCAGCTGATCGTGCCGGGACCGACCGGCGCGCCCGAGGCGGCCGGATCCACCGCCACCGCCACGTCGATGCCGTAGCCCATGCCCAGCGCGAAGGGGAAGGCCTTCTGCTGGCCGGGCTTGAGCACGCCCGACGTGCCGTCGGTGGTGACCTGGAAGCTGGGCGGCAGGTGGTTCAGCCGCATCATCGCCACCGTCTCCGGCTCGAGGATGCGCACGCCGTCGAGGTCGCCGCCGTTGAGGATCATCTGGGCGAAGCGGGCGAAGTCGCCCGCCGTCGACAGAAGGCCGCCGCCGCCGGACGGCGCCGGGGGCGGCTTGGTGACGTCGCGCCAGCCGCCCTCGACGGCGGGCACGAGCTTTCCGGTCACCGGATCGGCGTCATAGATCGCCGCCAGGCGCGCGGCCTTGTCGGCCGGGACCCAGAAGGCGGTGTCCTTCATCTTCAGCGGCTTGAAGATCCGCTGCTGCATGAACACCGGCAGGGCCTGGCCCGACAGGCGCTCGACGATCAGGCCCTGGATGTCGGCCGCGACGCTGTAGCGCCACAGCTTGCCGGGCTCGGCGTACATCGGCAGGCCGGCGATCTTCTGCACCATCGAGAACAACGAGTCCGACTGCAGCACGCCGGCGCGGTAATAGGCCTGGTCGGCCTGGCTGCCCGGATCGTCGGCGATGCCGTAGGCGAAGCCGGCCGTGTGGGTCATCAGCTCGCGCATGGTCGGCGGGCGGCTGATCGGCGACAGGATCGGCCGGCCCGAGGCGTCGACGCCATTGGCGACCCGCAGGCTCTCGAACTCGGGGATGAACTTGGTGACCGGGTCGTCGAGCTTCCAGCGGCCCTCGTCATAGAGGATCAGCATGGCCACGCCGGTCACCGGCTTGGTCTCCGAACGGATGCGGAAAATGGCGTCCGCCGGCATCGGCTCGGGCAGGTCCAGAGCGCGCTTGCCGTAGGTCGTCTGGCTGACGACCTTGCCGTGGCGGGCCAACAGCGTGACGCCGCCGGCGATCTGGCCCTGGTCGACCAGGCGCTGCATGGTCTCGTCGACCCGCTTGAGCCTCTCGGACGAGAACCCCACCGCCTCGGGCTTGGCGCGCGGCAAGGCGCTCGCCACGCCCGGATGGGCGGCGGTCAGGCCCAGGAACCCGGCCAGGGCCCCGACGGACTTGCGCCACAAGCTCATAAGTCGACTTTTCTCTCAGAGGGTTGGCGAGAGCATGGCGCCGAAACGGCGCTTCCGCTCTCGCCATGTCACATCACTTGGGACGGAAGCGCTTCTGGGTCGGGAAGCCCTTGGGCGCCAGCTTGCCGGCGCCGGCCCGGCGGCCGACGAAGGTCTGCCAGTCGGTCCATTCGCGTCGGCGCAGGGCCGTGTCGATCCAGTAGCCGCCGGTCTCGGCGTTGAACGACAGGCCGTCGCGCAGGCCGCCCTCGCGATAGGCCTGCAACTTGACGCCCTTGCCGCGCGGCATTTCCGGCAGCTCTTCCAGCGGGAAGATCAGGATCTTGCCGTTGTCGCCCACCACCGCCAGCTGGTCGCCGACGGCTTCCAGACAGAAGGCCGCACCGGCGGAGTCGACGGTCAGCACCTGCTTGCCCGCCTTGCGGTTGGCCAGCGCCTCCTCTTCCGGCAGCAGGAAGCCGTAGCCCTGCTTGGAAGCCAGGATGCGCTTGCGGCCGGCCTTGAACGGGAAGACGTCGATGATCTTCACCTTGTCGTCGAGCTCGATCATCATCCGCACCGGCTCGCCGTGACCGCGCGCCGACGGCAGGTTGGCGCAGCCCAGCGTGAAGAAGCGGCCGTCGGAGGTGAACAGCAGAAGCTTGTCGGTGGTCTCGGCCGGGACCAGGAAGCCCAGCTTGTCGCCTTCCTTGAACTTCAGCTCGGACGGGTCGTCGATCTTGCCCTTGGCGGCGCGGATCCAGCCGCGCTCGGACAGGATGATCGTGATCGGCTCGCGCACGATCATCGCCTCGATGGCGGCGTCGGCGTCGACCACCGGCGCCACGTCGAACACCGAGCGGCCGGTCACGCCGGTGGGGCGCGGCTTGTCCAGCGGGTGCTTGATCTTGATGAGGCTGGCGCGCACTTGGCGCAGGCCCGTGCCGACCAGTTCCCACTGCTTCTTGTCGCTGGCCAGCATGGCCAGGATGCCGTCGCGCTCTTCCACCAGTTCGGCGTGCTCGCGGCGGATCTCCATCTCCTCCAGCTTGGCAAGCTGGCGCAGGCGGGTGTTGAGGATGGCGTCTGCCTGGATGTCGCTGAGGGCGAAGGCCGCCATCAGCTTTTCCTTCGGCTTGTCCTCGTAGCGGACGATGCGGATCACCTCGTCGAGATTGAGGTAGGCGATCAGCAGGCCGTCGAGGATGTGCAGGCGGGCTTCGATCTTGGCCAGGCGGTGGCGGGCCCGGCGGGTCAGCACCTCGCGACGGTGGGCCAGGAAGGCCATCAAGGCCGACTTGATGCCCATGACGCCCGGCGTGCCGCGCGCGTCCAGCACGTTGATGTTGACCGAGAACCGGCTTTCCAGCGCCGAGAGCTTGAACAGGCTCTCCATCAGCACTTCGGGCTCGACGTTCTTCGACTTCGGCTCGAGCACCAGACGGATGTCCTCGGCGCTCTCGTCGCGGACGTCGCCCAGCAGGGCGGCCTTCTTGCTCTCGATCAGGTCGGCCAGCTGCTCGACCAGATCCGACTTCTTCACCTGATACGGGATCTCGGTGACGACGATCTGGTAGGTGCCGCGGCCGGTCTCTTCCCGCTCCCACTTGGCGCGGGTGCGGATGCCGCCACGGCCGGTCTCGTAGGTTTCGAGCAAGGACGCGGCCGGTTCGACGATGACGCCGCCGGTCGGGAAGTCGGGGCCCGGCACGCGCTCGAGAATGTCGGCGGTCGTGGCTTCGGGGTTCGAAAGCAGCAGCAGGCAGGCGTCGATCAGTTCGGCCGGATTGTGCGGCGGGATCGAGGTGGCCATGCCGACGGCGATGCCGGCCGAGCCGTTGGCCAGCAGGTTGGGGAAGCCCGACGGCAGGACCACCGGCTCCTCGTCCTGGCCGTCGTAGGTGGGGCGGAAGTCGACCGCGTCCTCGTCGATGCCGTCGAGCAGAAGCGTCGCCGCCTCCGTCATCTTGCATTCGGTGTAACGCATGGCCGCGGCGTTATCGCCGTCGATGTTGCCGAAGTTGCCCTGCCCCTCGACCAGCGGGATGCGCTGGGAGAAGTCCTGAGCCAGGCGCACCAGGGCGTCGTAGATCGACTGGTCGCCGTGCGGGTGGAAGTTACCCATCACCTCGCCGACCACCTTGGCGCACTTGCGCGCGGCGGACTCGGGGTTCAGGCGCATGTTGCTCATGGCGTAGAGCACGCGCCGGTGCACCGGCTTCATGCCGTCGCGGACGTCGGGCAGCGCCCGCGAGCCGATGGTCGACAGCGCATAGGCCAGATAGCGCTTGGACAGCGCTTCGGTCAGCGGCTCTTCGAGGATGCGGTCGCCGTCGCCGGGACCGCCGGGGGGAGGAAGGACGGGCTTGTTCATCAGTCAGATTCGTTTCGGCCCGTCAGCCTAGCAGATATGCGGCGCTCGATTCGAGGCGCGACGGGGTTTTTGCGGCTTATCCTGCCGCGGGCGCCCCCAGAAAGGCCCCCGCCCGCTCGACGAGGGCGATCACGGCCTCGTCGCGCCACACCTCGATCGTCTCGGCGCTGGCGTGGTCACGCAACAGCGACAAGGCGTGGCGCCGGTAGGCGTCTTCGGCCAGATCCTGGATATCGACTGCGGTGGCGACCTGGTTTCCGGCCAAGCAGACGAAGGTGTAGGTTTTCATCACGGTCCTCACCGTGACCTTACCACGCCAAGCGCGGCCGTTGGTCGCCTGCCCGACCGATCACGGCATTGGGAACGGCCGTGCTTATCAGGCCTCGGCGCTGCGGGCCGGCAGGGCCAGGGTCACGCGCAGACCGCCGATCGGCGCCCGGCCCAGGGTCAGGGCGCCGTCGTGCAGCTCGGCCAGCTCCAGGGCGATCGGCAGGCCGAAACCATGACCGGCCCCGCGCTCGTCCAGGCGGCTGCCCGGCACCAGGGCGGCGGCGGCGGCTTCATCGGTCAGGCCCGGACCGTCGTCGTCGATGTCGAGCACCACACGGGCGCCCTCACGGCGGCCAGTGACCCGCACCGTGCGCTCGGCGAACTTCCAGGCGTTGTCGAGCAGGTTGCCGGTCATCTCGTCGAAGTCCTGCGGGTCGCAGGCCACATAGAGGTCGTCGGCCACGTCCAGCTCGGCCCGCACGCCGGCGGCGGCGTGGATACGCGACAGCGCCGCGACAAGGTCATCGAGCCGCGATCGCACAGGCAGGGCCGGCCGTCCCGGCGCGCCCGGCGAGGCGGCGCGGGCCCGGCCCAGGTGATGGCCGATGGCCCCGTCGATCTGGGCGATCAGGCTGGCCAGGCTGCCGTCGGGGTCCCTCCCCGGTTCGGCCAGGCGCACGGCCAGAGTGGCCAGCGGGGTCTTCAGGCCATGGGCCAGGTTGGAGACGTGGCTGCGGGCCTTCGCCAAGGCCTGCTCGTTGTGGTCCAGCAGGGCGTTGAGCTCGGCCACGACCGGCTCCAGTTCGCGCGGCTGCTTGTCGTCGATCCGGCGCTGCTCGCCCGCGCGCACGGCCGCCAGCGAAGACCCGAGCTTGCGCAGCGGCCGCAGGCCCAGTTCCAGCTGGCCGATCATCGCCGCCAGCAAGCCCACGCCCAGCACGCCCAGCGACAGCAGCAGCGGCCGCAGGCCCTCGTCGCGCATGCGGTCGCGGATGTAGCGCGGCGCGCCGGCGGTGACCGTCACCGGCCCGCGGCTGGTGCTGATGGTCAGGGTGCGGAAATAAAAGCTCTCGTTCCAGCCGCTGCGCGAGCGCCAGCGGCGGGACTCTTTCAGCGGCGCGGTCGGCGGCTTGTCGGGGCGCATCTCACGCTGGGGCATGCGGTCACGGTCGCGATCCCGCTCGGGACGCGGCCAGGGCGGCGGCCCCTCGCCCTGCCTCGGCTCGACCGCAGCCACGGTCTGCGAGCGCAGCACGCCCGCCGGTCCCCGGACCACCCAGGCCCAGCCCGCGCCGCGACGAACGAACGGGCCGACCGACTGGATGCGGTCCTGGTCGAGCGAGCCGTCGGACTTCACCGCCCTCGCCAGCACCGAGATCTGCGACTCCAGGCTGGCGTCGACGTTGCGGCGCACGAACTGGTCCAGGGTCGGACGAATGGTCAGGGCCGCCAGCACCACCGCCACGACGGTGAACAGCACGCCGCTGACCAGCAGCCTGGCCCGGATGGAGTTCAGCACGCCCTTCACGCCGCGCCCGCCGTCAGGCGATAGCCGCGGCCGCGCACGGTCTCGATCATCTCGTGGCCGATCTTGCGCCGCAGCCGGCCGACGATGACCTCCAGCGAGTTGGAATCCCCGCCCGCGTCGCCCTCGTAGGCCTGTTCGAGAATGTCCATCCGCTCGACCACCACCTCCTTGCGCAGGATCAGGCACGACAGCACCCGCCACTCGAAGCTGGTCAGCTTCAGCGGCATGCCGTCGAACTCGAACCCGCCCATCTGGGCGTCGAAGGTCAGGCGGCCGCAGACGATGCGCGGGCCGTGATGGCCGGCCGAGCGGCGCACCAGCGCCCGCAGCCGCATGACCAGCTCCTCCACCCGGAACGGCTTGGTCAGATAGTCGTCGGCGCCGGCCTTGAAGCCCTCGACCTTCTCGGTCCAGCCGTAGCGGGCGGTGAGGATCAGCACCGGCAGCGGCCGGTTCTGGGCGCGCCAGCCACGCAGCACCGTCAGGCCGTCCTGCTTGGGCAAGCCGAGATCGAGCACGGCGGCCGCGTAGGTTTCGGTGGCGCCCAGGTGCGCGCCGGTCTCGCCGTCGGCGGCGATATCCACCGCGAACTGCTCTTCGCGCAGGGCCTGTGCGATGCTTTCGGCCAACGGCGCGTCATCTTCGACCAACAGGATGCGCATGCCCCATCCTTAGCCGACGAACCCAAACCGAACCTGAACCAGTTCGTTCAGGCTACGTCGAGGTTGCATGCGTTACAGAGGCTGCAATCGAGGGATTCGGTTCGAGATTTGGGGATTGGAATGACGAGGAAGATGGCCCTCCTGGCGGGTCTGCTGGGCTGCATCACGCCGACGATGCTGCATGCTCAGGAAACGGCCGCGCCGACCCAGGCCCCGCGCCAGCCCGCCCAGCAAGTTCCGTCCGACGCCGACCTCGACACCGAGGTCGAGGGCATCGTCGTCACCGGCCAGCGCCAGTACGGTGCGGTGCTGGGCGACATCCAGCCGGAAACCACCTTCAACGCCGCCGACGTGCGCTCGCTGGGCGTCAGCTCGGTGACCGAGCTCCTGTCGGAACTGTCGGCCCAGACCGCCAGCGCCGGCGGCGGCGCGCCCGTCACCCTGCTGAACGGCCGCCGCATCTCGGGCATGGGCGAGATCCGCGACATCCCCACCGAAGCCATCCAGCGGGTCGAGATCCTGCCCGAGGAAGTGGCCCTGAAGTACGGCTATTCGGCCGACCAGAAGGTGGTGAACATCGTCCTGCGCCAGCGCTTCCGCGCCCGCACCGGCGAGATCAGCGTCGCCTCGCCCACCGACGGCGGCCAGACCACCGAGCAGTTCGACTCCAGCACCCTGCGCCTCAACCGCCAGGGCCGCCTGAACACCGCCTTCAAGTACGCCCACAGCGACAAGCTGCTCGAAAGCGACCGCGACATCATCTCGCGCGGAGCCAGCGACAACTATGTCGGCGACCTGACGCCCTACCGCACGCTGCGCCCGCGCACCGACAGCCTGTCGTACAACGGCGTCTACAACCGCATTCTCGAGAACGGGATCTCGGCCACGGTCAACGGCAGCCTGTCCTACGACCAGAGCCAGTCGCTGTCGGGCCTGGCGCGGGCCGAATTCGACGTGCCGGCCGCCAGTTCCTTCTCGCTGTCGGGCGCCGACGAGACCGTCTATCGCTACCTGACCGACCTGGGCGCCATGGAGCAGTGGAGCCGGTCCTGGAACGCCCATGGCGGCTTCACCCTCGACGGCTCGATGAAGTCGTGGCGCTGGAACCTGACCGGCAACTACGATCACGACGAAAGCCGCACCAGCACCGATCGCGCCCCCCGCGTCGACGAACTGCAAGACCGGCTCGACGATCTGGACCCCACCTTCGATCCGCGCGCGGGCCTGCCCACCGGCAGCTTCCTGAAGGACCGCGCCAGCTCGACCAGCGACACGCTCAACACCCAGCTGGTGATGAACGGCGCGCTGACGCGCCTGCCGGCGGGCGACATCTCCACCAGCGTCAAGCTCGGGGCCGAAGGCGCCTGGGTGGACTCCTGGTCGCGCCGCAACGGCGCCCAAGGCGTCACGGAAAGCAGCGCCGACCTGTCGCGCGGCACGGCCAACGCCCAGGTCAGCTTCGACGTGCCGATCACCAGCCGGAAGAACAACTTCATGGCCAAGGCCGGCGACCTGTCGGCCAATCTCAACCTGTCGGCCAACCAGCTGTCGGATTTTGGGACCCTCACCTCGATCGGATACGGCCTGAACTGGTCGCCCATCAAGCCGGTCAGCTTCATCGTCTCGATGAACAACCAGGAGAGCGCCCCCAGCATGTCGCAACTGGGCGGGGCCCAGGTCACGACCGTGGACGTGACCACGTTCGACTACGTCCGCGGCGAAAGCGTGCTGATCTCGCGCGTCACCGGCGGCAATCCGGACCTGAAGGCCGAGGAAAAGAAGGTCCTGCGCCTGGGCGTCACGCTCAAGCCGCCGGTCGTCGAGGGCCTGTCGATCAACGCCAGCTACACCCGTTCGCGCACCGACAATCCCATCTCGTCGTTCCCTAGCGCCACGGCGGCGACCGAGGCGGCCTTCCCCGACCGCTTCTTCCGCGAAGACCCGACAGTGGACGATCCGGTCGGTCGCCTGATCCGCATCGACGCGCGGCCGGTGAACTTCGCCAAGCGCGAAAGCGACCAGATCCGCTGGGGCTTCAACTACAGCCGCCAGATCGGCAAGACTCCGCCCCGCCCCACTCTGACGCCCGAGGAGATGCAGCGCTGGCGCGAACGCCAGGGCGGCGAAGGCCGGGGCGAAGGTCGCCGCGGCCAGGCCGCGAGCGGCCAGCAGGCTCAAGCCCAGACGACCCAGGGCCAGGCCCCGGCCACGGAAGGCGCCCAGCCCCCGGGCATGGAACTGCTGCAAGGCGCCATGCGCCAGGGCGGCGACCGCGGCGGCGAGCAACGGGCCGGCGGCGACAACGCCCAGCCGCCATCCGACGGTCCGCGTCCGGGCGGCGATCAGGGCGGCCCCGGCGGTGGTCCCGGCGGACCGGGCGGCGGCTTCGGCGGTCGTGGTCCCGGCGGCGGCTTCGGCGGCCCGCCCCCCGGCTTCGGCGCGGCGCGCCTGCAGCTGGCGCTCTTCCACACCGTGCGCCTGCGCGACCGGATCTACATCACCGACGGCGGCAACCCGCTCGACCTGCTGGACGGCGACGCCCTGGGCAACAGCGGCGGCTCGCCCCGCAACGAACTCGAGGCCCAGCTCGGCTTCACCAAGCAGGGGATGGGCGCGCGCCTGACCGCCAACTGGAAGGAAGCCACCGAGGTCACCGGCGGAACCGCCGGCAGCTCGACGGGCACGCTGAAGTTCTCCGACCTGACGACGGTGAACCTGCGCCTGTTCGCCAACCTGGGCGCCCGCCGCGAGCTGGTGGCCAAGTACCCGGTGCTACGCGGCACGCGGGTGACCTTCGGCGTCACCAACCTGTTCGACGAGAAACAACAGGTGCGCAACGCCGCCGGCGGCACGCCGATCACCTACCAGGAAGACTATCTGGACCCGCTCGGCCGCAGCGTGCGTCTGAGCGTGCGCAAGGTGTTCTTCTAGAACTGGCCGGGGCGGCCCCTAAAGCCGCCCCGCCTCGCCCAGCCGGTCCAGCAGCCACATGCGGGCCGGCGGCAGCGGACGGTTCAGCGGACCGAACACGAACTGCTCGAGGAAGTGGCCGGTGATGTCGAGGCCGGCCTTCACGTCGCCCTCGGAGAGCCCTCCCTGCGACGACAGCAGGAACGGCGGCAGCGGCAGAAGCTTGTCCTGATAGGGCGCGCCGGCCTTGCGGCTGACCGCCCGCCCCGTGCGCGGGCTGACATAGACCAGGTCGTCGACGTCGCCGGTGGCGGCGCACTTGGACAGGTCCAGGCCAAAGCCCAGGTCCTGCAACAGCCCCGCCTCGTAGCGCACATAGACCGCCGGCCAGATGTCGGGGATCTCCAGCACCCGGATCAGGGTCTCCAGCGCCAGGAACGCGCCCGGATGCGGTTCGCGCTCGGGCAGGGCCCCGGCGGCGACGGCGGCGGCGGATTGCAGGCCGGCCAGGGCCAGGCGGTCGTCGAACAGCGACGACGGCCCCTCGCCCATCGGCTCCAGCTGCGCCGAGCCCATCTGGTCGGCGACCCGGGCGCGATAGCGAGTAATGACCCGCGCGCCCGCCTGCAGGAACGGCTTCATTCGCCGCGAGGCCGCGCCGGCCACGTGGGCGACGAACTTGCCCCGGTCCTGGGTCAGCAGCTCGACGATGGCGCCGGTCTCGCCGTGCGCCCGCGCCGACAGCACGAAGGCGTCGTCCTCCCACTCCGTCATCGGGCGGCTCCCGATCGGGGCACGAGGGTCGGCGGCGCGGTTCGCATCAAGGACATGAGCGTGCATACGCCGCTCCGTCGGCGACCGCAAAACCCCCGACGCGCGCAAAGCGAGCCGCAAGCCATTGCACCCTCCATGGTCGAGGCGCTAATCAGGTCGCATCGAGCCGGGGGGCGCCATGACCGATGAATCTCTGATCGCTTCGCACGTCTACAGCCGCAAGCTGGACAAGCCCAAGAACGTCTGGCCGGCGGTGATCGTCACCGCCCTGGTGGGGGTCGCGATCATCGCCGCCTACAGCCTGGCGCAGATGCGCGGCGACAGCCGGGTGTTCGACCCGTCGGAGCTGCTCAACAGCCGCTTTCTGTTCTCGCTGGTGCCGTGCGGCGTGCTGGCCGTGGCGCTCTGGGCCGGCCTCTATTTCGGCTATGTGCGCTCGCGCGACGCCTCGATGGGTCCGGCCAGTTTCAACGTCATAGCCATTGCGATCTTCGCCACCTCGGTGCTGGCGCCGATGTCGCTGCACGGCGTCTGGTACGTCGAAAAGCAGATCGCGCTGGGCAAGGCCCGCAAGGCCTGGGACGCCGAACCCGAGCTGAAGGCCGAGCTGCTGGCCATCGCCGCCGGCGAGCGCGCCGCCGACGCGGCGGCCATCGCGACCCTGAAGCCGCACTACGAGGCCACCGAGCGCATGCTGGTGATCTCGCCGATCACCATCGCTTCGCAGGCCGACGTTCAGACCGCCAGCGCCCGCCTGCGCAAGACGCTCGACCTGATGGAACAGACCACGGCCGAAGACGTCGCCCGCCAGGCCAGGACCAGGGCCGCCATCGACGCGGCGGTGCGCAAGGCCGACGCGCCGGCGCTGGTGCGCGACCACATCTACGCCCGCCTGGCCGCCGACGAGCGCGCGGCGGCGGCGGCCGGCAACGTCCGCACCGACCTGCGCCGCAGCACCTATGAAGAGACCCTGGCCGCTCTCGACGTGCTGACCGCCGCGCGCGGCCTGTGGGAGTCCGACGGCGAGAAGCTGTTCTTCTCCCGCCAGTCCGACATCGACGAACTTGAATCCCACCTGCGCAACGCCAAGCTCACCCGCTACGACCTGCACCACCAGCCGGCCGAGCGCCTGCCCGCCCAGAGCTGGGCCAGGCCGCCCAAAGGGGTCTGAAGCCCCCGGAGAGCGCCTCAGGCCGGCGTTCCCCAGGCCACGACCTTCTCCAGCACCGCACGCCAGTCGGCTTCGACCGGCAGACCGATGACGTCGCGCAGGATCGTTTCCAACTCGTCGACCGAAAGGTCGCGCTGCTCGACCAGGGCGCCGGCGGCGTCGCGGTGAGTCAGGCGATTATTCTTCAGGGCGTAGCGAGCGGTCGGCGTCGTGCGCCCCACCGTCATGCTCCAGGTGAAGTGCGAGCTGGCGTGGGTGTAGGTGAAGAAGTTGGCCTGTTCGTAGTCGACCGCCGCCCAGGCGCCCCGGGCGACCTGGTAGAGCGGCGCCCAGCGGCCCGACAGGTCGGCCTGCGCCTGGCGCTCGACCACGCCGTCACATTCCGCATCGACGATGCGGAAGGCGCCGTTCGGGCTGGCCTGGTCGCCGTCCGCGAACAGCCTCAGCGGCGCGGTCAGCACGCAACCACCGAAACCGGCGTCGGCCAGCCAGGTCTCGCCGTCGATCGTCACCCCCAGCACCTGGTGCGAGCGCGGACGCGGCGGGGCGCCTTCCGGCGCCATCCACAGCACCCGCGCCATCAGGCCTTCGACCTCGAAGCCGAGGGCGAGCAGCACCCGCTTGAGCAGGCTGTTCTGCTCGTAGCAGTAGCCGCCGCGGCCGGCGGCGATCAGCTTGGCGTCGACGTCGGTCGGCACGATGCTGATCCCGCGTCCCAGCAGCACGTCGAGGTTCTCGAACGGGATGGCGTCGGGATGCTTCTGGCAGATCGCCCGCAGGGTCTCGATCGTGGCCTCGCGCGGGCCGGCATAGCCGATCCGCGCGAAGTAGGCGTCGAGGTCCACGGAAGCGACCGCCGGAGCGTCAAACATCGAAATCGAGGCCCATGTCGCTGAACAGGCCGCGTTCCTCGGCCCAGTTCTCCTTGACCTTCACGTGCAGGAACAGGTGGACCTTGCGGTCCAGGATATCCTGCAGTTCCTCGCGCGAGGCCTGGCCGATCCACTTCAGCACCTGGCCGCCCTTGCCCAGCACGATGGCGCGCTGGCCCTCGCGCTCGACATAGATGGTCTGCTCGATGCGGGCGCTGCCGTCGGCGCGCTCCTCGAACGCGGTCGTTTCCACCGAGGCCGCGTAGGGCAGTTCCTCGTGGACACGCAGATAGATCTTCTCGCGGGTGATCTCGGCGGCCAGCAGGCGGGCCGGCAGGTCGGCCGTCTGGTCTTCCGGGTAGAGCCAGGGGCTCTCGGGCATCATCGAGGCCAGCTTGGCGGTCAGGTCGTCGACGCCAGCGCCGGTCTCGGCGCTGATCATGAAGACGTCGGTGTAGACGCCGGTGTCGAAGAAGTCCTTGGCCACGGCCAGCAGCGTGTCGCGCTTGATGCCGTCGATCTTGTTGAGCGCCAGGATCACCTTGCGGCCGCTCTCCTTGAGCGCCTCGATGATGGTCTGGACGTCCTGCACGGCGCGGTGCTCGGCCGGGGTGGCGTTACGGGCGCGGTCGGCCAGTTCGGCCTGCACGTCGACGAGGTGGACGGTGACCTCGGCCTCTTCCGAGCCGGCCCAGGCCGACCGCACCATGGCGCGGTCGAGACGGCGGCGCGGGCTGAAGATCCCGGGAGTGTCGACGAGAACGATCTGGGTGTCGCCGGCCAGGGCGACGCCGCGCACGGGGAAGCGCGTCGTCTGCACCTTCTGGGTGACGATCGAGACCTTGGCCCCGACCATGCGGTTGACCAGGGTGGACTTGCCGGCGTTCGGCGCGCCGATGATGGCGGCGAACCCGGCGCGGGTGTTGGAGGTGTTTTCAGTCATTGGGCGTGCGTGTAGCACAGAGCACTGCAAAAGCCCTCCCCCTTGATGGGGGAGGGTTGGGTGGGGTGGCTACGGCTTAAGCGGCTGAACCGCCGCGTCACCCCCATCCCCGCCCTTCCCCCATCAAGGGGGAAGGGAGAGATCAGGTCACCCGCCCACCCGCTCCAGCAGCGCCTTGGCGGCGGCCTTCTCGGCCTCCTGCCTCGACTTGCCCTTGGCGATGGCCGGATCGACGTCCTTGACGCTGACCTCGACGGTGAACTCCGGCGCGTGGTCGGGACCGGTGCGGTCGAGCACCCGGTAGGACGGCAGCGGACGGCCCTTGCTCTGGGCCCACTCCTGCAGGGCGGTCTTGGGATCGCGCGGGCGCCCCTGCCCGGCCCGGTCGAATTCCTCCGACCACAGGTCGAGGAAAACCTTGCGGGCCAGGTCCAGCCCGCCGTCCTGATAGAGGGCGGCCATCAGGGCTTCGCAGGCGCCGGCGAGGATCGATTCCGTCTCGCGGCCGCCGATCTTGCTCGACGAGGCCGACAGGCGCAGGGCCGGACCAAGGTCGGCGGCCTTGGCCACGCGGGCGCAGGTCTCGCGGCTGACCAGGGCGTTCAGGCGCGGGGCGAGTTCGCCCTCCTTGGCCTTGGGGAAACGCTCGGCCAGGGCCTCGGCGGCCAGGAGCCCCAGCACCCGGTCGCCGATGAACTCCAGCACCTCGTTGTCGCGGACCTTGGCCTTGGCGCCGTCGCCGACGCTGGCGTGGGTCAGGGCCTGCTCGAGCAGTTCGCGATCCTCGAAGCGATGACCGATCCGGCGCTCCAGGTCGCCGACGGCGGCGACCCGTCTGTCCTTCTCGGCCATGATCTTACTTCAGCACGCGGAAGAAGCGGCTCGGACGCGCGTCCATGAACCAGGTCCACGGCTTGAACAGGTGCGCGTCGGCGTTCCACGACAGCAGGATGATCTGCGCCTTGCCGACCAGATTCTCGGCCGGGACGAAGCCCACGCCGATGGCGTCGCCGGTGAACTGGTCGTTCTCGTAGTTCCACTTGCAGGTCCCCGAGTCCGTCTTGAACGGCGAGATGCCGGGGTTGAAGCGGCTGTCGGCCGAGTTGTCGCGGTTGTCGCCCATGAAGAAGTAGCAGCCTTCCGGAACCTCGTAGACGCCGGTGTTGTCACCCTGCGTGTCGGGGCCGGCGTCGGCCTGGGTCAGGTAGGTGCGACCCTCGGGCGTGGTTTCCTGGATGCGCTTCATCGGCTGGGTGAAGCCGTAGCCGCTGTCGACCAGCACGTCGGCCTGCTCCTGGCGCTTGACCGCCTTGCCATTGATGTAGAGCGCGCCGCCGCGGACCTGGACCTTGTCGCCCGGCAGGCCGACCAGGCGCTTGATGTAGTCGACGTGGCCGTCGCGCGGCAGCTTGAAGACGATGATGTCGCCGCGCTTGGGCGCCGAGCCCAGGATGCGGCCCTTGAACAGCGGCGGGCTGAACGGGATCGAGTGCTTCGAATAGCCGTACGAGAACTTCGAGACGATGATGTAGTCGCCTTGATAGAGGTTGGGCTCCATCGAGGCCGACGGGATCGTGAACGGCTGGAACAGCAGAACCCGCAGCACCAGGGCGATGCCCAGGGCGTAGGCCACGGTCTTGATGATCTCGATGAATTCGTTGACGGCGCCGCCCTTTTCTTCTTCGGGGGGCGTGGTCTCGACGGCTTCGGTCATGCGCGCGGGGCTCTTTGCGAATGGGGGTCGGGCGAGCCCGACAGGTCTTGCTAGACGCGGTTGTCGTCGCGGGCAAGCACCGCCGGCGATAGTGACGCTTCGTGGCGCCCGTTTGGCGCCGCGCGCCCGGCTCGCCTTAAAGATTATTCATTGGCCGCCGCGCTTGGCGAATGATGTTCTCCCGGCGCCGATTTCGCCCTGGACCCCGCCGATGCGCCCGCTCGCCCCTCTGTTCATCCTCACCGTAGGCCTGATGGCGGCCTGGCAGGCCAAGTCCGCCGAGGTCGCGCCGCGTCCGGTGGTCGAGGGCGTGGCCCAGGCCATAGCCGACAACTATTACGACGCCGCCAAGGGCGCGGCGGTCGCGGCGCAGCTGCGGGCCGAGGCCGCCAAGGGAACCTACGACCGCCTCACTGACCCGCGCGACCTGGCCACGACGCTGAGCGAGCGCCTACGGCCGCTGGACCATCACTTCAACGTCTCGTGGTCGGCAGAGCCGGCGCCCGCCCCGCGCCCGGCGCCAAGCCCGTCGGCCGCCGCCGCGCCCGGCCCGCCGCGCGTCGACCCGATCAGGCGCGCCAACTACGGAATCCGCCGGGTCGAGATCCTGAACGGCAATCTCGGCTACATCGACATGCGGATGTTCGCCCACTTCGAGTTCGGCCAGCCCGACGCCCCGGCCCGCAAGGCTATCGAGGCGGCGTTGCAGACCGTGGCCAATACGGACGCGGTAATCATCGACCTGCGCGACAACGGCGGCGGATCGCCTGCCATGGTCGGCTACCTTGCCAGCGCCTTCACGCCCAAGGGCGCCGACATCTACAACACCTTCAAGTACCGCGAAGGGACCGAGAGCGAGGCCCCCAAGGACTGGCACCCCGCCCCGCGCCTGGAGACGCCGCTCTACGTGCTGATCAGCGGCCGTACCGGTTCGGCGGCCGAGGCCCTGGCCTACACGTTGAAGAACGCCAGGCGGGCGGTGATCGTCGGCGAGGCCAGCGGCGGCGCGGCCAATCCGGGCGGTCCCGTGCCGGTGGCCGGCGGCTTCTCGATCTTCGTCTCCAACGGCTCGCCGGTAAGCCCCATCACCAAGACCAACTGGGAAGGCGATGGGGTGCAACCCGACGTGGCCGTTCCCGCGGCTGAGGCGCTGGACGCCGCCCGCGCCCTGGCGCTGGAAGCCGTGCTGAAGACCGCGACCGGCCCGGCCGCCCAGGACGCCCGCTGGGCGCTGGAAAGCCTGCGCGCCGAAGCCGCGCCGCCGGCGACCAAGCCGCTGGCCGACTATGTCGGCGCCTATGGCGCGGTCGAGATCGTGCAGGTCGACGGCCGCCTGGCCATGAAGCGCGGCCGCCGGCCGTTGACCGTGCTGCTGCCGCTGGGCGGCGAGACCTTCACCGTGGCCGGCGAGTCGGGGCGCCGTGTGGTGTTCGAGCGCGACGCCAAGGGCGCTGTCAGCGCCTTCGAGGCGGTCGGCTACGAAGGCGGCGGCTCGCGGTTCCGGCGCGGGGCGGCAGTAGGCAGCTGACCTTCCCTCCGTAAAATCCCGCGAAAGCGGGGACCCAGGTGTTTTATCGTCGAGCGCCGCGCGTTTCAGAAAAAGCCTAGGTCCCCGCTTTCGCTGGGATTTTACGGGGAAAGTAGCCCCGGTCCTAAGCCGCCGGCACGGCCTCGATGATCACGAAGGCCTGGGCATAGGGGTGGTCGTCGGTCAGCGACAGATGTATCACCGGAACCATGCCCTCGGGGATCAGCTGGGCCAGCTTGGCGGCCGCCCCGCCAGTCAGGGCCATGGTCGGCTTGCCCGACGGCAGGTTCACCACGCCCATGTCGCCCAGGTGCACGCCCTGCTTCAGGCCGGTGCCCAAAGCCTTCGAGCAGGCCTCCTTGGCGGCGAAGCGCTTGGCGTAGCTGGAGGCGCGGTCGGGCTTGCGCTCGGACCGCTTGCGCTCGATCTCGGTGAAGACCTTGTTGGTGAAGCGCTCGCCGAACCGTTCGAGGGTCTTCTCGATCCGGCGGATGTCGCTGAGGTCCGAACCGATGCCGATAATCACGCCGCGTTCTCCAGCCTCGCCGCGTCCATCAGGGTCCGCATCCGAAGAATGGCCTGCGGCAAACCCACGAATATCGCCTCGCCGATCAGGAAGTGGCCGATGTTCAGCTCGACGATCTGCGGGATCGCCGCCACCGGCTTGACCGTCGCGTAGTCGATGCCATGGCCGGCGTGAACCTCAAGGCCCAGCGAGGCGGCGAAGGCCGCGCCGGACTTGAGGCGCTCAAGTATGGCGGCGGCGCGTTCGGTCTCGCCGGCGCGAGCGGCGTCGCAATAGGCGCCGGTGTGCAGCTCCACGACCTGGGCGCCGACATCCGCGGACGCCTGGATCTGGGCGTGATCGGGCTCGATGAACAGCGACACCCGCGCGCCGACGGTGCGCAGGCGGCCGGTGGCGTCAGCGATCCGGTTGGCGCCCTTGACCACGTCGAGGCCGCCCTCGGTGGTCACCTCCTCGCGCCGCTCGGGCACCAGGCAGGCCGCGTGCGGCCTGGCGTTGATGGCTATGCCGACCATCTCGTCGGTGACCGCCATCTCGAAGTTCAGCGGCTTGCCGCGCTTGAGGCAGAGGTCGGTGAGGACGGCGATGTCGGCGTCGCTGATGTGCCGGCGGTCCTCGCGCAGGTGCGCGGTGATGCCGTCGGCGCCGGCCGCCAGCGCCAGCTCGGCGGCGCGCACCGGCTCGGGATAGCTCGACCCGCGCGCGTTGCGGATCGTGGCCACGTGGTCGATGTTGACGCCGAGCCGGAGCATGGGGCTCAGCCCTTCAGCCGGCGACTGCCCGGATCCTCGATCGGGATCGCGGCCAGTTCGGGCGGCAGGGCGTCGGCCGGATAGGCCGGGACTTCGAGGCTGGCCAGCGCGATCAGCGGCACGCCGACATCGGCCTTGCCGCCCGAGCGGTCGACGATGCAGGCCGCCGCGACGACGTCGCCGCCGGCGTCCTTGATCGCCTGGATGCATTCGCGCGACGACAGGCCGGTGGTGACGATGTCCTCGACCATCACGACCTTCTGGCCCGGCTCGATGTGGAAGCCGCGACGGAACTTGAAGCCGCCGCCCTCGCGCTCGACATAGATCGACGGCACGTTCAGGTGACGGGCGGTCTCGTAGCCGGGGATGATGCCGCCGACGGCGGGCGAAACCGCCACGTCGACATGGCCCACAGTGGCCACGATCTTGTCGGCCAGGGCCTTGCACAGGCGCTCGCAGCGCTCGGGCCGCATGAACACCAGGTTCTTCTGCAGGAAGACCGGGCTGTGCAGGCCGCTGGAGAGCACGAAGTGGCCTTCGCGGAGGGCGCCGGCGGCGCGGAATTCTTCGAGGACGTCGTCGTTGGTCATGAGGCGTGGATATAGACCAGCGCGGCGAGTCTACAAACCGCTCTCAAAGGGGCGTAGGACAGCGGCCATGAACGACTCCCCTCCCCGCCCTCGTGTCGGCTGCGGCGCGGCCATCATCGACGGCCAGGGCCGCATCCTGCTGGTCCAGCGCCGCCGTCAGCCGGAAGCCGGCCATTGGGGCCAGCCGGGCGGCAAGCTCGACTGGGGCGAACCCGGCCGGACCTGCGCCGAGCGCGAGATCCGCGAGGAACTGGGCATCGAGATCGTCGCCGGCCCGGTGCTGGCCGTCACCGACATGATCACGGCCGACAGCCACTGGCTGGCCGTGACCTACCGCGCCGACGGCTGCGTGGGCGAGCCGGCGATCCAGGAGCCGGACGCCATCGCCGACTGGGGCTGGTTCGCGCTGGACGCCCTGCCCTCGCCCCTGACCCAGGCGACGCAGGACGCCGTGGCGGCCCTGCGCGGCGCGAACTGAACTTTTTTCGACGGGCCGCGTCACATGCGCGGCGCTCGCCTCGTCATGACGGCGCAACCCTCTTGAAAGGAGACCCGCCATGACCGCCAAGCTCGATCCCTTCGCCGCCGCTCCCGCCGTGATGAAGTCGTGGTTCGCCGCCTCGACCACCATCGCCGCCAGCCTGGAGCCCAGACTGGTCGAACTGGTCAAGATCCGCGCCTCGCAGATCAACGCCTGCGCCAACTGCATCAACATGCACACGGTCGAAGCCCGCGCCCAGGGCGAGACCGAGCAGCGCATCTACCTGCTGTCGGCCTGGCGCGAGGCGCCCTGCTACACCCCGCGCGAACGCGCCGCCCTGGCCTGGACCGAAGCGCTGACCCGCCTGTCGGAGGGCCACACGCACGAGGCCGCCCACGCCGCGCTTGCCGCCCAGTTCAGCGAGGAAGAGCAGGTCAAGCTGACCCTGATGATCAACGTCATCAACGGCTGGAACCGTCTGGCCGTGGGCTTCGGCCTCTGGATCGAGCAGCCGGCCAAGGCGGCGGCCTGAGACGAGCAAGGATCTCGCCTGGGGGATACTTCAGGCGAGACTCCACCCTGGATAGTCCCAAAAACTCAAGCTACACCCCGAGGAGAATCGCCATCCTCGTGGAATCCCATGCTCAAGCTCAGCTACACCCTGCTTACCACCGCGCTCCTGGCTATCGCGCTTCAAATGCCTGCCCATGCTGCCACCCATTCGGTGAACAACAGCCACGTCATCTTGGTCGAGCCGACCTACATGCCCGATTTCATCGCGATACAGATCGACAAGCCAGCCGGCGCCTGCGCTGCGGGATCGTATTTGAAGTGGCATGCGCGCGGCGCCGACGCGACCGCCAAGGCCGGTAACGTCAATGCGATCTACTCGGCGATCATGACGGCCTTCGCCAGTGGCAAGACTATCAATCTCGGCGTTGAAGACAGCGATTGCAGCATCACCGTCATTCAGGTGAACCGATAGGTCTCAGCCCCGCGTCCGGTCCACGGTCTCGACCGACGGGCAGGTGCGCAGCGCCGCCGAGATGTTGGTCAGGTGCTTGGCGTCGCGCACCTCGACGTCGATGTCGGTGTCGAAGAAATCGCTCTGCCGGTGGTGCATGCGCAGGTTGACGATGTTGCCGCCCGCCTCGCCGATGATCGTGCAGACCTGGCCCAGAACGCCTGGCGCATTGCCGATGGTGGCGTGCAGGCGGGCCAGCGAGACGGTGTCGCGCTCGGCCTCGGGCGTCCAGTTCAGATCGCGCCAGAGATCCTCGCGGTCCTCGTATTCGGCCAGCTTCGGACAGTCGATGGTGTGGACGTCCAGGCCCTCGCCATCCTCGCGCAGGATGCCGACGATGCGGTCGCCCGGCACCGGGCTGCAGCAATGGGCGAAGTGCAGCGAGACGCCGGGGGTGAGCCCGCCGCCGCGCACATAAAGCCGCGCGCCCTTGCCGCCCTCGATCTTGCGGCGGGCGGTGGCCGCCTCGCGGTCGGCGTCGACCATGCCGGGGAACGCCGTCTCAAGCACCTGGCTGGGCGTAACCCGGCCGCGGCCGACGGCGTCGAACAGGGCCTCCTCGCTCTCCAGCGCGAAGCGTTCGAGGATCGGGCGCAGCGACACGTCCTTGAGGTTCTTTCCGGCGCGCTCGAAGATCTGCTCGACCGACACCCGGCCCAGGCGCAGGAACTCTTCCTTCTCGGTCTGGCGGATATGCCGGCGGATCGCCGAACGCGCCCGGCCCGTCACCGTCAGCGAGCGCCAGTCCGGCGGCACCACGGGCTTGGAGCCGCGGATCACCTCGACCACGTCGCCGTTGGTCAGGATGGTGCGCAGGGGCTTCAGCTCGCCGTTGATCTTCACGCCGATGCAGGTGTCGCCGACGCTGGTGTGGACGGCGTAGGCGAAGTCGAGCGGCATCGCGCCTCGGGGCAAACTCACCAGCTTGCCCTTGGGTGTGAACACGAACACCTGGTCGAGGAACATCTCGAGCTTGGCGTGCTCGACCAGCTCCTCGCTGTCGCCGCCGTGCTCGAGCACCTGCACCAGCTGGCGCAGGTTGGCCAGCGGGTCGCGACCGCCGGCGGCCTCCATGCCTTCCAGGTCGAGCCCGTACGAGGCGTCCTTGTAGCGGAAGTGGGCGGCCACGCCCTCTTCGTTGACGCGGTCCATGGCCTCGGTGCGGATCTGCATCTCGATGCGCATGCCGCGCGGCCCCACCACGGTGGTGTGCAGCGAGCGGTAGTTGTTGCGCTTGGGCGTCGAGATGAAGTCCTTGAAGCGGTCGGGCACGCTGGACCAGGCCCGGTGCACCACGCCTAGCGCGCGGTAGCAGTCTTCCTCGCTGTCGACGATCACGCGGAAGGCGTAGATGTCGGACATCTGCGAGAAGCCGATCGACTTGCGCTGCAGCTTGCGCCAGATCGAATAGGGCGACTTTTCGCGACCGAAGACCCGAGCCGGCAGGTTGGCCGTCTCCAGGCGCGCCATGATCTCTTGATTCACCAGGGTCACGGCCCCGCCCTGCTCGACGCGCAGGGCGTCCAGGCGCCGGACGATGGCGTCGCGGGCGACCGGGTTGGTGTGCTGGAAGGAAAGCTCTTCCAGCTCGGTGCAGATGCGGTGGCAGCCGATATTGCGGGCCAGGGGCGCGTAGATGTCGCGCGTCTCGCGGGCGATGCGCTCGCGCTTGGCCTGGTTCTTGATGAAGTGCAGCGTCCGCATGTTGTGCAGACGGTCGGCCAGCTTGACCAGCAGGACGCGCACGTCCTTTGAGATGGCCAGGATGAACTTGCGCAGGTTCTCGGCCTGGCGGGTGTGCTCGGCCTGGAGCTCCAGCTTCGAGAGCTTGGTGACGCCCTCGACCAGTTCGGCGATCTCCTCGCCGAACAGCTTGCCGATTTCTTCCTTGGTGACCGGCGTATCCTCGATCACGTCGTGCAGCAGCGCCGTGACGATGGTCGCGGTGTCGAGCCGATACTCGGTGAGGATGCCCGCCACCTCGATCGGGTGGGCGTAGTAGGGATCGCCGCTGGCGCGGGTCTGGCTGCCATGCATGCGCATGGCGAAGACGTAAGCGCGATTGAGCAGGGCCTCGTCGGCCGTCGGGTCGTAGGCGTGGACCCGCTCGATCAGCTCGTACTGGCGAAGGAACTTGCGCGGCTTGGGCGCCGGCGGAGCCTCGGGCGCTGCGGCCTGGGGCTCAGACGAAGACGCGCCCGATTCCCCTCCAGGCGGAGGAGAGGATTCGGGCGCGCGTTCGGACGGAGCGGCGGCGAACGCCGCTTCGATAGCTAGAGGGTCTGCGCCGTCGGGGCTCAGTACCGCTCCTCCTGACCGCCGTCGCGGTCGCTTTGCAGCGCGCGAACGAGTTCCAGTTCGCTCATCTGCATGTGGGTCGGATCGGCCAGCAGGGCGAGGGTTTCGGCCTCTTCCTCGGCTTCCGAGTGCTCGTCGACGCGCTGCAGCGTGGTGATCAGGTGCTCCTTGAGCCCCTCGTGATCGATCACGTCGTCAGCGATCTCGCGCAGGGCGACGACCGGGTTCTTGTCGTTGTCGCGATCGACCATCAGGGCCGCACCGGCCGAGATGCCACGGGCGCGGTGCGCCGACAGCAGGACGAGCGCGAAGCGGTTCGGAACCTTCTCGACGCAATCTTCGACGGTGACGCGGGCCATGAATTCCTCGGGCTGACCGTAAGGTCTCTCAAAATAGGGCTCCGTGCGGCGTCACGCAACGCCGCTTCGGCTGTCACCCAGCTTTCGCGAGGCGGCGTGTATGCCTTTTCCGAAAAGCAAAGTCCAGTCGGAACGGTGGTGAGGCTTGGTTTGGCGAACGAGCCTTACACCACCCTTCCGTAAAATCCCCGCGAAAGCGGGGACCCAGGTGTTTTGTCGTCGAGCGCCCCAGGTTTCAGAAAAAGCCTGGGTCCCCGCTTTCGCGGGGATTTTACGGGTGGTGGGGCTTTGCGTCCGCCCCCACGCTGGCGTTGGCGGCCAGCGCCGCGGCGCTCTCTCCCAGCACCGGATGGATCCAGTCCGGCGCCACCTGCGCCAGCGGCCCCATGACGAACAGCCGCTCGTGGGCGCGAGGATGGGGCAGGACCAGGTTGCCGTCCGTCACCGTGCGTCCATGGGCGATCAGGTCGAGATCAAGGGTGCGGGCGGCGTTGCGCTCGGACCGGGCGCGGCCGAACGTGGCCTCGACTCGGTGCAGAGCCGCCAGCGCTTCGGCCGGCGACAGATCGGTGTCCACCAGCACGACGCCGTTCAGATAGGCCGGTCCGGTCGGATCGGGCCAGGCGGCCGAGGTCCACCAGCCCGAACGGGCGACCACCGCCATCCCCTCGCCCGCCAGGGCCGCCACGGCGGCCTCCAACAGAGCCTCGCGACTCGTGTAGGCTCCGGGCAGATTACAGCCGAGGGCGACGACCACGGTCGCGTCCGGACCATTTTTATCCAGCCGATTTTTCAAGGAATTTGACCCGTGACCTTCTATCCGACCGAGCGGCTGGCGCTGTTCATCGACGGCGCCAACCTCTATTCCGCCGCCAAGGCGCTGGGCTTCGATATCGACTATCGAAAGCTCCTCGACGAGTTCAAGAAGCGCGGCCTGCTCGTGCGCGCCTACTACTACACCGCCATCGCCGAGAACGACGACTACTCGCCGATCCGTCCGCTGGTGGACTGGCTAGACTACAACGGCTTCACCCTGGTGACCAAGCCGGCCCGCGAATACACCGACAGCCAGGGCCGCAAGCGCTGGCGCGGCGACATGGACATCGAGATCGCGGTCGACATGCTGCAGATGGCCGAAACGGTCGACCATCTGGTGCTGTTCTCGGGCGACGGCGATTTCCGCGCCCTGGTCGAGGCCGTGCAGCGCAAGGGCCGTCGGGTCACCGTGGTCTCGACCATGAAGAGCCAGCCGCCGATGACCAGCGACGACCTGCGCCGCCAGGCCGACAACTTCGTCGACCTCAACGACCTCGGAAACATCATCGGCCGCCCGCAACGCGCGCCGCAACAGCGCTACACCTCGGCCGACCAGCGCACCCCGGCCGAGCGCGAAGCCGAAGACGAATACTAAGGGCCGACGACATGCAGCATTCCAACATCGCCGGCGAGGTCGTCCCCTCCCCGGCCGAGCCGCCGCGCGACTGCCCGCTGTGCCCGCGCCTGGTGGCCTATCGCCGCGAAAACCAGGAGCTCTATCCGGACTATTTCAACGGCCCGGCCCCTTCGTTCGGCGACAAGGACGCGCGGCTGCTGGTCGTGGGCCTGGCCCCCGGCCGCAAGGGCGCCAACCGCACCGGCCGCCCCTTCACCGGCGACTATGCCGGCACACTGCTCTACGAGACCCTGATCAAGTACGGCTTCGCCACCGGCAAGTTCGAGGCTCGGATCGACGACTCCTTGCAGCTGGTCGGCAGCGCGGTGACCAACGCCGTTCGCTGCGCCCCGCCCGGCAACAAGCCCGAGACCAGCGAGGAGAACACTTGCCGGCCGTTCCTCAAGGCGCGGCTGGACATGTTCCCGAACCTGAAGGCCATCGTCACCCTGGGCGACGTCTCGCGGCGCAATGTGCTCAAGACCCTGGGGCTGAAGGCCTCGGCCGGCATCCCGGGCCACGGCTCGGAGTTCCAGGCCGGCCCCTACCGCATCTTCAACAGCTATCACTGCTCGCGGCTCAACACGAACACGGGGCGGCTGACGACGCCGATGTTCGAGGAGCTGTTCGCGCGGGTGAAGGCTTACGTGGACGCGGCGGACTGAGGGAACTACGCACATAGCCCTACCCAAACCCGCCTCCCTCGCCCTTGTGGCGAGGGCCCATGCCGGCGACCGCTCAGACCTTGGCCGATCGACATCGGTCTGAGCAGTTGAACGATGGATCCTGGGCACAAGGCCCAGGAAGGCAAGGAAGAGAGCGGGGGCAGTTCCTACCGCTTCAGCCACCCATTATCCGCCAGCCAGTCGCGCAGCCGCTCCGGCCAGACCTTGATCGCGGCCTTGTCGGTGCGGAAGCCCATGTTGAAGGCGTGGCCGCCGCTCTGGAACAGGTGGAACTCGACCGGAACCTTGGCGGCGCGGAACTTCGCAAGCAGCTCCACCGGCGGGGCCGAGCAGCACGCGTCGTCGTCGGCCGCCAGGATGAAGGCCGGCGGCGTATCGGCCGGGATCTTGTCGGGGATGCCCGTAGGGCCGGGATAGATCAGCACCTGGAAGTCGGGCCGACCGCTGACCGCATCCACGGCGTCGACCTTGGGATCCTTGGCGGTCGAGCCGTAGACGGCCAGATCCACCACCTCGCCGCCGCCGGAAAAGCCCATCAGGCCGATCTTCTTGGGATCCACCCCGAACTCGGCAGAGCGCGAACGCAACAGCCGCACCGCCCGCACCGCATCCTGGCGGGCGTGGTCGATCGTGTAGGGCGAGCCCTCCTCCTGGCTGAGGCGGTACTTCAGCACGAACACCGCCACCCCCATGGGGTTCAGCACCTTGGCGACGTCGGTCCCTTCCGGGTGGATGACCAGCATCTTGTGGCCGCCGCCCGGCAGCACGATCACCGCTGCGCCCGTGGCCTTGTCGGCCGGCGGCAGGTAGGCGATCACCGACGGGTCGTTGATCGACTTGGCCCAGTATTCCGCCGACTGTTCTGGGATGGCCTTGCGGGCCTCGAAGCCCGGCGCACCGTTGGGCCACAGCGCCACCCGCTGCTGGGCGCAGGCCATGGCCGGCAGAGCCAGCGTCACGCCGGCGGCGAGGATCAGGCGGCGCATTACAGCTTCACCGTCCGGCCTTCGCGGGCCGCCTTGTAGATGGCCTCGATGATCCGCAGGTCTTTCACCCCCTCCTCCCCCGGCACGATCGGATCGCGGCCGGTAAGGATGCACTCCGACAGATGGTCGAGCTGGCCGGCGAACTGGCTCTTCTTCACCGCGGGCGGCGTGCGGGGTTTCGCCTGGCCGTCGAGATTGGCCCGCATTGTCTGGCCCTCGTAGCTGGTGGCCGGATCGATCTCGACCCAGCCCTTGGGGCCGGACACGCGATAGCGGTTGCAGTTGGCGCTGTAGGTCGAGACGCAGTTGGCCGTCGCGCCCGAGGGGAACAGCAGCTGGAAATTGATGGTGTCCTCGACCTCGGCGAACACCGGATTGGAGCGATCTGTCGACTCCATGGCGTTGACCGCGATCGGCTCCTCGCCGGTCAGGTAGCGGGCGGCGTTGAGGCTGTAGATGCCGATGTCCATCAGGCTGCCGCCGCCCGACAGCGCCTTCTTCACCCGCCACATGTTCGGATCCGAAGCCGTCCAGCCGTGGTCGGCGACGATGGTCGCCACCGAACCCAGCGCCCCGCCGCGCGCCAGGGCGATGGCGTCCAGATTGTGCGGCTCGAAGCGGCTGCGATAGCCGATCATCAGCTTGCGCTTGGCGGCCTTGCAGGCGGCGATCATCGCCTCGCCGTCGGCGACCGAGGTCGCCATCGGCTTTTCGCACATCACGTGCTTGCCGGCGCGGGCCGCCCGCTCGGTGAAAGTGCGGTGCAGGCTGTTGGGCGTGACCACATAGACGATGTCGACAGTCGGATCGTCGATGATCCGGTCGAAGGTCTCGTAGGAATAACGGCTCTTTTCCGGAACGCCGTACTGGGCGCCGTACTTGGAGAGCTTGTCGGGCGTGCCGCTGACCAGGGCCGTCAGCTTCGAGTGCTCGCACTCGGCAAAGCGCGGCATGATGATCTGGGTGGCGTAATAGCCCAGGCCCAGCATGGCGTAGCCGAGCTTGCGGCCCTCGGCCTTGGCCTGGGCCAGGGCCTCGGCGGGCGCCGTGGCCGCCATGGCCGAGGCGGCGAGGCCGACCTGCAGGAACGTGCGCTTGTTCATCAAAATAGCCTCCGTTCGTGGAGCGCCCTCGTCCTTCGACAGGCTCAGGATGAGGGCTAGTGCTGGCTCGGCGCTCGCTCTGAATTCCTCACCCTGAGCCTGTCGAAGGCGAGGAATTCACACTTCAGTAGACCAGTCCGGTCGTCTTCAGGCGCACCCGCGCCAGAGTCTTGTCGGCGGTCAGGAACAGCGTCTTGCCGTCCTCGCCGAAGGCGCAGTTGGCGATCGGGCCGCCCGTCTCGATGACCCCGATCAGCTCGCCCGCCGGGGTGATCACCAGCACGCCGCCCGGACCGGTGGCGTAGAGCCGCCCCTCGGTGTCCAGGCACATGCCGTCGGGCAGGCCAGGACCGCCGGCCTTGTGCAGGGCGGCCGCGTCGAAGAACACCTTGCGCGAGGTCGGCAGGCCGTCGGCGCCCAGGTCGTAGGCCATGATCACCGGCCCATTCGGATCCGACACCGCCACGTAGAGGCGCTTTTCGTCCGGGCTCAGGGCAACGCCGTTGGGGAAGGTCAGCTTGTCGTCGACCACCGCCAGCGAGCCGTCGGCGCGCAGCAGGTAGACGCCATTGAAGCTCAGCTCCTTGACCGGCGAGGCGTCGAGCCCTTCCAGGCCGTAGGGCGGATCGGTGAAGTAGATCGCGCCCGATTTGGCGACGGCCAGGTCGTTGGGGCTGTTGAAGCGCTTGCCCTGGTAGCGGTCGACGACGACCGAGCGAGCCTTGGTCTTCAAATCGAGCTTCGTGATCGCCCGGTAGCCGTGATTGCAGACCAAGAGGTCGCCCTTGGCGTCCAGGGCCATGCCGTTCGAGCCCGGCTCGCGGAAGACTTTGGTCGGCGGACCGTCATAGCCGGAGGGCGACAGGAAGACGCTTTTGCCGTCCTTCCGGCTCCAGCGGTACATGATGTTGGCCGGCACGTCAGAGAAGACGAGGTACTGGCCGTCCTTCACCCACACCGGCCCTTCCGACCAGGTAAAGCCCTCGGCCAGCTTCTCGATCTTGGCGTCGGGGGCGACCACGGCGTCGAGCGCCGGCGACAGGCGACGGATGGAGCCCAGGGTCGGGGCGGCGGCGTGAGCGGACATGGAAAGGCCTCCGGCGGCGATGGCGGCGCCGGCTCCCAGAGCCAGCGTGACGGTGCGGCGCGTCGCGGTCATGCGTCGAGGCCTCCCTTTTTGGTTCTTGCTTATGACAGCGATGTCATAGCAATGCCCGCCCAGGTTGGCGAGACGCCTTTCGCAGCGCGAAGCGCGATTTGACGTTTCAGGAGCGGACGCGCGGCACCGCGTCCAGCCAGCGGGCATAGGCCGCCTCGCGGGCGTGGACGGCCATGGCGGGCTTCAAGTCCTCGGCCGAAGGACGCGCCTGGGCGGCCGCCTCCAGCGAGTCGTAGAGCCCCGCCCCCAGCCCCGCGAACAGGGCCGCGCCCAGGGCCGTGGTCTCCTGGTAGCTGGAGCGGGCCACCGGCAGGCCGGTCAGGTCGGCCAAGCGCTGGCTGAACCAGGCGCTCTTGGACATGCCCCCATCGATGCGCAGCTGGGCCTCGCCCAGAAAGGCGTCGGGCGCGTCGGCGCGCATGGCCTCGATCAGGTCGCGGCTCTGCAGGGCGCAGGCGTCGTAGGTGGCTGCGGCGATCTCGGGCAGGCCGGCGTCGCGGGTCAGGCCGAAGATCGCGCCCCGGGCCTTGGCGTCCCACCAGGGCGCACCGAGGCCCGTGAAGGCCGGCACGACGACGACGCCGTGGTCGGCCTTGGCCGCCCGGGCCAGAGCCTCGGCCGCGCGTGGGCCGCCGGTGATCCCCAGCCCCTCGCCCAGCCACTGGATCGCCGCGCCGGCCACGAAGATCGAGCCTTCCAGGGCATAGGTCGCCTGGCCGTCCACCCGCGCCGCCACCGTGGTCAGCAGGCGCGAGGCCGAGACCGGACGCGTCACGCCCGTGTTGAGCAGCATGAAGCAGCCAGTGCCGTAGGTGGCCTTCATCTCGCCCGGACGGATGCACCCCTGCCCCATCAGCGCCGCCTGCTGGTCGCCCGCCACGCCGCGGATCGGCAGCGGCCGGCCTAGCACCTGGGCGCCGACCTCGCCGAAGTCGGCGGCGCAGTCGAGCACCTGCGGCAGCAGCGAGCGGGGCACGCCGAACAGTTCCAGCATCTCGTCCGACCAGTCCTGGGCCTGGATGTCGAACAGCAGGGTGCGCGAGGCGTTGGTGGCGTCGGTGACGTGGCGCGCGCCGCCGGTCAGCTTCCAGATCGTCCAGGTGTCCATGGTGCCGGCCAGCAACTGCCCCGCCTGCGCCCGTGCCCGGGCGCCGGGCACGTTGTCGAGCAGCCAGGCGATCTTGGTGGCAGAGAAATACGGGTCCAGCAGCAGGCCGGTGACGGCGCTCACCTGTGCTTCCTTGCCCTCGTTGCGCAGCTTCTCGCAGGCCTCGGCGGTGCGGCGGTCCTGCCAGACGATGGCCGGATGGATCGGGCGGCCCGTGGCCTTGTCCCAGACCACCACCGTCTCGCGCTGGTTGGTGATGCCCAGGGCCGCGACCTCGTCGAGGTCCGCGCCGGATTTTTCGACCGCCTCACGGATAACCGCCACGCAGGCGGCGGCGATCTCCTCGGCGTCGTGCTCGACCCATCCGTCATGGGGATAGCTCTGGCGCAGCGGGCGTCCGGCTTCTGCGACCGCCCGGCCCTCGTGGTCGAACAGGATGGCCCGAGTGCTGGTCGTTCCCTGGTCCAGAGCCAGGATCAGTGCTCGCCCCATACGCGTTTCCTCTTTCACATCCCCGGTTTCACCTGCGACAGAGCGCCGCTAGTCTCCGGGTTCCGTGGCTTGACCTGTTTAAGCATGTTTTCATCTGGGAACACCAAGGTAGCCACAGTCCCGTTTGGCGCCCGAGGAGGGTCGTGAGCCAAGCCGCACAGACCGCCGAGCTTCTTGCCCTGGCCCGCAGCCGCGAGCCGGAAGACCGCGAACGCCTGCTCGCCGGCATCGTCGACCTCTGTGAAACCGGCGAGGCGCAAGGCAAGCCGGCCGCGCCCGAGATTCAGGTCCTGCTCGATTCGATCTTCATGACCCTGGTGGTCGAAGCCGAGCGCGACATCCGCCAGCGGCTGGCCGAACGCCTGGCCGATGCGAGCTGGGCCCCGTCGGCCCTGGTCAACATCCTGGCCCTCGACGAGATAGAGATCGCCCGCCCGATCATCGCCCGCAGCCCGGTGCTGCAGGACCACGACCTGATCCGCCTCCTGGTGCAGGCCACCCTCGAGCACCAGATCGAGGTCGCCCGCCGCCCCGGCCTGCGCGCCCCGGTGGTCGAGGCCATCCTGTCTCAGAGCGAGCCCGCCGTGCTGACCGCCCTGGCCGGCAACGCCAGCGCCGAGATCAACCAGGACGCCATGGGTCGCCTCGTGGCCCAGGCCAAGGAGGTCGTGGCCCTGCGCTCGCCCCTGGCCCGCCATCCAGGCCTGTCGCCCCTGCTGGCCGAGCAACTCTATCTATGGGTCGGCCGCGCCCTGCGTGAAGCCCTCACCGGCCGCTTCGACCTCGATCCCGCCAGGATGCAGGCCGCCGTCGACGAAGCCACCCACGCGGCGCATCTGGGTCTTCTGCCCTCCGCCCCCGCGGCGCTCGCCGTCGAGGACGAGGCCGACCGCGAGGAGATGGAAGCGGCGCTGGTCGAGAAGCTCGACGCCGCCGGCCAGCTGCGCCCCGGCTACCTGCTGCGCGTGCTGCGCGAGGGCCGCCTGCCCCTCTTCGTCTTCGCCATGGCGCGCCTTGGCCGCTTCGACGTGCGGCAGGTGCGCCGCGCCATCGACAGCAATCGCCCCGAACTTCTCGCCCTGGCCTGTTCGGCCGTCGGCATCGACCGCAGCGTCTTTCCGACCATCCTCGAGCACGTCCGCCAACTGAACGGCGGCCGCCCCGGCGGCGGCGCCGAAGCCGCCCGCAAGGCCAGCGGCGCCTTCGGCCCGTTCCGCCCCGACATCGCCGCCATGGCCTTCCGCCAGGCCGTCAGCGCCGCCTGACGGAGCCGGCGAGACCGCCGTTTGACAAGCAGGCGGCGATCCCGCCACTTGGGGCGGCATGTTCCAAGCCCAGCCGTACTCGACTCGCCTGACCTTCAAGGCCAGCGACCGCCCCGAAGCCCAGGAGGCCCGCGAGCGCCTGACGGCCCGCTACGGCGACGCCGGCGACGACGCCCAGATCGTCGTGGCCCTCGGCGGCGACGGCTTCATGCTGGAAATGCTGCACGAGACCATCCTGAACCAGAAGCCGATCTACGGCATGAACCGCGGCTCGGTCGGCTTCCTGATGAACGAATACAGCGAGGACGACCTGCTGGGGCGCATCAACGCCGCCGAGCGCGCCGTCATCCATCCGCTGGCCATGGTCGCCATCGACTCGCGCCGTCGCCAGCACCGGGCCCTGGCGATCAACGAGGTCTCGCTGCTGCGCCAGACCCGCCAGACGGCCAAGCTGCGCATCTCGATCGACGGCAAGGTGCGGATGGGCGAACTGGTCTGCGACGGCGCCCTGGTGGCCACGCCGGCGGGGTCGACGGCCTACAACCTGTCGGCGCACGGGCCGATCATCCCCCTCGACGCACGGGTGCTGGCCCTGACCCCGATCAGCGCCTTCCGCCCGCGTAGGTGGCGGGGCGCGCTTTTGCCGCAGAGCGCGAGGGTGACGTTCGAGGTCCTGGAATGCGATAAGAGACCCGTCAGCGCCGTGGCCGACAACTACGAGGTCCGCGACGTCGTCGAGGTGCATATCTCCGAGGACCGGGGTTCGACCCTGTCGATGTTGTTCGACGCGGGCCGCAGTCTCGAGGAGCGCGTACTGACAGAACAGTTCTCGGCCTAGCCGGGAACGTCGGAAACCCGACACGGGCCTGTGGAGTGAAACCTTCGTCTCACTCATTGTTAACGCCTGTCGTGTGACCGTTCCCTAAGTAACGCCGACGGGGAGGCGACCCGATGAACAAGCCCACCGCTGAGGTGATCCAGGTGCCGAATATGCTCAAGCTCAAGGTGGGCGGACGCGGCGGCATCGACATGGCCGCGATCGCCAAGGCCGAAGCCGCGCTCAAGAGCCTGTCGGGCAATTTCGCCCAGTGGCTCAACGACGAGATCGTCAAGCTGGAAGCCGCCCGCCAGGGCGTGCGCGCCGACGGCCTCAACGCCCAGACGGTCGAGACCCTCTACCTGCGCGCCCACGACCTTAAGGGCCTGGGCGCCACCTACGAATTTCCGCTGATCACCCGCCTGGCCGCCTCGCTGTGCAAGCTGATCGACGACCCCGCCACCCGCCTGCAGGCGCCGATGTTCCTGGTCGATGGTCACATCGACGCCATCAAGGCCTGCGTCCGCGACGACATCAAGACCGACGAGCACCCCGTGGGCCGCGCCCTGGCGCTGGAACTTGAAGGCCGGGTCGCCGAATACCTGGCCGGCTGAGCCGTCGTCGAGCTCTGAAAAGAAGAAAGCCGGGGCCCTCGCCCCGGCTTTCTTCTTTTTGGCGGAACCTCAGTCCTTGACGACGAAATAGTTGACCGTCTCGGTGTCGTTCCAGAGGCTGCAGGAACCGGTTCCTTCGATCCAGATCTTCTTGTTCATGGCATAGGCCGACAACAGGACGGCGAGACGGGCCTGACCGGCGGCCGTGCTGGTGTTGATCGCCCAGCGCTGGGGAAGAACCGCGTTGTTGCAGGTCGGCAGGCTGGTGCGCGTCCCGCTGTGATTGAAGAAGACGATCCCGCCGTCCCCGAAGGAGACGATCTCGCTGATGGTTCCGGCCTCCGCGACCGACGCCTGCGCGCCGGTGGCCAGGCCGCTCAGGGCGGCGACAAGAGCAAGACAAAGCAGGCGCATGATGGCTTCCGAAGACCAGGGATCAAAGCTTGACCATACACCCCTAGGGCGCAAGCCGTACAGAGATCGCGCGCCGGCGCCGGCCGCCCGGCCTGCCTGCCCTACTCCCCGATACCGTTCAGGCGCTTGGCGGCCAGCACGGTGTTGGCCAGCAGGCAGGCGATGGTCATTGGGCCCACGCCGCCGGGCACCGGGGTGATGGCCGAGGCCACGGCCTTGACCTCGTCGAAGGCCACGTCGCCCACCAGGCGGGTCTTGCCGTCTTCCTTGGGGATGCGGTTGATGCCCACGTCGATGACCACCGCGCCGGGCTTGACCCAGTCGGCCTTGACCATCTGTGCGCGACCGACGGCGGCCACGACGATGTCGGCTTCGCGCACGACCGCCGGCAGGTCCTTGGTGCGCGAGTGGGCGATGGTGACGGTGCAGTCGGCGGCCAGCAGCAGTTGGGCCATCGGCTTGCCCATCAGGTTCGAGCGGCCGATGACCACGGCGCGCTTGCCCGACAGCTCGCCCAGCTGGTCGCGCAGCAGCATCATGCAGCCGGTCGGGGTGCAGGGCGTCAGGGCCGGCAGGCCGCTGGCCAGGCGCCCGGCGTTGGCCACGGTCAGGCCGTCGACGTCCTTGTCGGGCGAGATGGCGGCGACCACGGCGGCCTGGCTGATGTGGTCGGGCACCGGGAACTGCACCAGGACGCCGTGCACGGCCGGATCGGCGTTCAGGCGCTCGACCAGGGCCAGAAGTTCGGCCTGGCTGGTGTCGGCCGGCAGGCGATGGGTTTCGGAGTGCATGCCCGCTTCCAGGGTCTGCTCGCCCTTGCTGCGCACATAGACCTGGCTGGCCGGATCCTCGCCCACCAGCACGACGGCCAGGCCGGGCGTCAGGCCGTGCTCGGCCTTCAGGGCCGCGACGTCGGCGGCGATGGTCTGGCGCAGGCGGGCGGCGAAGGCCTTCCCGTCGATGATGGCGGCTTCTGACATGTGGGGGCGCTCCTGTGCGCGCTCCCCTAACGTCTCGCCCGCCTGGGTGCAACGCCCAAACGGGCGGCCGCTTTGCGTCATAGCGCTGGCGTGAGCGTCGTTCTTTCGTGCTAGAGCCAGAACGATGGAATCCGCTTCCGCCGCGCTTCGCGCCGACGTCGTCCTGGTGGGCGGCGGACTGGCCAACAGCTTGGTCGCCCTGCGCCTCAAGGCGCTGCGGCCAGGCCTGGGGGTGCTGTTGCTGGAGCGCGAGCCCACCATCGGCGGCGAGCACACCTGGTGCCACTTCGAGACCGACGTCGACGCGGCCATCGGCGGCTGGCTGCGGCCGCTGATCGTGCATCGCTGGACCGGCTACGAGGTGCGCTTCCCCGCCCACAGCCGCCGCCTGCCCACGCCCTACCTCGCCATCACCTCGCGCCGCCTGCACGAGGTGGTGACCCGCATCCTGGGCCCCGACGCCTGGACGGGCGTCGCCGTCGTCGACGTCAATCCGCACCAGGTGACCCTGGCCGACGGCCGCCGCATCGTCGCCGGCGCGGTGATCGACGGCCGCGGCGCCCGCCGCAGCAAGCGCCTGGCGCTCGGCTGGCAGAAGTTCGTCGGCCAGGACCTGCGCCTTTCCGCGCCCCATGGCCTCACCGCCCCGATCATCATGGACGCCACGGTGCCGCAGACCGACGGCTACCGCTTCGTCTACGTCCTGCCGCTCGACACCCACCGCCTGCTGATCGAGGACACCCGCTACAGCGACGGCCCCAGCCTAGACCGCGCCTCGCTGGGCGCCGCCATCGCCGACTACGCCAAGGGCCAGGGCTGGACCATCGAGGCCGTCGAACGCGAGGAACACGGCGTGCTGCCCATCGCCCTGGGCGGCGACATAGACGCCTATTGGCGCGAAGCCCGGCCGCAGGTGGCGGAGGTCGGCCTGCGCGCGGCGCTGTTCCAACCGACTACCGGCTATTCCCTGCCCGACGCCGCCCGGCTGGCCGACAAGATCGCCGCCCTGCCCCGCATCACCAGCGCCAGCGTCCGCGCCTGCGTCGAGGCCCATTCCAAGGCGACCTGGCGCAAGCGTAGCTTCCTGCGCCTGCTCAACCGCATGCTGTTCCGCGCCTGCGCGCCGGAAGAGCGCTATCGGGTGCTGGAGCGGTTCTACCGACTATCGGTCCCGCTCATTCAGCGCTTCTATGCGGCGCGCCTGACCTGGCGCGACAAGGCGCGGGTGCTGATCGGCAAGCCGCCGGTGCCTATCCCGGCGGCCATGAAGTGCATAAGCGAGAGTTCCGTGTTCGGAGGACAAGACGCATGAACGCCCACGCCCCGGTCCCGCCCCGTCCCAAGGCGGCCGTCATCGGCGCCGGCTTCGGCGGCCTGTCGCTGGCGGTGCGCCTGCAATCACAGGGCTTCGACGTCACCCTGTACGAAGGCCGCGAGAAGCCGGGCGGTCGCGCCTATGTCTGGGAGCAGGAAGGCTTCACCTTCGACGCCGGCCCCACCGTCGTCACCGATCCCGACTGCCTGAAGGAGCTGTTCGCGCTCTCGGGCCGAGACATCGCCGACTATGTCGACCTGCTGCCGGTCGATCCGTTCTATCGCCTGCTCTGGGAAGACGGCGACGTCTTCGACTACGTCAACGACCAGGAGGGCCTGGATCGCCAGATCGCCGCCCGCAACCCGGCCGACGTCGAGGGCTACCGCCGCTTCCACGCCTATTCGGAGGAGCTCTATCAGAAAGGCTATGTCGAACTGGGGGCGGTGCCGTTCCTCGACTTCGGCAGCATGATCGCCTCTGCCCCGGCCCTGATGAAGCTCCAGGCCTGGCGTAGCGTCTATGACAAGGTCGCCGGCTTTGTGAAGGACGAGCATGTCCGCCAGGCCCTGTCGTTCCACAGCCTGCTGGTCGGCGGCAGTCCGTTCGCCACCTCGTCGATCTACGCCCTGATCCACGCCCTGGAACGCCGCGGCGGCGTCTGGTTCCCGCGCGGCGGCACCCACGCCCTGGTGCGGGCCCTGGCCAAGCTGTTCACCGACCTGGGGGGCAAGCTGCATCTCTCCCACCCCGTCGAGCGCATCGCCGTGCGCGAGGGCCGGGTCACGGGCGTGGTGACCAAGGAAGGCTTCGAGGCCTTCGACACCGTCGCCTCCAACGCCGACGTCATGCACACCTACCGCCACCTGCTGCGCGAGGAGCCGCGCGGCCAGAAGGTGGGCAAGGCGCTGGAGAACAAGCGCTGGAGCCCGTCGCTGTTCGTGGTCTATTTCGGCCTCAAGACCCAGCATCCCGAGATCCGCCACCACACCATCTGCTTCGGCAATCGATACCGGGAGCTGATCGGCGAAATCTACGGCAAGAACGCCCTGGCCGAGGACTTCTCGCTCTACCTGCACCACCCCACCGCCAGCGACCCGGCCATGGCTCCCGAGGGCTGCTCGACCTTCTACGCCCTGTCGCCGGTGCCAAACCTCGAGACCGCCGACATCGACTGGTCGGTCGAGGGGCCGAAATACCGCGACCGCATCCTAGCCTATCTGGAAAAGCACTACATTCCGGGCCTGACCGCTGACCTGGTCACCAGCCGCTTCATCACGCCGGACGACTTCGTGAAGGACCTCAACGCCTGGAAGGGCGCGGCCTTCTCGCTGGAGCCGATCCTGACCCAGAGCGCCTTCTTCCGCACCCACAACCGCGACGACGTGATCCCCAACCTCTACTTCGTCGGCGCCGGCACCCATCCGGGCGCGGGCATCCCGGGCGTGGTGGGCAGCGCCAAGGCGACAGCCGGCCTGATGATCGACGACTTCGCCACCGCTGCTCCGGCGGCCGAATGAGCGCGCTGGAAGCGACCGACATCGAGGCGCAAAGCCGGGAAGCCATCCAGAAGGGCAGCAAGAGCTTCGCCGCCGCCGCCGCCCTGTTCGACGCCCAGACCCGCGCCGACGCCGAGATGCTGTACGCCTGGTGCCGGCACTGCGACGACGTCATCGACGGCCAGACCCTGGGCCACGGCATGAGCCCCGTGGCCGACGCCCCGGCGCGCCTCGCCGCCCTCTACGCCCAGACCCGCAGCGCCCTGGCCGGTCAAACGCCGACCGATCCGGTCTTCGCCGCCTTCCAGACCGTGGCCCTGCGGCGCGGCATTCCCGAGCGCTATGCCCTCGACATGATCGACGGTTTCGCGATGGACGTCGAAGGCCGCACCTACGAGACGCTGGAAGACCTGCTGTCCTATTGCTGGGGCGTGGCCGGCGTGGTCGGCGCGATGATGGCCATCGTCATGGGCGTGCCGGCCTCGGATCTCGCCACCCTACGCCGGGCCCAGGACCTGGGCCTGGGCTTCCAACTGACCAACATCGCCCGCGACATCGTCGAGGACGCCCGCAACGACCGGGTCTACGTCCCCCGCGCCTGGCTGGACGAACTGAACCTGCCGGTCGAGCAGCTGACCGACCCGGCCCGCCGCGCCGATGTCGCCGCCCTCGCCCGCCGCCTGGTCGAGGCCGCCGAGCCCTACTACGCCTCGGCCCGCTGGGGCCTGCGCGACCTGCCTGTCCGCTCGGCCTGGGCCATCGCCGCAGCGTGCGGCGTCTATCGCCAGATCGGCCTGGACGTGGTCTCGGCCGGCCCCGCGGCCTGGGACGAGCGCGTGGTCGTCAGTGGACGGATGAAAGCCTGGCGAGCCTTGGAAGGCGGGATCGTCGCCCTGCGCTCGGCCACGCTGGACCGGCTGGGCAAGACGCCCGAGCGGCCGGCGATGTGGTCGAGGATCTAGCCGATGCGAATAAAGAGAATGGCGGTCAAGGCCCTGGCGGCCATACTTTGCTTCATACTCTCTATCTTCGCATACGACCTGCTGGCCACAACTCTTGAGCGGTTTGATATTTCACGCCTTCAGAACGCAATAATTCACGGCGCGCTCGCCGGAATTCTTTATATTGCCTCAGAGAAAATCATGCGTCTTATGAAGAGGATATTTGGCCTCGACCGGGATTGGGCGCGATCGCGACACGTTTGGAACCGGATCGATTGAATATCGTGGAGGTTGCTGGCTAGAGGCCTGACGCAAGCGCACGCTCCTCCTACCGCTCCAGCTCCCGGTCCGGGAACGCCAGCTTCACCGCCAGGGCCACGAACAGCACCCAGCGGAAGTCGTTGTAGGCCACCGCGATGCTCTCGGTCAGGGCCACGAGGCTGTAGACGACCAGGAACGGGAAGGCGAGCAAGGCGCCGCGGTCGCGGAACACGGCGATCAGGGCCAGGGTCATGGTCTGGATGTAGAACAGGCCCCAGGCGGCCATGCCGAACAGGCCCATGCCCAGCCACTGCTCCAGCCAGGAATTGTGGGCGTGCTGGGCCTGGAAGCCGGCGTTCTTGCTGATCCAGGCGAACGGACCCCAGCCGCTCTTGTCGCCCCAGATGGCGTGGTACCCAAAGCCCAGCCACGGACGCTCCTGGATCTCGACCAGCGCCGCGCTCCAGATCTTGGTGCGGCCCGTCAGGGTGGCGTCCTTGCCGAGGATGGCGAAGAACACGTCCGAAGCCAGCACGACGAAGGCGATCAACAGGCCAAAGCCCGTCACGGCCGTCCAGGTCGCCGCCGTGCCCGCCGCCGGGCCGCGCCGGGCGATCAGCACGAAGCCCAGGGCCGCCACGCCCAGCATCAACGACACCAGCGAGGTCTTCGAGGTCGACATCAGGACAAGGCCGATCGCCAGGACGGCGAAGCCCCACCACAGCCTGGCCCGCTTGGGGTTCAGCAGCGCCGCGGCCGAGACGATGCAGAAGCCGAAGGCCATCATGCCGCCCAGGCCGTTCTTCTCGCGCCACAGGCCGCGCCAGGCGCCGGGGAACAGCTCGGTCATCACCCCGATGCGCGGCACGGCGATGCAGACGACGTAGGAGGCCACGATCAGCACCGCGAAGGTGGCGGCGAACACCTCGGCCAGTTCCCGCCAGCGGAAGCGTGCGGCCAAAGCGACGCCGCCCAGCGTCGTGCAGGTCACCGCAAAGGCGCGGCGGGTGGTGACGTCGGGCGCGATCGACCAGAAGGTCGAAAGGCAGACGATGCCGATCAGGGCGAACAGAAACGGCTGGCGTACGCTGGCCCGGAAGCTGTTGCGCGGGTCCAGAGCGATGAGGCCGAAACCCGCCGCATAGGCCGGCAGGTAGGCGACCCGCAGGATGGCCGAGCCGGCCTCGTCGGCGTTCTCGCCCACCAGCGGCAGTTCCCAGCCGCCGCTGTAGAGCAGCAGCAGGAACACCGCGGCGGTGAAGATGGCGATCTGGGGAAACAGGAGCCTCGGCGGCGCGACGCTGACCGGTCCGCCGTAGGACGAGGTCACGGCAGGATGGCCCGCAGGAAGCTCGGCGGCGTCACCGAGGCCTGGTTGAAGAACACCCCGGCGCAGCGGCCGCCGGCCGAGGCCAGGGCGTCGCGCAGCAGGCCCGGCGGCCGCACGTCGGCCTCCTGGGCGCTGACCACGAGGACCGTCTGGTCCATGTGCTGGGCGATGGTCAGGGCCGCCTGCGAACTGTCGGCCGACGGGCAGTCGACGACGATGATCTCGGCGTGGCGGCGCAGCGCGGCCCAGTATTCCACGCCCGGCAGGATGTGGGCCTTCTGGCGGCCGCGCAGGGCCTCGCGCTTGAAGCGGGTGACCCACAGGCGCGGTCCGCCGACGCTGTGGGCGGCGACATACTTGGCGTCGGGCCACACCCCGCCGTCGGGACGGGGGGCCGGCGGCTGCACGGTGAAGAACATCGAGCCATCGGGGCTGGCCGCCGCGCCAGAGCCCAGCGGACCATAGCGTTCGGGGTCGGCGGCGATGGCCTGGTACTGCGGCGAGGTGGTGAGATCCAGGTCGATCAGCCACGTCCGGCGACCGGCGCGCCTGGAGGCGAAGCGGGCGAACTCGCGGGCGACCGTCGAGGTCCCCTCCCCGCGCCGGGCCGACACGAACTGGACGACGTGCGCACGGCCGGCCGCAGGGGCGCCTAGCGACCCCCACAGTTCCGCCATTTCCACGTTCAAATCCACCATTCGCCCGAATCGCCGCGCGTTGAAGACCGTTGAAACTAATGCCTAACCATGTTCGCGCGAAAGGCGACCAAATCGCCCAGTCTGCATGGGGGGCGGGCATTCAAGCTCAGTGCATGGCCCTCGTCCTTCGACAAGCTCAGGATGAGGCCCATTTCCCAGGCTCGCTTAGTAGAAAAACCTCATCCTGAGCCTGTCGAAGGACGAGGTTTTCGTCTCAGAATTCCAATGACAAACGCTCAAGCCGCGCGCTTGACGCCGGCGGTCGCCAGGACCGGCAGGCCAAGGGTGCGCGAGGCGGAGGCCGGGGTCTGAAGGCCCGGACGCAGCAGCATCCGCACCAGGCCCGCGCAGGCGGCGGTGAAGGCGGCGAACAGGAAGGCCAGCACCAGCACCGGCTTCTTCAGGCTCTTGCCCTCCGACGGCGCCACGGCGCGCTGGACGATGCGGATGTTGTCGCTGCTCTCGGCCGACATCTGGCGCTGGGCCTCGTCCTGCTGCTCCTTGACGGTGAAGTCGCGGACATTGGCCGACAGCACGTCGCGGTCGCGGGTCAGCTGGTTGAACTGCGGCTCCAGCTGGGCCAGGCGCAGCAGGCGTTCGTTCACTTCCTGCACCTGCAGGGCGTAGGCGCCTTGCGACTCGCGCAGGGCGGCGACTTCCGCCGACAGGTCGTTGCGGGTCGACTGCAGGGTCTGCCAGATCGGGTTGGGACCGCTGCGGCGCGCGCCTTCGCCGTTGGTGCGACCACTGGCCACGCCCTGCTCCAGCTGGGCGATCTGGGCGTCGATGTCGCGCACCGGCTGGGCGTTGGGCAGGTAGCGGGCCAACAGGCCCTCGCGGTCCAGCTTCAGCTGGGCCAGCTTGCTCGAGGCCGACATGTCCTGGTCGCGATAGAGCACGGCTTCGGACGGCGTACGGGCCAGCTCGGCCTGCACGGCGGCCAGGCGCCCCTGGCGGTCCTGCAGCTGGGCGTCGATCGAATACTTCTGGGCCTCGACCTGGGCCTGAAGCTGGGTCAGGGCCGTCTTCTGCGCAGTGAAATCGCCGATGTCGTTGGTCTGCAGGAAGGCCTGATAGGCGGTGTCGGTCTCGGCCAGGCGCTGCTCGAAATTGTCGCGCTGGCGGGCCAGCACCTTGTCGTCGTCGTTGATCAGCAGGCTGCGACGATAGATCAGGTACTCTTCCAGCAGGGTGTTGAGCACCTTCTCGGCCGTTTCCGGGTCCTGGTGCTGGTACGACAGGCGGATGATCGAGTTGTCGGGCGCGGTCTCGATCTTCAGGCTGCGGCCGACGCTGTCGCGCCCCTGGGCGATCATCTTGCGCTTCTGCTCGGGATTGGCCGCGGCGTACTTGGCCGCGCCTTCCGGGAACACGGTGGCGAAGCCCAGCTTGCGGATCACCCGCTCGCGCAGCTCGCCGCTGCCCAGGATCTCGCTTTCCGACTGGATCACCTGGTCGACGTCGGGCACCGCGCCGCGGGCGGCGTCACCGGCGCGCGGCTCGTAGACATATTCCTGGCCCAGGCGGACGAACAGGCTGGAGCTGGCGGTGTAGGACTTCTTGAGCGTGAAGGCGAAGGCTGCGCCCAGGAACAGGATCACCAGGAACACGCCCAGCATCAGCCAGCGTTCACGCCACAGCAGGGTGATGAAGTCGGTCGGCGCATAGCGGGCCCGCGCCGCCCAGTCGCGTCGCGACGGCGGGTCGTGCGGCACGCTTGTCCAGGCGCTCGTCGACATGCGAATCCAATAGGTCCAAACTTCCACACGACCCTGGGGCTTCCGGGCTTAAGGTTTGGTTACCTATGTTTGGTAAGAGTCGTCGCATGGATCGGCGCATCGCTCTCTCCACCGCCCTGGCCCTGGTGCTCGCGAGCACCGGCCTCTCGGCCTGCGGCCACGTCGACGGCGAGCCGCTGACGCCCGCCCCCCGGCCTACCGGCCAGTTCCCCAATATCGGCTACGCCGACTGGAGCGAGAGCGAGCCCGCCTATCGCTTCTATCCGGGCGACGAGCTGGAGGTGACCGTACCTTCGGCCACGGAGCTTAATAAGTCGGTGGTGGTTCAGCCCGACGGCCGCGTCGCTTTGCCGCTGGTCGGCCCGGTGATGGCCGCCGACCGCACGATCGAGGAACTCGAGGGCTCGCTGACCCAGGCCTATGGCCAGCAGCTGCTGCGCCCTCAGGTGCAGGTGGCGGTGAAGGCGACGGCGCCGCTGAAGGTGTTCGTCGGCGGCGAAGTGGGCAATCCCGGCGTCTACGACATGGCCGGCGACGGCGACGCCCTGCGGGCCGTCATCCAGGCCGGCGGGTTCAAGAGCTCGTCCAAGCGCAGCCAGGTGATCATCATCCGGCGCGGCCCCGACGGGCGGGCCATGATGCGGACGGCGGACCTTCTGAAGGGCCTGACCGACCCGCGCGGCGCGGACCTGGTGCCGCTTCGCCGCTTCGACATCGTCTACGTGCCGCGCAGCGGGGCGGCGGAGACGGGCCTGTTCATGCAGCAGTATTTCCGAGACCTGCTGCCGATCAGCTTCAGCTACGCCATCAACGGCTTCAGCAACTGAGCTGGAAAGTCACGGCCGGATCCAGAGAGCGTCCGGCCCGAGAGTAGAAACGGCTGAACCGTGGTTCAGCCGTGAGCCAGCCATTGGCGCGCCTGGCGCTGGGCTTCGGCGACGTCTTCGCTGGCCATCTCCTGCGACAGCTCCTTGCGATAGACCTTGGCTTCGACCGAACCGCGCATGGCGGCCAGGTTGAACAGCATGTGGGCCGAGACGTAGTCCAGCGGCGCGCCGCCCTGGCCGGTCGAATACAGCATGCCCATGCGGAACAGTTCGTCGCCGGTGGATTCGGCGCTCGGCAGCGGCAGGCCCATCACGGCGGCGGGCGGTTCGATGCTCATCATCATGACTTCAATTCCCCAGTCCTTCCGGCCGGTCCCCAGTGGTCCAGCTCGGCCATGAACACAGAGAAAACCTTGCTCGCTGAACATATAGTTAAGCGCGCAGAGATCATGAATCGAGGCGCGACAACACGCCTCGATCATTGAAGTAACACCCGATAAACACGGGTATACGGGTGGTTAACGGGCCCGCTGGCCGAACAGAACCTTGCGCGCCTCTTCGGCAGCTTTTCCAGACGCTTGCAGGCCGCTGGAACGCAGCTCCGCCCCAAGCTTGAAGCCCTTTTGCACGGCCTCGCGCGCGTTCAGCCGCTCGAACCAGGCCTTGATGTTCGGGAACTCCTCGATCTGGATGCCCTGGTTCTTCCACGGCACGACCCAGGGCCAGATGGCGAAGTCGGCGATGGACAATTGGCCGCAGACGAAATCTTTCCCGGCCAACTGCTTCTCCAGCACGCCGTAAAGGCGGTGGGTCTCGTTGGTGTAGCGGATCGCGCCGTAGGCCAGCTGCCTTTGGTCCGCGATGATCGCAGGCGCGTACTGACGAAAATGGTGGGTCTGGCCGGCCATGGGGCCAAGGCCTCCCATCTGCCACATCACCCACTGGTCTATGTTCACCCGGTCGCGCTCGCCCTGCCCGTAGAACTGGCCGGTCTTGCGGCCGAGGTACTGCAGGATGGCCCCGGACTCGAAGACCGAGATCGGCTGGCCGTCGGGACCTTCCGGGTCGACGATGGCCGGCATGCGGTTGTTGGGGCTGATGGCCAGGAATTGCGGCTTGAACTGCTCGCCCGTGCCGATGTTCACCGGAATCATCTCGTAGGGCAGGCCCATCTCCTCCAGCGCGATGGAGATCTTCCAGCCGTTGGGCGTGGGCCAATAGTGCAGCTCGATAGGACTGGTCATGCACGCGACTCCCTGATGTCGGTCTTGGTGACACGGAACATGGCCATGCGCGCGCGCAACGCCAATATCCATCCTGACATGACCGTTCAGCGACGGTTCAGGCGCCGGGGATCAATCTTGTTTCCAAGGTCGAGGGATTAGGCCGCCTCCAGGCGACCGCTGACCACAAGGAGACGTACACATGAAACGTCTGTTGCTCACCATCGCCGCCGTGGCCTCGGTCGCGGGCCCGATGGCCGCCGTCGCCACGGATGCTTCGGCTCAAGGCCGCGGCCACCATGAGGATCGCTGGGACCGTCGCGACGACCGCCGCGGCGACCGTTGGGATCGTCGCGATGATCGCCGCGGCGACCGCTGGGACCGTCGTGACGACCGTCGCGGCGACCGCCACAGCCGCTGGGACGACCGCCGCTACAACGGCTACTACTACCGCGACCGCTGGTACTACGGCGCCCCGCCGAGCCACTATTACGGCCGTCCGGACTATCGCCCGGGCTACAGCGCCTGGCGCCGCGGCGGCTACCTGCCGCCCTACTATCGCGGCGGCGGCTACGTCGTGCACGACTACGGCCGCTACCACCTGCGCCAGCCGCCCCGCGGCTACTACTGGTACCGCGCCGGCAACGACTACGTGCTGGCCGCCATCGCCACCGGCCTGATCTTCGAGATCATCAACAACTAGATCGATCTCGATCACCGGTATCTGAAAAGTCTTGCGGCGCCCCGGGAACTCCACCTGGGGCGCCGTTTTTGCGCCATGCTCGCCGCGCGCGCGCCACGCATCGGGCTGCAAAGCCCGATTGTCGGGTCATTTCGGCCGCATCCGGTCGCCAGCGTAGGCCTCGCGTCACAGTCCGACGCAGCAGACACGAAGGCGCTTACCGATGAAGAGCTTGCGCATCTCCGCCGCCGTCCTCGCCCTCGCCGCCGCCGGCTACGCCGGTTCGGCCCTGGCCCAGCAGGCCCCGGCCGATCCCTCCGCCCAGTCCACCCCGCCTTCGTCCAGCAGCAGCAGCTGGGGTTCGTCGACCACGACGACCGATCCGTCGGCCTCGACCACCGCCCCGGCGACCACCGACGCCACGACGCCGCAGGCCGACAGCGCAGCGAGCGCGGGCGAGCCGACCTCGGCCACGGCCCCGGGCGAGACCTCGACCACCACGGCCCCGGCCGCCGAGGACGCCGCCAAGCCCGACAAGAAGTCTAAGAAGCACAAGAAGCACGACGACCCGGCCGCCGCCAGCGCGTCCGCGCAGGACCCGACCACGCCTCAGTAGAAGCGCCCCCGTTCGAGTCCCTCCGATAAAGAGAAGGGCCCGCCGCTCTCGCGACGGGCCCTTTTCCTTGTTCACCAAACTCCTCCCCCGTAGCGAAGCGTGCGGGGGAGGTGGCGCGGCGCGAATACGCGCCGTGACGGAGGGGGCGACGGCCGGCAATGAGCCCCGCCTCGCCCCCTCCACCACGGAGCCTGTCCTCGGGCGCGCGCTTCGCGCGACCCGGGGGTGGTCCCCCTCCCCCGCAGGCGGGGGAGGAACGGAACGAACCTCAGAGACCCAGCTTGGCCTTCAGGAGGTCGTTGACCGTGCCCGGGTTGGCCTTGCCGCCGGTGGCCTTCATCACCTGGCCGACGAACCAGCCGATGGCCTGGGGCTTTTCCTTCACGGCCGCGGCCTTGTCGGGGTTGGCGCCGATCAGTTCGTCGATCGCCGCCTCGATGGCGCCGGTGTCGTTGATCTGAACCAGGCCGCGCTTTTCGACGATCTCGGAGGGACGGCCTTCGCCGGCCCACATGTGCTCGAACACTTCCTTGGCGATCTTCGACGAGATCGTGCCGTTCTCGATCAGCTCGACCAGTTGGGCGATGTCAGACGAGGGCAGCGGCGAGTCCGGGAACGCCGTGCCGGCCGCCGACAGCTTGGCCAGCAGCTCATTCGTGACCCAGTTGGCCACCAGCTTGGCGTCGCGGCCCTTGGCGGCGGCCTCGAAGTAGTCGGCGCGCTCGGCGTCGATGATCAGCACGCCGGCGTCATAGGCCGACAGGCCGTACTGGCTCTGCAGGCGCGCCTTCTTGGCGTCCGGCAGTTCCGGCAGCGTCTCCTCGATCGACTTCACCCAAGCCGGGTCCAGCACCAGCGGCAGCAGGTCCGGATCGGGGAAGTAGCGATAGTCGTGCGCCTCTTCCTTCGAACGCATCGAGCGGGTCTCGCCCTTGGTGGGGTCGAACAGGCGGGTTTCCTGGTCGATCACGCCGCCGTCTTCCAGGATCTCGATCTGGCGACGGGCCTCGTACTCGATGGCCTGCTGGATGTAGCGATACGAGTTGACGTTCTTGATCTCGCAGCGCGTGCCCAGGTGCTTGAAGCTGCCGGTCTCGCGGAACTTCTCGTAGTCGCCCGGACGGCAGACCGAGACGTTGACGTCGGCGCGAAGGTTGCCCTTCTCCATGTCGCCGTCGCAGGTGCCCAGATAGACGAGGATCGTCCGCAGCTTCTTCACATAGGCGGCGGCCTCTTCCGAGGTGCGCATGTCGGGCTTGGAGACGATCTCCATCAGCGCCGTGCCCGCGCGGTTCAGGTCGACATAGGTGGCGTTCGGGTCCTGGTCGTGCAGCGACTTGCCAGCGTCCTGTTCCAGGTGCAGGCGCTCGATGCGCACGTCGAAGGTCGTGCCGTCGTCGCGCTCGACCACCACCACGCCCTCGCCGACGATCGGCTGGTCGAACTGGCTGATCTGATAGCCCTGCGGCAGGTCGGGATAGAAGTAGTTCTTGCGGTCGAAGCGGCTCTTCAGGTTGATCTGCGCCTTCAGGCCCAGGCCCGTCTTCACCGCCTGCTCGACGCAGAAGCGGTTCAGCACCGGCAGCATGCCCGGCATGGCCGCATCCACGAGGCTGACCTGCTCGTTGGGACCGGCGCCGAAGCCGACGGCGGCGCCCGAGAACAGCTTGGACTTGCTGGCCACCTGGGCGTGGACCTCAAGGCCCAGCACAATTTCCCAGTCGCCGGTGCGACCCTTGATCGTCTTGGAAGCAGCTTCGGTCATGTCTCTTGTCCTCCCTCCGTCGCCGGAAGGCCGGTTAGCGCGGGCGGCGAAGCAGGCCTCGCCGTGTCAGGGTTCCTCATGCACCGTGGGGGTCGGGGAGCGCAAGGCTGGGGGGCATGGTTTCTTACCGGGAGTGAAGGGGGCGCCAGCTCTCTCTCCCGTTATCCATCGCCTTCCCGGTAAACACTGTCGCCGACAACATACGGCTTGAGTGACTGCAATGCGCCAGGAACGGACGTTGGACCCTTCACCCAAAGCGGACCTTCAGACGCGGCACAGGCTTTTGGCTAAGCGCGGGCGAGATCGGCCCGCTGCGTGTCTTTCACATACATGGCGTAGCCCCCTGAGACGATTGAAGCCAAACCTGGCCAAAACTCAACCATTGGTAAAATTCTCTCCGGCGCTCGCGGAACCTTGACGGACATGACGCTGCCCCTGAAGGTGGGGTTTGGAGGGGGAGATGCTGGACGTAGAGCAAGGCCTGCCAGGCTATGAGTCAATTGAACTCCCGAGGTCGCCCGAGCTCAAGGGGACAGAGGACTGGTCACCTGAGCAATGGACGGCCGACTTCGAGGCCACGCTAGAACATCTCAAGCGTTTCCTAGAAGTTCGTGACCCTTTCGTAGTCCTCGCCCGAAGCGCATCAAGCTTCAACATCGCCGGAGAGCGCGTTGGCGATCCGGCAATCGTAAAACAGTCGGATGTCGAGATTACGCAGACGCTGCTTCTCCTGAGCGGCCAGCCAAAATCTGCCAACTCCACGTCGCCTGGCAACTTCGAGCGCTATTGGTCACTGCTCAGTCGTCACCTCAGCGGCTTCATCCGCAAGCAGCGTGAGGCTGAACATGAAACTGAGATTGAGCGCAGCGTAAGTCGGCGCGCGCGCCTTCAAACGCTCTACTACCGGAACCTGTTCAACCGTGATGGCTGCGAAGAGGCGCTGACGGGTATTCTATCCCGCATCGATGGCCCGTCCCAAGAGGCGTTGGCTTACACGCTGTCTGACCTGTTCCGGGCAATGGTGCGCGTAGCGGATATGATCCAGTCGCGGCTATGGATGTTCGGCGAGCAACTGAACCGTCTGCTCACGACCAAGAAGAAATCGGACATCATCGCCTCCATCGATTTCTTTCGCGAAGCTTACCCACTCGCTGACCGCGTTTGGCGGAACAGGACGGAGAAGTTCGCAGATCCTGAATCTCTCCGCATGGCTGCGTTTCAGATGTCGGAGATGGCGCAGCCTTGGATCTACACCCTATCGCGGAAGGAGCTAGAAATAGAGCTCCCGGCCGCTTTAGTCGATGTGCTTTATAGCCTTGCGTTAGCACCGGGCGATCTGGCGGATATCGAACCAGAGCACATTTACCTCAACAACCCGATCTGGCGGCGACCGTACATCCTGCGCCCAGACGGCAGCTTGTTTGTAGCGCTCCCTCAACTCGTGTTCTCATTCCCCTTCGTGATTATGGAATCCCTCATGGAGGGACACCTAGCCTTGCAGGCAGCGTATGAGGATGCACGGGCCAGCTATTTGGAAGACGCGATTGTGGCGCTGGTTACGACTGCGATGCCAAGTGCGACGGTCTACCGAGGCGTCATGTGGGATGACCCCGAGACAGGGAAGACTTGGGAAAACGACGTTGTAGCCATTGTCGGCAATTTCATTTTCATCTTCGAGGCCAAGTCAGGCCGCATCAAGGACGCGGCGCGGCGAGGTGGTACGCTCAGTCTGCGCAAGAACTTCAGGGAGCTCTTCGTCGAGCCCGGCGAACAATCTGGACGGCTCGAAAACTACCTGAACACCCACCGAGAACGTACTCGGCTACGGCTGAAATCCACGGGGGAGCCGGTCGACCTTCAGCTCGACGTGGCGAAGGTGGTCTTCCCGTTCAGCATCTGCATTGAGCACTTCGCATCGCTGACAAGCGCGCGTCACTACCTCAAGGAGCTCGGGCTCGTGGCCCACGATACGCCGTGGGCTCCCGTACTGTCGCTGGGCGAACTCCAGATGATTGTCCGCTTCCTCGACAGCGAAGTGTCGTGCATCCACTATCTCACGCGGCGGGCCACCCTTGAGCTTGTCCTCGACTTTGAGGGGGACGAGCAGGATATCCTCTCGGCCTATCTCACTAACGGGCTGTGGGTAGACAAGGACGCCCTGGCGGGACGACGGGTGTTGTTCTTCGGTTCGGACGCCATGGTGCGGCTGCCCAAGCAGCCTCGACCAGATCGCACCATCGTGGAGATTCACGGGATCGCGCTGACGCCCCTTTGGCAGGCCATCATCCGCGAACTCTACAAGGATAAATCCCAGCGCCACCGGTTCGACATCATCAATACGATTCTGAATCAGCTGCCCCCCGCACTGGCCGATATTGAACGTCGTATTCGACGCGCTCGAAGAGGCGTCACGCCGACGGACGGCGACTTTGCGTTCCTAAAATACCAGATCGGCGACAAGGTTTTCGCAGTCGGCGTATACCTCGCGAAGACGCTGCCAGACAGACTGGAGTGGCAAGGGACAGGCAGAGGTCTCGTTGCCACGCTGATGCCGAACGGTGGAGGCGTTGAATGTACGACCTTCGTGTTCGTGCGGCGGTCGCGCGAGACGACCTTCGATGGGGTCAGCTTCTACCGTTATATTCAGCGCAAGAAGACTGACGACGACGCTAGTCCGACACTCTAACTCGAACGGATACCCTAAAAACGGACCTTCCGAAGGGCACCTATGAGTCAGCAGCCGCCCCTCACGTCCCCCGCGGCTTAGCCCGCGTCGTCGGCGCAGCGTTGGCCGGATCGTCCGGCCAGACGTGCCGTGGATAACGCCCCTTCATCTCGACCTTCACCTCGCGCCAGGAGCCTTTCCAGAAGCCCGGGAGGTCCTTGGTGATCTGGATCGGGCGGTGGGCGGGGGACAGCAGGGCCAGGGTCAGGGGGACCTTGCCGTGGGCCACGCAGGGGTGCTCGGCCAGGCCGTAAAGCTCGCCCACCCGCACCTCGACGCGGGGACCACCTTCCGCGCCATAATCGATGGCGAAGGTCGAGCCGGTGGGGGCGGCGAAGCGCGCTGGGGCCTGGGCTTCGATCTTGCCCTGCATGTCCCACGGGATCAGGGTCTTGATCGCCGCCTCCAGCGTGCCTTCGTCGATACTGGCCAGTGACGAGCGGCCGGCCAGCAGCGGCTCCAGCCATTCGTCCAGGCGAGCCACCAGGGCCGCTTCCGACAGGTCCGGCCAGACGTCTCCGTCATGGGCGCGCAGGAAGGCCACGCGGTCGAGCAGCCCCCTGCCCCGCTCGCCCAGCTTCAGGGCGGCCAAGCCGTCGGCCCGCACCTGGTCGGCCAGGGCTGCGGCGATCAGAGCCGGGTCGGGCTTTTCGATGATCTTCTCGTCGACGACGAGCTTGCCCAGGCGCAGCAGGCGCTTGGCGCGCAGCTTGCCGCCGCCGCTGGTCTCCAGCCGGTCCTCGGCGACCAGGCGGTCGGCGAAGGCGGCGCGCAGGCTTTCCTCGTCGAGGGGCGCGGCCAACAGGATGCGGTCGCGGGCCTCGCCGCCGCCCAGCTCGCCGACGGCCAGCCAGGTCTCGCGGGCCAGGGCGTCGGTCGGCTCCAGATAGACGCCGCGGCCGCTGGCCAGCTGGTACTCGCCGGGCTTGCCGCGGGCGCGGGCCACCCGCTCGGGATAGGCCTCGGCCAGCAGCAGGGCGTCGTCCAGGGGCTCGGCGCCGCTCGGCTTGCCGGCCTGGCGCGACCAGCGCTCGGCCAGCGCCCGGGCGTCGCGGGCTCTTGGCGTACGGTCGCGGCCGAAGCCCTCCAGCCGGCCGCGCAGATCGACACCCCGGCCGCCCAGGCCCTGCTCGCTGAGCACCGCGGCGATCTCGGCGGCGCGGTGCGCCTGGCCCGAGGCGGCGGCGCGGGCGACCATGTGGGCCAGGCGCGGGGCCAGGGGCATGTTCGACAGCGCCTTGCCGTGCGCCGTCAGCCCGCCATTGGCGTCCAGCGCCTGCAGCCGGTTCAGCAGCGACCGCGCCTCGCTGAACGCAGCGCGCGGCGGCGGATCGAGGAAGGCCAGGCCTTCCGCGTCCTTGGCGCCCCAGCGCGCCAGGTCCAGCGCCAGGCGAGAGAGGTCGGCCTCCAGGATCTCGGGCCGGGCGAAGGCGGGCAGCGAGCGGGTCTCCGGCTCGTCCCACAGGCGGTAGCAGACGCCGGGCTCGGTGCGGCCGGCGCGGCCCCGGCGCTGGTCGGCGGCGGCGCGGGCCACCCGCACCGTCTCCAGCCGGGTCAGGCCGCTGGACGGATCGAAGCGCGGCACGCGCGAGAGCCCTGCGTCGATGACGACGCGCACGCCCTCGATGGTCAGGCTGGTCTCGGCGATCGAGGTGGCCAGCACCACCTTGCGGCGCCCGGCCGGCGCGGGCTGCACCGCGCGGTCCTGCTCGGCCGGCTCCAGCGCGCCATAGAGCGGCGCCAGATCGACGTCCGGCCGGCGCAGGCGCTCGGCCAGCCAGCTCTCGGCCCGGCGGATCTCGCCCTGTCCCGGCAGGAAGACGAGGATGGAGCCGGTCTCCTCGGCCAGGGCCCGCTCGACGGCGCGTCCGACCCGCTCCTCGAGCCGCTGGCGATCGTCGCGACCCAGATAGCGGGTCTCGACCGGGAACATCCGGCCCTCGCTCTCCACCACCGGCGCGTCACCCAGCAGGGCCGAAACGCGGGCGCCGTCCAGCGTGGCCGACATGACGAGGATCTTCAGGTCGTCTCGCAGCAGGCCCTGGCTGTCGCGCGCCAGGGCCAGGCCGAGGTCGGCGTCGAGGCTGCGCTCGTGGAACTCGTCGAAGATGACGCAGGCCACGCCGTCCAGGCCCGGGTCGTCGAGAATCATCCGCGTGAAGACGCCCTCGGTGACCACCTCCACGCGGGTCCTGGCCGACACCTTCGACTGCAGGCGCACGCGAAAGCCCAAGGTTTCACCAACCGGCTCGCCCAGATTGGCGGCCATGCGCGCCGCGGCCGCCCGCGCGGCGAGACGACGGGGCTCCAGGACGATGATTTTTCCGCCCTTTGCCCACGACTCCTCCAACAGGGCCAAGGGAACGGCCGTGGTCTTGCCCGCACCAGGCGGTGCGACCAGCACGGCCGCATTGGAAGCGAGCAGCGCCGCCTTCAGCGCGGGCAGGACATTCTCGATAGGCAGCATGGGCGGGAGGCATAGACCCTCAAAGCCGTCCCGTCACCGCGGGGCGTTGCGCGACCGCGCCAGTCTGACTAACGTCCGCCCCCAATGCCAGACTAGCGGGGGTTCGCTGGTCGTCGGGGAAACAACACATGGCCGGAAACAGGCTATTCCTTAAAAAGTCCATTGCGAGCATCCAAAAGGAAGCCGCCCACAGCCAGCTGAAACGCACGCTGGGTCCCATCAACCTCATGAGCCTCGGCGTCGGCGCCATCATCGGCGCGGGCATCTTCGTCCTCACCGGCCAGGTGGCTTCGGCCAACGCCGGCCCCGCGATCATGATCTCGTTCGTCGTGGCGGGCATCGCCTGCGCGCTGGCGGGCCTGTGCTACGCTGAACTGGCCTCCACCATGCCGGTTTCCGGCTCGGCCTACACCTATGCCTACGGCACGCTGGGCGAGGTCTTCGCCTGGATCATGGGCTGGCTGCTGGTGCTCGAATACGGCGTCGCCGCCTCGACGGTGGCGGTCGGCTGGTCCGGCTATGTCGTCAGCACGCTGCATGCATTGGGGATAAACTTCCCGACCATAGCCGTGGCCGGCGCCGATGCGCCGATGTGGGCCACGCCGCTGATCCAGGCCGTGGCCTCGCCCGAGGGCGGCACCATGTTCACCATGACCGGCACGTTCAACCTGGTGGCCGCAATCGGCATCGCCCTGGTCTCGGCCCTGCTGGTGGTCGGCGTCAGCGAGTCCGCCAACGTCAACAACGCGATCGTCGTCATCAAGGTGATCGTGCTGCTGACCTTCATCGCCGTCGGCGTGCAATACATCAACCCGGCCAACTGGACGCCCTTCATCCCCGAGCCGACCGGCCAGCCCGGCGAGTTCGGCTTCGGCGGCATCTTCCGCGGCGCGGCGATCATCTTCTTCGCCTATGTCGGCTTCGAGGCCGTCTCGACCGCCGCGGCCGAAGCCAAGAACCCGTCCAAGGACGTGCCGATCGGCATCCTGGGCGCCCTGGTGATCTGCACCCTGATCTACATGGCCGTCGCCGCCGTCATGACCGGCGTCGTCCCCTACAAGGAACTGGCCAGCCCGGCCCCGATCGCCGTCGCCATCGACCGCATGGGCCTGGAATGGGCCAACATTCCCTTCGCCGCGGCTGAAGGCGGCAAGCTGAACCTGATCAGCTTCGCCATCAAGATCGGCGCGATCACCGGCCTGTCCTCGGTCATGCTGGTGCTGTGCTACGGCCAGACGCGCATCTTCTACACCATGGCCCGCGACGGCCTGCTGCCGAAGGTGTTCGCCGAAATCCACCAGAAGTTCCGCACCCCCTGGCTGGGCACCATCCTGCTGGGCATCGTGATCGCCGTGGCCGCCTCGTTCCTGCCGATCAGCCTGCTGGGCGACCTGGTTTCGCTGGGCACCGCCGTGGCCTTCTCGATCGTCTGCCTGTCGGTGATCTACCTGCGCATCAAGCATCCGGACCTGCCGCGCCCGTTCAAGGTTCCGGGCGGCATCGTCACGGCCGTGCTCGGCATCGCCGCCTGCCTGTTCCTGGCCTTCCAGAACTTCCAGCCGATGATCATCCACGCGATGAACAACAATCCGCTGCCGCTGATGATCCTGGGCGGCTACGCGGCCGTCGGCGCGGTCATCTACGCCGCCTACGGCTTCTGGCACTCGAAGCTGGCCAAGGGCATCGACATCACCGAGGACACCGACCTAGCTTCGCCGGCCGAGGCGATGGCTCACGGCGTCGACGACGTGAAGTAAGACCCGTCCACCCTAGCGACGGATCGAAGGCCCGGGAGCGATCCCGGGCCTTCTTTATTGCCCGAGCCCCGGCCTCTATGCTGGGCGCCGACAAGGAGCCACCGTGACCCAGACCCAATCGCCCATCAGCGCCGTCATCGCCCCGGTCACGCCGCTGCAGCAGAACTGCACGATCGTCTGGTGCTCCAAGACCAAGAAGGCCGCGATCATCGATCCGGGCGGCGAGGTCGACCGCCTGCTGCGTGCGCTGAAGGACCAGGGCCTGACCCTGGAGAAGATCTGGATCACCCACGGCCACATGGACCACGCCGGCGGCGCGGCCGAGCTGAAGGCCAAGACGGGCGTTCCGATCGAAGGCCCGCACAAGGACGACCAGTTCTGGATCGACCGCATCCAGGAAAGCGGCGAGATGTACGGCGTGCCCGAGGCGCGCATCTTCGTGCCCGACCGCTGGCTAGAGGACGGCGACGTCGTCACCCTGGGCGAGACGGAGTTCGAGGTCCTGCACTGCCCGGGCCACACGCCGGGCCACGTGGTGTTCTTCCACCGCGAGACGAAGTTCGCCCAGGTCGGCGACGTGCTGTTCCAGGGCTCGATCGGCCGCACCGACTTTCCGCGCGGCAACCACCAGGACCTGATCGACGCCATCACCGGCAAGCTTTGGCCGCTGGGCGACGACATCCGCTTCGTGCCCGGCCACGGCCCCATGTCGAGCTTCGGCGCCGAGCGCCGCACCAACCCCTTCGTCGGCGACCGCGCCGTCGCGGCCATGAAAGGCCCCGGCTACACGGCTCCGGTGAACCGCTCGCCGGGGTAAGCCATCCCTACTGACGCGGCGGCGGGCCGCCGGCGGGGCCTGGGCGGAACTCGTCGCCGGTCAGCTTGCCGTCGCCGTTCTTGTCGGACGCCGTGAACTGGGCGCGGCTGGCGGCCAAGGCCTCATCCTTGGTGATCCTGCCGTCCTTGTCGGCGTCCTGCGCGGCCAGCTGGGCCAGCATCCGACCGCCGAAACCGCCGCCGGGACCGCCCTGCCCTTCACGCTGGGCGAAGCGCTGCTTGATCGCCTCGAGTTCGGCCGCGTCGATGACGCCGTCCTTGTTGACGTCCATGCGCTCGAAGCGCTGAACGGCCGAGGCCTCGTACTCGGCGGCCGTGACGACGCCATCGCCGTCGGCGTCCGGGCCACGCATGCCGGGACCGGGCTGGGCGTGGGCGGTCGCCCCCAGCAGAGACAATCCGAGGACGGCGCAAACGAGTCGGTTCATGAAGACGCTCCGTGGCGATTTGACGCTAGGGGGCCACGATCAGGTTGCGCGCCTGTTGCAAGCGTGAAATCTGACGGTGACAGGGGCATGAAAGGACCATCGGCATGGAGACCTCCCCGACCACCGCCTCGTCCGCCGCCGTCGCGGACACCGCCAAGGGCGCCGGCGCCCGCATCCTGATCGTCGACGACGATCCGGGCATCCGCGACGTCGTGTCCGATTTCCTTGTCCGCCACGGCTATGTCGTCGACACGGCCCAGGACGCGCGCACCATGGAACAGGCCCTGGCCAAGGGCCCGGTCGACCTGGTGGTGCTCGACGTCATGCTGCCGGGCGAAGACGGCCTGGCCATCTGCCGCCGCCTCGCCGCCCAGGACGGCCCGGCCATCATCATGCTCTCGGCCATGGGCGAGGAGACCGACCGCATCGTCGGCCTCGAGCTCGGCGCCGACGACTACCTGCCCAAGCCGTGCAATCCGCGCGAGCTCTTGGCCCGCGTGCGCGCCGTCCTGCGCCGCCGCACCGAGCCGCGCTCCAGCGACGACACCATGGGGGCCGCCTGCGAGTTCGCCGGCTGGCGCCTGGATCTCGTCCGCCGCGAACTGCGCTCGCCGCAATCGGTGGTGGTCAACCTTTCCAGCGGCGAGTTCTCGCTGCTGCGCGCCTTCGTCGAACGCCCGCAGCGCGTGCTGACCCGCGACCAGTTGCTCGACCTCGCCCGCGGCCGCGACAGCGACGCCTATGATCGCGCCATCGACGTCCAGATCAGCCGGCTTCGCCGCAAGCTCGACGACGGCGGCGGCGGCGAGCTGATCCGCACGATCCGCAGCGAGGGCTACATGTTCACGCCCAAGGTCACCCGCACGCCATGAAGTTCGCAGTCCCGGGGCGCGGCGGCGCGCCCCTGTTCGCCCAGGCCCTGGGACTGGCGCTCGTCACACTGGTCGCTACGATCCTGATCTGCGTGGCGGTCGTGTTCAACGTGCCGCCCCCGCCTCCCGAGCTCTACAAGCTCAGCGAGATCAGCCGGGCGCTGAAGACCGGCCAGACCGTGCATCCGCGCGACGGCCGGCCGCTGGTCGTTCGCCATCGCACCAGCATCAAGCCCGACGGCGAGGACTCCCAGCGCCGCGCCGAGTTCAAGGCCGCCATCGGCCGCGAGCTGAACGTGCCGGTCGACCGGATCTCGATCCGCACCGAGAACGGCCCGCGCTTCTTCGTCCGCACCGCACGGCAGAAGGGTCCGCCGCCGCCGCCGAGTCCTGGCGGTCCGCGCCCCGGTCCTGGTCCCGGAGGCCCCGGCGGCCCTCCCCCGCCGCCGCCCGGCGCGGCCGGCCCGAAGCCTCCCGGCGTCCAGATCCTCGCCGACCGCATCGCGGCCATCATGCGCGACGAGCCCTTCCTGTTCGGCGATTTCGAGCTGGGCATCCGCCAGGCCGACGGCCGCTGGCTGGTGGTCGAACCCAAGTTCACCGTCCTGCGCGACACCTGGCAGGTTCGGATCCTGCTGATCCTCGCCCTGTCGGTCGTCGCCGTGTCGCCGCTGGCCTGGCTGTTCGCCCGTCGCCTGGCCGGCCCGATCACCGCCTTCGCCGCAGCCGCCGAGCGCCTGGGCCGCGACCCGCGCGCCCCGCCGCTCAGCCTGTCGGGCTCGGCCGAGGTGGCCGCCGCCGCCAACGCCTTCAACGAGATGCAGGAACGCCTGCGCCGCTATGTCGAGGACCGCACCGCCATGATCGGCGCGGTGGCCCACGACCTGCGCACGCCGCTGACGCGCCTGCGCTTCCGCATCGAGACCACGCCCGACGACGTCCGCAGCAAGCTCGAGAGCGACATCGACCAGATGGAGGCGATGATCTCGGCCACCCTGGCCTTCGTGCGCGACACCAGCCGCCCGGCCGAGCGCACCAAGCTGGAGCTGGCCTCGCTGCTGGAAAGCGTCATGGACGAGGCGGCCGAGACCGGCGGCGACGCCACCGCCGAGGAAAGCGACAAGATCGTCATCGAGGGCGATCCGATCGCGCTGAAGCGCCTGGTCACCAACCTGGTCGAGAACGCCCTCAAGTACGGCGGCGCCGCACGCGGCCGTGTCTATCGCCAGGGCGGCGGCGCCATCCTCGAAGTCGACGACGACGGTCCCGGCGTGCCTTCGGCCGAACTCGAGCGCGTGTTCGAACCGTTCTTCCGCGGCGAGCCCTCGCGCAACCGCGAAACCGGCGGCATCGGCCTGGGCCTGGCCGTGGTCCGTTCGCTGGCCCGCGCCCACGGCGGCGACGTCACCCTGCTGAACCGCCCCGAAGGCGGCCTGCGGGCCCGCGTGACCCTGCCGGCCTGACGTCTGTTGCGGCCGCGCAATCAAGCGCGGCCGTGACGACATAACCGCGCAATGCGGCGGCGCTTCAAGCGACGGGAAGGAGCTTCTTTCCATGACCGCACGCGCCCTGCCCCTCCTGGCTCTCGTCGCCCTGTCGCTCGCCGCCTGCGGCCACGCCCCGCCGGATGGACCAGGCGGTCGCGGCCCCGGCGGTCCGGGCGGCCGTCCTGGCTTCGGCGACGGACCGCCTCCGGGCGAAGGCGGCCCTGGCGGCCCGCGCATGGGCGGCGGCAGGCAGGTGTTCATCAGCCCGGCCGGCGAGCCGTTCCGCGCCGATCCAGGCCAGCCCTATCCGGTCGCCCTGTGGTTCGCCGGCGCGGACGCCGACCACGACGGCGTGCTGACCCGAGAGGAGTTCCTCGCCGACTCCCTGCGCTTCTTCGACAGGCTCGACACCGACAAGTCGGGCGTCCTCGACGGCTTCGAGGTCTCGGCCTACGAGCGCAACATCGCCCCGGAGATCGTCCAGGCCTCGGCCATGCCTCAGCAGGCCCCGCCCTCAGGCGGCGGCGGCCCCGACGGCGAGGGTCCGCGCCCGCGCCGTGACGGGGGCCTGGGCAACATGCTGCTGGGCGCCACGCCCTACGCCCTGCTGGCCGAACCCCAGCCGGTGATGGGCGCCGACGCCGACTTCAACCGCCGCATCACCCGCGACGAGGCGACCCGCGCGGCCAACGCCCGCTTCAAGCTGCTCGACAAGGACGGCGATGGCCGCCTGACCCTGGCCGAACTGACCAAGACCCGCGTCCAGCGTATCCTGAGCGGCGAGGAAGAGCCCCGCGAAAGCGGCCGGCGGGGCAAGGGCGGGCGCCGCCCGCCGCGCTGATGCGCTACCCCGCCACCACCCCGGCGATGATGTTGATCCCCAGGGCCAGGATGGCGGTGTTGTAGAAATAGGCCGTCACGGCGTGTGCCGTGACGAGGTTGCGCAAGGCCCCGGTGCGCACGTCGTTGTCGGAGACCTGGAAGGTCGCCCCGATGCTGAAGGCCAGGTAGACGAAGTCCTTGTAGGTGCGGGCCGGCTCGCCGGGGAAGCCGAACCCGCCCTTCCCCGCCCCCGCGCCGAAATGGCGGTGAGCGTAGTGCAGCACGAACACCGAGTGCAGCACGACCCACGACAGCACCAGGGTGACGCCCGCGCAGGCCGCCGTCAGGTTCCTGGCGAAGGCCGCCTGTGAGCGCGCGCCGATCATCGCCGCCACCACCGCGGCCAGGCTGGCGGCGATGGCCGACAGCACGATCAACAGGATCAGAGAGCGCCCCTCGTCCTCGGCCGCGGCCTTGGCCCGCAGCGTCGCTTCATCGGTGGTGAGGAACAGGCGCCACAGCAGAACGGCGTAAATTGCGGCGCCGACGTCCCACCCGATCAAAATATGCGTGCTTTCGGGCAGATTTATCTGGCGGGCGAAAAGCCATCCCAAAGCCCCCGCCACGACGCCCGCAATCAGCCTCCAATGCCTTGTAATTAATGAGGATTTACCACCCTCCAAGGTGCTCTTGCGCATCGCTCTCAGCCTGCCTTTTCCCCAGACAATCGTCCTTAACGCTGCATTTGTCTCGCCTGACACGTGAAACCGAACTCGGCTTCACCGGTTACTTCACCGGAACACTGGAACGACGCCATGACCGACCCCGACGCCCCGCCTCCGCTGGAGCCGCAAACGCCGGACGATCCGCCGGGCACGACGCCCGACGAAGTCCCGCTTGAGCCGCCTCCGGTGCAGCCGGGGGACGATCGGCCCTATGGCGCCGCTCCGGTCTCCGTTCCTCCCGTTACCAGTCCCGATTAGGAGCAAGACATGGACCTCGACAGCGAACGGCCCCGCGGCCGCCGAGGCTTCGCCGCCATGGATCCGGAACGTCGCCGCGAGATAGCTCGCAAGGGCGGCGCTAGCGTTCCCAGCGAGAAGCGCAGCTTCGCCAAGGACCGCGACCTGGCCGCCAATGCCGGCCGCAAGGGCGGTTCCTCGTCGCGTGGCGGCGGCCGCCTCGGCGCTCGCGACCTTTAAGGAATGCCGCGGCCGAGGGGGGGACGGGCGACGCAGCCGACGGTGGTGGCGCACGTATCAGGATTTTAGGGCCCGGATCGGTCTTGCCGATCCGGGCTCTTGGGCTGTCCGCCATCCAGCGGCCGGCCGCGACTTCTTCTTTTCCGCTCTCAGGAGCGAAGCGCGAAGACACCGAACGCCGGCGCCTCGCTGATCCAGCGCGCCTCGACGCGCCAGCCGGCCTTGTCCGCCATCGCGGCGAAGGCCTCGGGGTCGTACTTGTAGGAATTCTCGGTGTGGATGGTCTCGCCGGCCGCGAAGGCGATTGGCCGGCCGGCGATCTCGACCGTCTGGTCGCGCAGGCTGACCAGGTGCATCTCGATGCGGCTCTCGGCGGCATTCCAGACGGCCCGGTGGGCGAAGGCGTCGAGATCGAAGGTCGCGTCCAATTCGCGGTTGATCCGCGCCAGCAGGTTCTTGTTGAACGCCGCCGTCACGCCCGCCGCGTCGTCATAGGCCGGGATCAGCACGTCCTCGCCCTTGGCTATGTCGGCTCCCACCACGAACAGCGCCCCGGGGCCCAGCAGCTCCCGCGCCGCGGTCAGGAAGGCGATCGCCTCGTCCGTCGGGAAGTTGCCGATCGTCGAGCCCGGGAAGAAGCCGACCGTCGGTCGTCCCCGCGCCGCCGCCGGCAGGCCCAGCGGATGAGTGAAGTCCCCCACGGCCGGCGCCACGGCCAGCTTGGGATAGTCGGCGCGGATTGCGGCGGCGGCCGCGTCCAGGGCCGAGGCGCTGATGTCCATCGGCGCGTAGACCGCCAATTGCGGTGCGGCGTCCAGCACGATGCGGGTCTTGGTGCTGGCCCCGCTGCCGAACTCGATCATCGCCGCGCCCTCGGGAATGCGGGCGGCGATCTCCGGCGCGATGCGGCGCAGCAGCGCCGTCTCGGTGCGGGTCGGATAGTATTCCGGCAGCACCGTGATCTCTTCGAACAGCCGCGAGCCCTCGGCGTCGTAGAAGTATTTGCTGGGCAGGCTCTTGGCGTCGGCGGAAAGGCCCGCCAGCACATCGTCGCGGAATCCGGCGTCCATGGCTCTCTCGCGGCCGCCCGCCCCGTCGCGCGCCAGGCGCACGCCCGAGAACATCCAGCGCTGGGCGGGGTGGAAGAAGTTGCGATAGCTGGCCCGCGCATGGCCCGGCGGCGTGCCTGCCGCCCCGCCGCGCAGGACCATCTGGTTGACCATGAACTTGCCGTTGTATTCGCCCAGGGCCCCCGCCCCGGGGCGGAAGCCGGGATAGGCGGCATAGGCGCTGGCGGTCCACTGCCAGGCCTCGCCAGACATCTGCCGCAGGTCCCTGTCAGAGCGCGCGGCGGCCTCCCATTCAGCCTCGGTGGGCAGGCGCGCGCCGGCCCAGGTCGCGAAGGCGGCGGCCTCGTAATAGCTGACGTGAGCCACGGGCGCGGCGAGATCCAGCGGCCGGCGGCCGGCCAGGCCGAACGCGCTCCAGGCGCCGTCCTCGTCCTGGCGCCAGTAGAGCGGCGCCCGCCACCCCTGCTCCTGGACCGTGGCCCAGCCGTCCGACAGCCAGAACTCGGACCGCTCGTAACCGCCGTCCTCGATGAAACCCAGCCACTCGCCGTTGGTGGTCAGCCGGTCGGCCAGGCGGAAGGGTTCGAGAAACACCCGGTGACGCGGCCGCTCGTTGTCGAAGGCGAAGCCGCCCGGCTCGGCCCCGATCGCCGTCACGCCGCCCTCGAAGCCGACGAAGCCCAGCGCCGGCGCATCGGGGCGCGGAGCATCCGGACGTTCGCGATAGGCCGGATAGAGCGGCGACTGGCCGAACAGGTGCTGGATGTCCATCAGCAGCAGCTCCTGGTGCTGCTCCTCGTGGGCGAGGCCCAGTTCCAGCCGTTCGAGGATCTCGGGCGACAGCGGGCCCGACAGCAGCCTGGCCATGGCCGCGTCCACATGCCGGCGATAGGCCCCGACCTCGGCGCAGGACGGACGCGTCAGCAGCCCCCGCTGCGGTCTCGGCTGCCGCGGCCCGATGGCCTCGTAGTAGGAATTGAAGATGTAGCCGAAGGCCGCGTCGTAGGGCTTGTAGCCCGGCGCATACGGGGCCAGCAGGAAGGTCTCGAAGAACCAGGTCGTATGCCCCCGGTGCCACTTGGTCGGGCTGGCGTCGGGCATCGACTGGGCCGCCTGGTCCTCCGGCGACAGCGGCGCGGCCAGGGTCTCGGTGCGCTCGCGCACGGCGCGATAGCGCGCCAGCGGCGTGTCGGACGCCTCGAAAGTGGAGGCCAGCACCAGGGTGTCGTCGGGACTCATGCACGCTCCTGGCGTTGTCCGGCCGCGCGCGCGGGCCGCTGTCCAAAACGGATCGCGAGCTTGGGCGTTCCCCGGATCGAGGGCAAGGCGGCCTGCTGCCAGCATGGTGTCATCAGCGCTTCTCAATTCCTATTGAATTGATCTGATTTGATCCTCCCGCCTCGCGAGAGCGACAAGCAGCACAAATCCGCTTCGCGCGGCCCCGTCTTGAAGAGTTCAGCGATGTCTTTCATCTCGTCGCCCGATCCCGCCGCCGATCCGCCGATCCTGATCGTGCCCGGCCTCTACAACTCCGGTCCCGATCACTGGCAGAGCCACTGGGAGCGCGCCCTGCCAGCCGCCGAGCGCGTCGACCAGGTCGACTGGGAGCGGCCCACCCTGGGCGACTGGACCATCAGCCTGGCCGAGGCCGTGCGAAGCCGCCCCGGCGCGATCCTGGTTGCCCACAGCCTGGGCTGCGCCCTGGTCTGCCATCTGGCCCAGGTGACCGGAGGCCGGGGCGTACGCGGCGCCCTGCTGGTGGCCCCGGCCGACGTCAATCGCGAGGGCCCGGCCGGCCGGCTGCTGATCGGTTTCTCGCCGATCCCCCGGCCGCGCCTGCCCTTCCCGAGCCTAGTGGTCGCCAGCCGCGACGACCCCTATGTGGCCATCGAGCGCGCCGAGGCCTTCGCCAGGGGCTGGGGCTCTCGCTTCGTCGACCTGGGCCGGGCCGGTCACATCAACGTCGACTCCGGCCACGGCGCCTGGCCGCGCGGCCGCCTGCTGCTGAACGAACTGATCCGCGCCACGGCTTCGCCGACAGCGCCGGCCTGAAAAAAGACGACCCCCGCGAACCGGGTTCGCGGGGGTCGTTCTTTACGCGGACTGTCACTGATTTCGCCGATCCGGCTTCGCGATCCTCAGCGCTTGGCTCCAGCCTCCCTACGGGCGAGCGCGCTGTTCCGCGAAGATCGAACCTCTACGGGCCTCAGGCAGCGGCCTGGCGGCTGCGCACGCGGCTCATCCAGTCTTCCGGATAGGTCTCACGCACGACGATCGACTTGAACTGGCCGACCGGGATCTGGGCGGCGTCGCCCGGCTGCAGGTCGCGCGAGACCGAGTGGCCCGCGAATTCCTGGATGATCGTGATCACCTGGCTGCTGCCGGCGGCGTTCTCGATGAGGATCATTGGATGTCTCTCTCTGAGAGGGCTTGAAGGCGCGTCAGAGGACGCGGCGTTCCTGGGGCAGGCTCTGGCGGGTCCAGGCGTCGATATCGGCCGAGCTCTGGAAGCGGCGGAAGGCGCCCTGGGTGTGGTCGGGGCAGTACGAGGCGCGCTTGCTGGTGGTCTCGCGGCCGCAGAAGCCGAAGTCGCCGGCGTCCGGGTTACCGATCGGCCAGCGGCACGAATGCATCGACAGGTCGAGGATGCCGGCCGTCGGGGTCAGTTCTTCCATCACCGAGGTCAGCGCACGGGCGGCCGGACGAGCCTGGGCCGGAGCGCTGGTGCGAGCCCGCGGGGCCTGGCGCGACACCCGGACGGTGACGGCGCGCTGGCGCACCGGGGTCTCGCGGACGGTGATGCCCAATCGGTGGATCTTGCCGATGACGGCGCTGCGGCTGACGCCGCCCAACTGGCGCGCCACCTGGCTGGCGCTCAACCCTTCGAGCCACAACTTCCTGAGCGTGGCGGTACGTTCCTCGTTCCAGTCCATGACGGTTTCCGCTTCTTAAGGGTGCGGGATCAGCCCCCGCCCTTCTTCGGTAGAATCATGGTTAACGACGGTCAAATTCTTCCGTGCATACCCACGGTTCTCGAAATCACATTTTTCCAACGAATCCCGGCGGATAGCAGACGATGTCGCAGGGAGCCGTTTTGAACTGCGGCAAGACCTTGACCGAATAACGTCGTTCCGCGATGAATTCACGGGTCAGAAACCGGCTTGGATTTGAATGCGGCGCGGCGTCGCAAGCCTTGCGACATAACGCCTACGGGGATTGTGATGCGTACCCTCACCGTCGTCGCCACCGCGACGCTCTGCCTTTCCATCAGCCTGTCTCTGGCCGCCTGCTCGAAGGGCGGCGAAACCTCCGGCGAAGGCGCCGCGGCGACGCCCCCTCCGCCGCCTCCGACCCCGGCCGAGAAGGCCGCCGCCCTGGCCGCCCTCCCCGCCCCCTACAACACCGGCGACCTGCTGAACGGCCAGAGCAAGTTCGCCCTCTGCCGCTCATGCCACACGATCACCCCGGGCGGCCCGAACATGACCGGCCCCAACCTCTACGGCGTGTTCGGCCGCAAGGCCGGGACCCATCCGAAGTACGCCTATTCGGACGCCGTCAAGAACGCCGGCTTCACCTGGGACGCCGAGCGCCTGGACCACTGGCTCGACAACCCGCGCACCTTCCTGCCGGGCACGAAGATGACCTTCGCGGGCCTGTCCAATCCCCAGGACCGGATCGATCTGATCGCCTATCTGAAGGTCGAGACCGGCTACAAGCCCGAGCCCTCGGCCGCGACAGCCCCCGCCACGCCAGCACCATGACCCCGCGCATCGCCCTCCTGACCCGGCTCTACGATGCCTACAACAAAGGCGACTTCGACGCCTTCGCGGCCGAGCTGGATCCCGCCGTCGACTGGCCCGACCAGATCGGCGGCGGCCGGGTCGTGGGGGTCGAGGCGATGCGGGCCTTCTGGGCGCGGCGCGACGGCATGGTCCGGGTCGAGGCCGCCCCCATGGACTTCACGGTGATGGAAGACGGCCGTATCGCCGTGGCCACGAACCAGACTGTGCATAACCTGGAGGGCCGGCTCTGGTCCGACAGCTGCGTGCGACATATCTACACGTTCCAGGACGAGCGTGTGTCGCGCATGGATATCGTCGAGCGTTTGGACGAGGCGTAGCATGGCGAAGGCTGAAGTGTTGCTGACCCGGCACTTCGAGGCGACGCGCCGCCGCGACCTCGAAACCGTGGTCGCCCAGCTGCATCCCGAAGTCGCCTTCGCCAACGTGCTGGAAGGCGGCGAGGTGTCGGGCCTGGAAGCCGCCCGCGGCTATTTCGAGCGCCAGTTCGCCATGGCCGGGGTCGAGATCAGCCTGATGCGTGTGCGCCGCCAGGCCGACGGCTGGGTCCACGCCGACGTCGAGATCGCCCTGCGCCGTCCCGACGGCCGCCTGTGGTCGCAGAACACCGCCATCATCGCCTACCTCATCCGCGACGGCCTGATCGTGGGGATCGACCCGCTGCCGGATCCGGGGACGCGCTGACCCCCTCCGGCCCTTTGGGCCACCTCCCCCAGCGGGGGAGGATCTAGCAGCCCCGCGCCAAGAAGATGCTCCCCCTCTGGGGGAGCTGTCGCGGAGCGACTGAGGGGGCCCTCCGCCTAAGCCAGCAGGTCCGCGCAGGCGTCCAGCACCGCGTCGGCGTCCAGCCGGTACTTGGCGTACAGATCCGGCAGGTCCCCCGACTGGCCGAAGGTCTCCAGGCCCAGCGCCCGCAGTCGATGGCCGTGCACCGAGCCCAGCCACGACAGCGTCGCCGGCGCGCCGTCGACCAGGGTCACCAGGCCCGCCTCGCGCGGCAGGTCGGCCAGCAGCCGCTCCACCGTCGAGACACGCTTGGCGCCGTCCGTCCAGCGCGAGCGGCCGGCGGCCGTCCAGTCGCGGTGCAGCACGTCGGCCGAGGTGACGGCCAGAAGGCCTGCGCCCGGCTCGTCCTCCAACAGGGCCGCATGCGCCTCCAGCGCTTCCGGAGCCAACGCCCCGCTATAGACGACGGCCAGGCGCGCATCCGGCGCCGGCGGCTTCAGCCAATAGGCGCCCTCGACCACGCCGGCCTTCCAGGCCGCGTCGGCGCGCTCGGGCTGGGCGATGGATCGGGTGGACAGGCGCAGATAGGTCGAGCAGCCGTCGGCGGCCTGGATGCGCTCGAAGGCGTGGGCCATCAGCACCGCTGTCTCGTCGGCGAAGGCAGGCTCGTAACTGTCGAGGCCCGGCTGGCTCATGCCGATCAGGGGCGACCCGATCGACTGGTGCGCGCCGCCTTCAGGGGCCAGGGTCAGGCCGGACGGCGTGGCCACCAGCAGGAACCGGGCGTCCTGGTAGCAGGCATAGTTCAGGGCATCGAGGCCGCGGGCGATGAAGGGGTCGTAGAGGGTGCCGACCGGGAACAGCCGCTCGCCGAACAGCGGCGCGGTCAGGCCCAGCGCCGCCAGGGCGATGAACAGGTTGTTCTCGGCGATGCCCAGCTCGACGTGCTGGCCCGTCTCGCCCATCGACCACACCTGGGCCGAGGGGATGCGGCGGCGCTTGAAGACGTCCTCGTGGGCCCGGCGGTGGAAAACGCCGCGCCGGTTCACGAAGCCGCCGAGGTTGGTCGACACCGTCACGTCCGGCGAGGTGGTCACCACCCGGCCGGCGAACTCGTCCTTGCGGGCGGCGATGTCGAACATGACCTTGCCGAAGGCGGCCTGAGTCGACTGCTCGCCGCCGCCAGCAACCGCGGACAGCAGTTCGTCCTGCGTCGGCGTCGCCACGCTTGCCGCCGTGTAATTGCGATCATTGGCGAGGGCGAAGGGCGCGCGGGCCACCAGGCCCTTCAGCGCCGTGCGCTCGGCCGAGGACAGGCCCGACAGGGCGTCCCACTCCTCGCCCTCGACCACGCCCAGGCGCTCGCGCAGTTCCGCGATCTGGGTGGGGTTCATCAGGCCCGCATGGTTGTCCTTGTGGCCCTGGAACGGCAGCCGCAGGCCCTTGACGGTGTAGGCGATGAAGAACCGGGGAGCGTCGTCGCGAGACGCCCGCTCGAAGGCCTCAAGGATCGTCTCCAGGCAGTGGCCGCCCAGCTCGGTCATCAACTCGCCGAGGTCGACGTCCTTGTAGGTCGCGATCAGCGCCAGGGCGTCGGCGTCGCCCGCCAGGTCGGCGGTCAACCGCTCGCGCCAGGCCGCGCCGCCCTGGTAGGTCAGCGCCGAATAGAGGTCGTTGGGCGCGGTCTCGATCCAGGCCTTCAGCGCCGCCCCGCCGGGCCGCTCGAACGCTTCGCGCTGGCGCTTGGACCACTTCAGGGTCTCGACGGTCCAGCCGGCGGCCTCGAAGATCTCGCCATAGCGGGTGAACATCCGGTCCTTGGTCGTCGCGTCCAGGCTCTGACGGTTGTAGTCGACGATCCACCAGGTGTTGCGCAGGTCGTGCTTGCAGGCCTCGATCAGGGCTTCATAGATGTTGCCCTCGTCCAGCTCGGCGTCGCCCAGCAGCGAGATCATCCGTCCCATGCTCTCGGGCTTCACCGAGCCGCGCGCGGCCAGATAGTCCTGGGCCAGCGAGGCGAAGGCGGTGACCGCCACGCCCAGGCCCACCGACCCGGTCGAGAAGTCGACGTCGTCGACGTCCTTGGTGCGCGAGGGATAGGACTGCGCGCCGCCCAGGGCGCGAAAGGCCTTCAGCTTGTCCAGGTTCTGGCGGCCGAACAGGTGCTGGATGGCATGGAAGACGGGGCTGGCGTGCGGCTTGACCGCCACCCGGTCCTGCGGCCGCAGCGCCTTCATGTAGAGCGCCGTCATCAGCGTGGTCATCGAGGCGCACGAGGCCTGGTGACCGCCGACCTTCAGCCCGTCGCGGCTTTGACGAAGGTGGTTGGCGTTGTGGATCGTCCACGACGCCAGCCAGAGAATGCGTTCCTCGAGACGCCGCAGCAGCGCGATTTCCTGCCTCTTGGCCGTCAGAGACCCGTCAGCCATGCTTCCTCACCCGTTTATACGGGTGAGGTATGCCCCTCGCCCGCCTTTTCGCGCGCTTCATAGTCCTCGATCTGCCGCGCCGTCCACTCCGGAGATTTCGTGAAGCGTGCGAGCAGGTTGTAGAACACCGGAACGATGAACAGCGTTAGCAGGGTCGCCACGATCGCGCCGAAGAAGATCACGGCCCCGATCGTCTGGCGGCTTCCCGCCCCCGCCCCTGTCCAGAGCAGCAGCGGCAAGGCGCCCATGGCCGTGGCGATCGAGGTCATGATGATCGGGCGCAGGCGCAAGGCCGCCGCCTCGATCACCGCCTCGGTGACCTTCAGCCCCTCGTCGCGCAGCTGGTTGGCGAACTCGACGATCAGGATGCCGTTCTTGGCGGCGATGCCGATCAGGATGATCAGGCCGATCTGGCTGTAGGTATTGATGGTCGAGCCGGCCATGACCAGGCCGAACAGGCCGCCCAGCACCGCCAGCGGCACGGTCAGCATGATTACCGCCGGGTGGATCCAGCTTTCAAACTGCGCGGCCAGCACCAGGAAGACCAGCAGCAGGGCCAGGCCGAAGGCGATGGCGATGCCGCCCGAGCCTTCCAGATAGTCCTTGGCCTGGCCGCCCCACTTGATGCTGACGCCGGGCGTGGGGTGCTGCCCGGCCTGGGCCTGGAAGAAGCTCACGGCGTCCTCGACCGTGTAGCCGGGCGACAGTTGCGTGGTCAGGGTCACAGAGCGCAGGCGGTCGACCCGCGGACGGTCCGGGGTGTCGCCCCGCAGCTCGGTCTTGACCACCGTCGACAGCGGCACCAGGCCGCCGGCGTTGGTGCGCACCTGCAGCTTGTCGAGGTCGGCGACGCTGCGGCGCTGATCGAGCTCGGTCTGCAGGATGACGTCGTATTCCTGGCCGTTCTTGATGTAGGTCGTCGCCTGGCGCGAACCGAACATGGTCTCCAGCGCCCGGCCCACGGCCTGGGCCGAGACGCCCAGGCTGGCGGCCTTGTCGAGATCGATCTGCACCGACAGGCGCGGCGCGGTCGGCTCGTAGTCGATGCGCGGACGCGAGAAGCCCGGGTTCTCCTGGGCCGCCGCCAGGATCGGCTTCAGCCAGTTCGACAGCTGCACGTAGTCGTTGCCGACGGCGATCAGGTCGACGTTGGTGCCGCCACCGCCGCCACCGCCCCCGCCGCGCTGGAAGGCGCCGCGCACGCTGGCCACGGCGCGCACGCCGGTGATCTTGGAGAGGTCCTTGTTGAGCTCGGCCGCCACGTCGTCGGCGGTCTTGTCGCGCTCGCCCCAGCCTTTCAGCACCACCACGCCATTGCCCGAATTGAACTGGCTTTGGCCAAAGCGCGGAATGGTCAGGATGGTGCGTTCGGCAATGCCGTCCTCGCGGTAGCGGGCCATGATCTTCTCGATCTTGGCGCCGATGCCGGCGGTGTAGTCGAAGCCCGCGCCTTCCGGCGCGCTGATCTGGATGTCGACGCGGCCGCGGTCCTCGGCCGGCACCAGCTCCTTGGGCAGGCTGACGAACAGCAGCGCGGCGAAGCCGGCCAGCAGGATCACCGCCCCGCCGGCGGCGAAGCTGGCGGCGCGAACGCCCAGCAGGCTTTCGAGCGAGGCGCGATAGCTGTCCTTCAGCCGGTCCATCGCCCAGTCCATGCGCTTGTTGAACCAGCCCCCGCCGTGCGCGGGCTTGAGCAGCTTGGAGGCCATCATCGGCGAGAGGCTGAGCGCCAGCACGGCCGAGAAGGCCACGGCGGCGGCGATGGCCACGGCCAGCTCGACGAACAGGCGGCCGATATAGCCGGGCAGGAACATCAGCGGCGCGAACACCGAGATCAGCACGATGGTGGTGGCCACCACCGCGAAGAACACCTGGCGCGAGCCGCGCTGGGCGGCGATCAGGGCCGGCTCGCCCTCGTCCACCCGGCGCTGGATGTTCTCGACCACGACGATGGCGTCGTCGACCACCAGGCCGACGGCCAGCACCAGGGCCAGCAGGGTCAGAAGGTTCAGCGAGAAGCCCAGCGGGGCCAGGACGATGAAGGTCGACAGGATGCAGATCGGCGCGACGATCGAGGGGATCAGCGCCGAACGCCAGCTGCCCAGGAAGATCAGGTTGACCAGGGCCACCAGGGCGACGGACATGCCCATGGTGATCCAAACCTCGTGGATGGCCTCGGCGGTGAACACCGAGTTGTCCACGGCCACCACCAGCTTGGTGCCGGGCGGCAGGGTCTGGTTGATGACCTCGACCTCCTTGCGGACGGCCTCGGAGATGGCGACGTCGTTGGCCTGCGACTGGCGGGTCAGGCCGATGCCGACCTGGTCGACGCCGTTGCCGCGGAACAGGCGCCGGCGCTCGTCCGGGCCTTCCTCGATGCGGGCCACGTCCGACAGGCGCAGCACGAAGCCGTTGCCGTCCGCCGCGCGGATCGGAAGCCGGGCGAAGTCGGCCGGCGTGGCGTAGGCGCGGGCCACGCGGATGGTGAAGTCCTTGGCGCTGCTTTCCAGCGAGCCGGCCGGAAGCTCCAGGTTCTGGGCGTTCAGCGCGTCCTCGACGTCGCTGACGGTCACGCCCCGGGCGGCCATGGCGTCGGCGTTCAGCCAGATGCGCATGGCGTAGATCTTGGCCCCGAACAGGTTGGCCTGGGCCACGCCGTCGATGGTCGACATCCGCTCGACCAAGTAGCGGTCGGCGTAGTCGGCCAGTTCCAGCGGATCCAGCGTCGTCGAGGTCAGGTTCAGGATGATGATCGGCGAGGCGTCGGCGTTGGCCTTGGCGATCTGCGGCGGGTCGGCCTGGTCGGGCAGGTTGGCCGAGACCCGGCTGACGGCGTCACGCACGTCGTTGGCGGCGGCGTCCAGGTCGCGGTCCAGGCGGAAGGTGATGCTGATCTGCGAGCGGCCGTCGCGCGAGGAACTGTTGACGCGGTCGATGCCCTGGATGCCGGACACCTGGCGCTCGATCACCTGGGTGATGCGCTCTTCGATGACCTCGGCCGAGGCGCCGCGATAGACGGTCGAGATCGACACCACCGGCGGGTCGACGTTGGGCAGTTCGCGGATCGGCAGCGAGCCGAAGGCCGCCAGGCCGATGACGCAGAGGATGATCGCCGCGACGGCGGCGAATACCGGGCGGCGGACGGAGATGTCGGACAGCATCAGCCGGCCTTACGGTCTTGGCCGGGCTTGCCGCCCTGCGCGCCCGGGCCGCCGACCGGCTTGGCCACGTCGCGCACCGCGCCGCCGTCCTGCACGCGGTTGAGGCCATCGGCCACCACCACGTCGCCGGCCTTCAGGCCCGAGCGGATCTCGACGAAGCCGTCGGCGGTCAGGCCGGTGGTGATGTTGGTGCGGCGGGCGACCTGGCCCTTCTCGCCCTTGGCGACCAGGAACACCGAGGCCTGCTGGCCTTCGAACTGCACGGCCGCTTCCGGCACGGCCAGGCCCTGGCGCACGCCCTGGTCGATGGCGACCTTGACCAGCATGCCCGGCTTCAGCCGGCCGCCCGGATTGGGGAACTCGGCGCGAGCCTTGATGGCGCGGGTAGCCGCGTCGATGCGGGTGTCGATCTGGGCGATCTGGCCCTGGAAGGTCTCGCCCGGCAGGGCGTCGGGGCTGGCCTTGATCGGCAGGCCGTCACGCAGGGTGGCGAGATAGCGGTCGGGCACGGCGAAGTCGACACGCACGACCGAGGCGTCGTCCAGGCTGACGATGGCCCCGCCCGGCGCGATCAGCGTGCCCGGGGCGACATCGGAGATGCCGACGCGGCCGGCGAACGGCGCGCGGATCACGCGGTCCAGGCGCTGGGCCTTGGCCGAGGCCAGGGCGGCCTTGGCGCTCTCGTAGGCGGCCAGGTTCTGCTCGGCGGTGGCGCGCGGGGCGATGCCCTTGTCGGCCAGGGTCTTCCAGCGGTCGTAGTTGCGCTTGGCCTGGTCCAGGTTGGCCTGGGCCTGGGCGATGTCGGCGGCCTCCTGGTCGTCCTTCAGGGTGACCAGGACCTGGCCGCGCGAGACCAGCTGGCCGTCGGTGAAGTGGACGGCGGTGATCAGTTCGGTGGTGTTGGAGGTGATCGTCACCGACTGGCGGCCCTTGGCCACGCCCAGCACTTCGATGCGATCGGTGAAGGGACGCTCGCCGACCTTGACCTGCGACACAGCCGTGGCGCGACCGCCAGGGCCGCCCTGCCCTTCGGCCTTGCCGCCAAGCAGCAGCTTGGCTCCGCCGGCCAGGATCATCAGAACCAACGCGACCCCGGCCGCGATGAGGAAGAAGTGCCTGCGGATCACAAATACGCTCCGGCGCCGTTGAACCGGCGCCCTTAAGGTCTAGGTTGGGGCGACATATGACCCCACCCTAGACCCGCGTCTAGTGACACTAGAATTACGTGACATTTCAACTTTGAAACAGTTGCAAAGCTTTAGCTTGACGTAACGTCGGTCGCCAAACTTGACCGCAGCCGGCTAATCCGCGTAGCCCGGGGACTGGCGGTCCAGTTGACGCAGGCAACCGGGCCAGGCCAGGCCCGCGATCATGCCCAGGCCCATCCCCGTCTGGCTGCGAACCTCGGCCTGGGCTGCCTCCGGAGCGAGCAGCACGTGATCGCGCCCTGCGCTGAGAGCCATCACCTGCTGGGCGCAGGCGCGCTCCAGGAAGAACATCCCGAGCCAGCATTCGGCCGCCGTGCGGCCCGTGGCCAGGGTGCCGTGGTTGCGCAGCAGCATCAGCCGCTTGTCGCCCAGGTCGGCCACCAGCCGTTCGCGCTCGTCCAGGTTCAGGGCGATGCCCTCATAGTCGTGATAGGCCAGCTGCGGCGTGACGATCAGCGCCTGCTGGCTCAGAGGCAGCAGGCCCTCGGCATGGGCGGCCACCGCCACGCCCTGGTCGGTATGCAGGTGCATCACGAACTGGGCGTCCTCGCGCGCGGCGTGGATCGCCGAGTGGATCGTGAAGCCCGCCGGATTGATGAAGTACGGCGTCTTGTCGATGACGTTCCCCTCCAGATCCACCTTCACCAGGCACGAGGCGGTCATCTCGCCGAAGAACATGCCGTAGGGATTGATCAGGAAGTGGTGCTCGGGGCCAGGGATGCGGGCCGAGATGTGGGTGAAGATCATGTCGTCCCAGCCGTGCAGGGCGACCAGGCGATAGAGGGCCGCCAGGTCGACGCGGGCCTGCCATTCGGCCTCGCTGACCTGGTCCTTGATCGATGCGGCGATCGCGCCGGTTCCGTCGGCCATGACGCTTGCTCCCGTAAGTTATCATTGTTGAGTTGAGCGTCGCGCCGACGGGCGCCGACGTCAAGCGACCAGCGTTAGACGGGATCGTACTTGCCAGAGCCCTTTCGCCGTCGGACGGTCCTGGCGGATTCGAAGACGGGGGATCTGCCGCATGTTGCCCTTGATCGGCGTGGGCGTGATCGTCCTCGGCTTCGCGCTGAGGTTCAATCCGCTGCTGGTGGTGGTCTGCGCCGCCATGGCCTCGGGCCTGGCCGCCGGCCTTGGCCCGTTGGAGGTGCTGGCCGCCTTCGGCAAGGCCTTCAACCAGAACCGCTATGTCAGCATCGCCTGGCTGATCCTGCCGGCCATCGGCGTGCTCGAGCGCTCGGGCCTGCAGGAGCGCGCGCGGATGGCGATCAAGAGCCTGAAGGCCGCCACCGCCGGGCGTATCCTGGTCGTCTACCTGCTGCTGCGCCAGCTGACGGCGGCCATGGGCCTGATCTCGATCGCCGGCCACGCCCAGACCGTCCGCCCTCTCGTCGCCCCCATGGCCGAGGCCGCCGCCGAGAACCAGGGCGAACTCGACGACGCGACCCGCGACGAGGTGAAGGCCATGAGCGCCGGCACCGACAATGTCGGCGTCTTCTTCGGCGAGGACGTGTTCATGGCCATCGGCTCGATCCTGCTGATCGTCGGCTTCCTCGACCAGAACGGCCTGGTGGTGGAGCCCCTGCACCTGTCGGTCTGGGCCATCCCGACGGCGATCTGCGCCTTCCTCGTTCACGGAGCGCGCCTGCTGCTCTTCGACCGCAAGCTCTCGCGCCGGGGAGCAAAATCATGATCGGCCTGCCGCTCGTCTATCTGCTCGCCGGCTTCATGTTCACGGCCTTCGCCGCGATGAGCGCCGGCGACAAGGCCAACCCCAAGCGCCTGGGCAACGCCGCGTTCTGGGGCCTGTTCGCGATCAGCTTCCTGTTCGGCGACAGCCTGGGCGACCTGGGCAACGGCTTCCTGGTCGTGGCGCTGGCCCTGCTGGCCGGCACGGGCCGCCTGGGCGTGGGCCAGCCCGCCACCACCACGGGCGAAGAGCGCGCGCAGATGGCGCAGCGCTTCGGCCTCAAGCTGTTCCTGCCCGCCCTGCTGATCCCGGTGATCGTCCTGGCCGGCACCTTCACGTTCAAGGCCCTGACCTGGAACGGCCAGCACGTCGTCGATCCCAAGCAGGCGACGCTGGTCTCGCTGGCCATCGCCGCCGTCGTCGCCGCGATCCTGGCCCAACGCCTGTTCAAGCAGCCCGTCAGCGCACCGCTTCAGGAAGGCCGCCGCCTAATGGACCTCGTCGGCTGGGCCGCCCTGCTGCCGCAGATGCTGGCGGCGCTGGGCGCGGTCTTCGCCCTGGCGGGCGTGGGCCAGACCATCGGCGACATCACCCTGGCGATCACTCCAGTCGACAGCCGCCTGGCCGTGGTCGTCGCCTACTGCCTGGGGATGGCGATCTTCACGGTGATGATGGGCAACGCCTTCGCCGCCTTCCCGGTGATGACCGCCGGCATCGGCCTGCCGCTGGTGATCGGCCGCTTCGGCGGCGACCCGGCCGTGGTCTGCGCCATCGGCATGCTGTCGGGCTTCTGCGGCACCCTGCTGACCCCGCTGGCCGCCAACTTCAACCTCGTCCCCGCCGCCCTCCTCCAGCTGAAGAACCGCTACGCCGTCATCCAGGCCCAGGCGCCGACGGCGGTGCTGATGCTGCTGATCAACATGGTCCTGATGTATGTCCTCGCCTTCCGCTGAGACCGCCGCCCGCTTCGCCCGGGCCGCCCTGGGCCACGTCGCCCGCGAGTATCCCAACAAGCTCGACCACGTAATGGCGGGCGACGCCGACGCCCAAGGCCCCCGCGCCCTGCACCCGATCTTCTTCGGCAGCTTCGACTGGCACTCTTGCGTCCACGGCTACTGGACCTTGGCGACGATCCTGCGCCTGCATCCCGGCATCGCCGAAGCTCCGGCGATCCGCGCCCTGTTCGACGACGCCTTCACGCAGGAGAAGGTCGCCGCCGAGCTCGCCTATCTCGCCCGTCCCGAAAGCCGCGGCTTCGAGCGTCCCTACGGCTGGGCCTGGCTCCTGAAACTCCAGGCCGAACTCCTGGCCCACGACGCCCCCTGGGCGGCGATCCTGCAGCCGCTGGCCGACGCCTTCGTCGCCCGCTACCGGGCTTTCCTGCCGATCGCCGACTATCCGATCCGGGCCGGCGTGCACTCCAACACCGCCTTCGCCCTGGCCCTGGCCGCCGACTACGCCGACGCCAGCGGCGACGCCGAGTTCCGCGCCCTGCTCGCGGCCAAGGCCGCCGCCTGGTACGGCCAGGATCGCAACTGCCAGGCCTGGGAGCCGTCGGGCGACGACTTCCTGTCGTCCGCCCTGGTCGAGGCCCTGGCCATGCGTCGCCTCCAGCCGGAAGCCTTCGCCGCCTGGTTCGCCGCCTTCCTGCCGGATCTGGCCGACCGCCAGCCCGCCACCCTGTTCACCCCGCCCAGCGTCAACGACCGCACCGACGGCAAGATCGCCCACCTCGACGGGCTTTCCCTCTCTAGGGCGTGGTGTTGGCGCGCCGTGGCCAGGGACGCGCCTCCTGAAGTGGCCGCGGTGGCGCTGGAGGCTGCCGACCTGCACCTGACCACCGCCCTGCCCCACGTCACCGGCGACTATATGGGCGAGCACTGGCTGGCCAGCTTCGCCCTCCTGGCGATGCTGGAAGCCTGACCTCCGCGAGGAGGAGGCTCTCCTCGCCCAAAGGAGAGGAGGAACAGGCGCGCGGCATCGGCTAACCTGCCGCGCCGACCGCAACCGGATTCGCCGACCCGTGCCCCTGATCCCCGTCTCCGATCTCACCGAAGCCCAAGCCGTCGAGGAGCTGGAACGCCTGGCCGACGAACTGGCCGGCCATGACCTGCGCTACTATCAGGACGACGCTCCCACGGTCAGCGACGCCGATTACGACGAACTCAAGCGCCGCAACGCCGACATCGAGGCGCACTTCCCCCACCTGGTCCGCGAGAACTCGCCGTCGATGAAGGTCGGCGCCGCACGTTCGGCGCAGTTCTCGCCGGTCGAGCACGGCGTGCCGATGCTCAGCCTCGACAACGCCTTCTCCAACGACGAGGCGACCGAGTTCGACGCCCGCATCCGCCGCTTCCTGCGCCTGGCCGCCGACGAGCCGGTCTTCTACATGGCCGAGCCCAAGATCGACGGCCTGTCGGCCTCGCTGCGCTACGAAAAGGGCGTACTGGTGCAGGGCGCCACCCGCGGCGACGGCCGTGTCGGCGAGGACGTGACCGCCAACCTCAAGACCATCGCCGACATCCCCCACCGCCTGAAGGGCGCGGGCTGGCCGGACGTGATCGAGATCCGCGGCGAGGTCTATGTCGAGCTCGAAGCCTTCGCCGCCTTCAACCAGGCCGCCGAGGAAGCCGGCCAGCGCACCTACGCCAACCCGCGCAACTTCGCCGCCGGCTCGCTGCGCCAGATCGACCCGAAGATCAGCGCCACGCGCCCCTTGCGCTTCTTCGGCTATGCCTGGGGCCTGGTGTCGGAACCCTTCGCCGCCAGCCAGTCCGAGGCGCTGGGCAAGCTGAAAGAATGGGGCTTCGTCACCACCGCCCCGCCGGCCGAGCGGGTCGAGGGCGCGCAAGGCCTGCTCGACATCTATGCCCGCTTCGAGACCCTGCGCCCGCAGCTGGCGTTCGATATCGACGGCGTGGTCTACAAGGTCGACGACCTGGAGCGGCAGCGGCGCCTGGGCTTCGTCTCGCGCTCGCCCCGCTGGGCCATCGCCCGCAAGTTCCCGGCCCAGCGCGCCAGGACCATCCTGGAAGCCATCGACATCCAGGTCGGCCGCACCGGCGCCCACACGCCGGTGGCGCGCCTAAAGCCCGTCACCGTCGGCGGCGTCTCGGTGACCAACGCCACCTTGCACAACGCCGACGAAATCGCTCGCCTCGACGCCCGCATCGGCGACACCGTCGTGCTGCAACGCGCCGGCGACGTGATCCCGCAGATCGTCGAGATCGACCTCGCCGCACGCCCCGAAGGCGCTGAGCCCTATGCGTTTCCGCACGTCTGCGAGTGCCCCCTGAAGACGCAGCTGGCCCGCGAGACCAACGCCAACGGGATCGAGTCCGTCGTCCGTCGCTGCACCGGCGAGTTCGCCTGCCCGTTCCAACGCGTCGAGCACCTGCGCCACTTCGTCTCCCGCCGCGCCTTCGACATTGAAGGCCTGGGCGAAAAGCAGCTTCAGGCCTTCTTCGACGAGGGCTGGATCAACGAACCGGCCGATATCTTCGCCCTGGCCAAGGACGACGAGAAACTGGCGACCCTGCGTGAGCGCGACGGCTACGGCGAGACCTCGGTCAAGAACCTGGTCGCCGGCATCGAGGCCCGCCGCACCATCGGTCTGGACCGCATGATCTACGGCCTGGGCGCCCGCGACATCGGCGAGACCACCTCGACCGTACTGGCCCGCCACTTCGACACCTTCGCCGACCTGCAGACCGCATCCGAGGCCGCCGCCGCCGGCCTGCCGGGCGCGACCTATCTGGAACTGTCGACCGCCGCCGGCGTCGGCCCCAAGGCCCTGGACCTGCTGGTCGAGGCCGGCCGCGCCGGCGTGCCCGCCGATCCCTGGCCGCAGTCGGAAGACCTGGAGCTGAAGATCGGCCAGGTGGTTCCCAAGCTGACCAAGCCGGCCCGTGCGGCCCTGGCCCAGCGCTACGGAACCTGGGAGGCCTTCGCCGAAGGCCTGGCGCAGGCCGCCAAGGGCGCGCCGGGCGAGGACTACCTGCAGCTGGCCGCCGTCGACGGCGTCGGCCCCGTCGCCGCCCAGTCCCTGGCCCGCTTCTTCGCCGAAGAGCACAACCGCCAGAAGGTCGAGAACCTGCTGGCCCAGCTCGACGTCCAGGCCGTGGCCAAGCCCAAGACCGACACCGCCGTCGCCGGCAAGACCGTGGTCTTCACCGGCTCGCTGGAGAAGATGACCCGCGACGAAGCCAAGGCCCAGGCCGAAAGCCTCGGCGCCAAGGTCGCCTCGTCGGTGTCCAAGAAGACCCACCTCGTCGTCGCCGGACCCGGCGCGGGCTCCAAGCTCAAGACCGCCCAGGACCTCGGCATCCAGGTGATGACCGAGGACGAGTGGCTGGCCCTGGTCGCCGGCTGATGAAGGTCGTCGCCATCGACTTCGAGACGGCCAACGAGACCCGGTCGAGCCCGTGCTCGATCGGTCTGGCCTTTATCGAGGACGGCGCGGTCGCCCGCGTCGACCACCACTACATCCGGCCGTGGGACATGCGCTTTGCGCCGTTCAACATCGCTTTCCACGGCATCGGACCGAACCACGTGCGCGACGCCGACGAGTTTCCCGCCGTGCTCGACCGGCTGCGGGCCGACCTCGACGGCGCCCTGGTGCTGGCCCACAACGCATCGTTCGACATCAGCGTCATCCGCCGCACCTGCGAGCACTATCGCATCACGCCGCCGGCCTTCGACTACATGTGCACCGTGCAGGTCGCCCGCAGCGTCTGGCCCGACCTGCCCTCGCACAAGCTGAACGTGGTCGGCCGGCACCTCGGCGTCAGCTTCAAGCACCACGACGCGGCCGGCGACGCCTATGCCTGCGGCGCGGTAGCCTTGGCGGCCGCGGCCAATACCGGCGCTGGTCGCATCCACGACCTGCCGAGCCGCATTGGCCTGACGCTTGGGCGGCTGGACCAGGGCGGCTACGCCCCCTCGCAGAGTCGCCATCTTCCTAGGAAGGCCACGCCGCCCCCTCGGCCCGTCCTGCCCCTCGGCGCCGAGCGCCGCCTGGCCGGCCGCACCGTCGTCTTCACCGGCCAGCTCGACACCATGAGCCGTCCCGACGCCCAGGATCTCGCGGCGGCCATGGGCGCGCGGGTGGTGCTGTCGGTGACCAAGGCCGTCGACCTCGTGGTCGCCGGCCCCGGCGCGGGCGCCAAGCTGCGCACGGCCCGCGAGCGCGGGTTGCAGGTGATGGACGAAGAGGCCTGGCTCGCGCTGGTGGGATGATCCAGATCCTCCCCCCGAAGGGGGAGGTGGCCCGGAGGGCCGGAGGGGGAAGCGACCTCGACCGCCCTTCCCGCTCAAATCTCAGCAGACACATCCCCCTCCGTCGCCTTCGGCGACACCTCCCCCTTCAGGGAGAGGGTTATTGCGCCAAGAACACCCCCAGCCGGTCCTTCCACAGCACCGCCCAGGTATGGCTGCCGTGCCCCTTGGTCTTTTCACTGGCCGGCAGCAGCACGAACTGCCCGCGCTTCAGCCGCTTCACCTCGCGCTCGGCGATGCCCAGTTCAGGCGGATTGATGAAGTCGTCGGCCGAGTTGATCCAGAGGACCGGGACCTCGATCTTCTCCAGGCCCGCCGACGGGTCGTAGGTGCGCGAGGCGTCGACCTGGTAGAGCAGGTCGTTGGCGTCGAGGCCGCCGATCCGACGATTGAAGTCGGCCTCCAGGGCCTTGTCGGTCGCCTCGCGGGTCGGCAGGGCCAGTTGCATCGGCAGGGCCGAGGCGCCGGCGATGATCAGGAAGTCGGTCGCCGTGCGCAGGCCCTGCATCGGCTGCTGGACGTAGTCGCCGCCGTTCCAGGCCGGGTCGGCCTTGATGGCGTCCATGGTCATCTTGCGCCACATGCGGTTGCGGCCGGCGATGGCGACCGGCTGGCAGGCGAACGGGGCCAGCTTGGCGGCGAAGCCGGGATAGGTCTCGCCCCAGACGAAGCCGTGCATGCAGCCCATCGACGTGCCCATCAAGAGCTGAAGGCGATCGACCTTCAGCCCCTCGACCAGCAGCTGGTGCTGGGCGCGCACCATGTCGTCGTAGTCGTAGTGCGGAAACCTCGCCTTCAGCCCGTCCGAAGGCTTGGACGATTTCCCGTGGCCGATGCCGTCGGGCAGGATCACGTACCACTTGGCCGGATCCAAAAGGCCGCCCGGAACCAGCAGTTCGTCGGCGAACTGCGGCGACAGGAACTGCTTCCCCGAACCGCCGGTGCCGTGCAGCACCATCACCGCGTTGGTCACCCTGCCTTGCGCGTCGCGCCTGGGCTCGCCCAGGGTGGTGTAGTGCAGCCGCAGCTCCGGCAGGGTCTCGCCCGAACCGAACTTGAAGTCCCGAACGACGAAGTCGCCTTCCTTCGGCGTCACGGCCGGCGCGGCCATCACCGCCGTTCCCAAAAGAGCGACGCCCAGGGTCAGGCCGGCGGCGAACGAACGGATCATGGCGCTCCTCATGCGCGGACGGTTTCGAAGGCCTCGCGCAGGTTCGCCGCGCGAGCCCCCTGCGATCGGATCATCAGGAACTTGCCCGAGAACTCGCCCGGCAGGGTCCAGGTCCCCTCCACTTCCGAGCCGTCGGCGCTGAGCGTGCCGGCATAGAAGACGTCGTGCTCCCACCCGGCCGTCCCGTCATAGGTCTTGGTGAAGGTCAGGCTGGTGCCCGAGCGCTTGCCCAGCAGGGTCGAGAACACCTCGGCCACGCCGTATTCGTCATAGGCGATCTCGTGCACCGCCCCGCTGACCCACGCGCCGCTCTCCAGCACGGTGGCGGTAAACGGCACGGGCGCGACGGCCGCAGGGTAGGAGTAGAGCCCCTGCCAGACCCCGGTCAGGTTGGCGGTGGCGTCGCTCACGGCTTTTCCAGCCGCGCCACGAGGCTGGAGGTGTCCCAGCGATTGCCGCCCATGGCCTGCACCTCGCCATAGAAGCCGTCGATCAGCTTGGTGGCCTCCAGGGTCGCGCCGTTGCTGGCGGCCTCGTCCAGAGCGATCCCCAAGTCCTTGCGCATCCAGTCGACCGCGAAGCCGAACTCGAACTCGCCGCGCGACATCGTCCCCCAGCGGTTCTCCATCTGCCACGACTGGGCCGCGCCCTTTGAGATCGCCGCCAGCACGTCGTCGGTCGGCAGGCCCGCGCGCTTTGCGAAATGCAGCGCCTCGGCCACGCCCTGCACCACGCCAGCGATGGCGATCTGGTTGCACATCTTGGTCAGCTGCCCTGCGCCCGACGGGCCCATGCGGCGCATGGCCTTGGCGTAGACGTTCAGAACCGGCTCCGCGGCCGCGTAAAATCCCTCGTCGCCACCGACCATGATGGTCAGCTGGCCGTTCTCGGCCCCCGCCTGGCCGCCCGAGACCGGCGCGTCGAGAAAGCCCACGCCCTTGGCGGCGCAGAGATCGGCCATCTCGCGGGCCACCTTGGCCGAGGTGGTGGTGTGGTCGACGATGATCGCCCCCGCTTCCAGCGCAGGAAGGATTTCCGCCACCACGGCGCGGACGTCGTCGTCGTTGCCCACGCACAGGGCGACCAGTTGCGCGCCCCTGCTGGCCCCGGCGATGGTCGGATCGCTCGTCCCGCCGTGCTTTTCCACCCAGCGGGCGGCCTTCTGCGCGGTGCGGTTATAGACGGTCACCGCGTGGCCGGCGGCCTGCAGGTGGCCCGCCATCGGAAAGCCCATGACGCCAAGACCGATGAACGCCGTCTTCATGCGCGAGACTCCTTGCCGCACCCTGCGAATTGGCCCCGTGCATGAGCCCAACGGCGGCGTATCGCAACGCCATTTTAACGTCCTGCGGGCAGGTTGCCCCGACAGGGTTAAGCAGGCTTAAGCACGATGGCGTCGACCGGCGAAGCGCCGATCATCATCAAGAAGGTCAAGAAGGGCGGCGGCCATGGTCACCATGGCGGCGCCTGGAAGGTGGCCTATGCCGACTTCGTGACGGCGATGATGGCCTTCTTCCTGCTGATGTGGCTGCTCAACACCACCAGCCCTGAACAGAAGCAGGGCATCGCCGACTACTTCGCGCCGGCCTCGATCTCGTCCAGCACCAGCGGCTCGGGCGGCATCCTGGGCGGCACCTCGCTCGGCGACGACGGCGCCAAGGCCGACGGCAAGATGTCGGTCGTCCAGCAGATGGCTCCCGAAGCGCCCGACCAGACCAACCAGGACGGCCAGTCCTCGACCACCGCCAGCCTCGACTCGGCCAGCGAGCAGGCCCTGCGCGACGCCCTGGCCAAGAAGGAGCAGGACAGCTTCGCCTCGGCCGCTCAATCCCTGCGCCAGTCGCTGCAGGACATGCCCGAGCTGGCCGAACTGTCGAAACAGATCCTCATCGACCAGACCCCGGAAGGTCTGCGCATCCAGCTGGTCGACCAGGAAGGCCGCTCGATGTTCAAGGAGGGTTCGCGCGAGCCCAACGACCGCGCCCGCCTGCTGCTGCGCGCGGTGGCCAAGGTCATCAACCAACTGCCCAACCGCATCACCGTCTCGGGCCACACCAGCGCCGACCAGCGCGGCCGCAAGGCCGACAGCGACTGGGCCCTGTCGGCCCAGCGCGCCGACACCTCGCGCCAGATTCTCCGCGGCGCCGGCGTCGACGACGACCGCATCTACCAGGTCTCGGGCAAGGCCAATTCCGAGCCCCTCTACGCCGACGACCCGACCCTGGCCGGCAACCGCCGGATTTCCATCGTCCTGCTGCGCGAAAAGCCCGTCCTGCCCGACAACCTGTGACCGTTAGCCGCGTCACGCGTTTGTCCTGCTTGCACAACGGCCCGGCATGCCGCCTAATCACCTTCACGGATCAGGCGGGGGCCTGACCGGGAGTAAGGGGACAGGGACGACGTGACGCAGCATTTTCCGACGCGACAGCTTCGGTTCTTCCTGACGGCGCCCACCCCTTGCCCGTACCTGCCCGGCCGTCAGGAACGGAAGGTGTTCACCCACCTGCCCCTGTCCGACGGGCCTGGCGTCAACGACAGCCTCACCCAGGTGGGCTTCCGTCGCTCCCAGAACATCGCCTATCGGCCCGCCTGCGAGACCTGCCGCGCCTGCCAGTCGGCCCGTGCGCCTGCCGTCGACTACGAATTCTCGCGCTCCGAGCGCCGCGCCCTGAACCGCAACAACGATCTCGTCCGTCATCTGGTCGAGGCCGAGGCCACGCTGGAGCAGTTCGAGCTGCTGCGCCGCTACCTCACCGCCCGCCACGCCGACGGCGGCATGGCCGAGATGACCTGGCCCGACTATGTGGCCATGGTCGAGGACACCGCTGTCCGCACCCACCTGATCGAGTACCGCCGCCCGTCGGTCGATCGCGGCCCGGGCGAACTGGTGGCTTGCGTGCTGGTCGACGTGCTCGCCGACGGCCTGTCGCTGGTCTACAGCTTCTACGACCCCACCGAGGAGCGCCGGAGCCTGGGGTCGTTCATCATCCTCGACCACATCGTCCAGGCCCGCCTTACCGGCCTGCCCTACGTCTATCTGGGCTACTGGGTCCCGGGCTCGGAAAAGATGGCCTACAAGGCCCGCTTCTCGCCGCTGGAGATCCTCAAGCCCGGCGGCTGGTCGCTGATGTCGGCCCGCGAACGCGGCGCCCGCCCACCCAAGACCGCCCCGGCGCCGGCCGTGCGCGAGGTCGAACTCTCCGACGCCATCCCGCTGACCGAACTGCCCGCGGCGGGTAAGCCGTAGTTCAAACCCTCTCTCTTAGAGAGAGGGAGGGGCCCGCTGCGAAGCAGTGGGAGGGTGAGAGGTTTCACCCTTGGCCGGTTTCACACCGAGCCCCCATCACTGACGGCGCCTAGCCCCGCCAGGCTGTACCCCTCACCCTCCCAGGCTTCGCCTGGGCCCCTCCCTCTCCCTCTGGGAGAGGGTCTTCCCTACCGCGACCAGGCCACTCCGCCATCCACGGCGAGCGTGCCGCCCACCACGTAGTCCCCCGCCCGCGAGGCGAGATAGATCGCAGCCCCCGCCATGTCCTCGGCCTCGCCGATACGGCCGGCGGGGATGAACTTGGCCACGGCGTCGGCATGGTCGCGGGCCGTGCGGTTCATGTCGCTGGCGAAGGCGCCCGGCGCGATGGCCGACACGGCGATGTTCTCGGGCGCCAGGCGCAGGGCCATCCGCTTGGTCATGTGGATCAGGCCGGCCTTGCTGGCGCCGTACGGATAGGTCTCCTCCTTGGTCACCGACAGGCCGTCGATCGAGGCGATGTTGATCACCTTGGCCACACGGGTCTTGGCCGCCTCGCGCAGCGGCGCCAGCAGGGCCTGCGTGAGGAAGAACGGGGTCTTCATGTTGAGGTCGACGGTCTTGTCCCAGCCGGCCTCGGGGAACTCGTCGATGCCCGCGCCCCAGGCCGCCCCGGCGTTGTTCACCAGGATGTCGAGCTTCTCCTCGCGCTCGAGGATCCGCGCGGCCAGGCCCTGCACGCCCTCCTGGGTCGAGATGTCGCCCGGCAGCGAGACGCACTCGCCGAACTGCGACAGCTCTTGCGCCGCCTCGTCGCAGGCGCCGGCCTTGCGGGCGGTGATATAGACCCTGGCCGCCCCCTGGCGCAGGAAGCCCTCGACGATCATCCGGCCGATGCCGCGCGAACCGCCGGTGACGAGAGCCACCCGGCCCTCGAGCGAAAACAGATCCTGCATGTGATTTCCTCCGTCAGCCCTTTGGCGGGCCTTATTTTTCGGGATTGGCCTATTTTTCTGGTTGGACAAGCGCCTGGTAGACCAGGGTGGAAGCACGATCGCCCAGGTCGCGCAGGGCCGGATCGCCGTCCTTGGCCAGCACGTGGATCATCCCTAAGAAGAAAAGGTCGTTCTCCGGGTCGATCCAGAACCAGGTGCCGGCCGCGCCGCCCCAGCTATAGGTCCCCTTCCCCGCCAGCGTACCGGCCCGGGCCGGGTCGGTGACCACCATGAAGTCGAGGCCAAAGCCCTTGCCCGTGGCCTTGGAGAACCCGGCCTTGGGATCATCGAGGATGGCGTCGGGCAGATGGTCGGAGGCCATCAGCTTGACGGTGGCCGGAGACAAGATCCGCGCTCCATCCAGCTCGCCGCCGTTCAGCAGCATCTGGCAGAAGCGGGCATAGTCGGCATTGGTCGACACCAAGCCGCCGCCGCCCGAGGCCACCACCGGCGGCTTGGTGACGTCCAGCACCATGAAGCCCTCGGCGGGGATGATCTTCTTCGTCTTGCCGTCCCACAGATAGAGGCTGGCCAGACGGTCGGCCTTGTCGGCCGGCAGCCAGAAGCCGGTGTCCTTCATCTTCAGCGGCGCGAAGATCTTGGCCTGCATGAAGTCGGGTAGGCTCTGGCCCGACAGCTTCTCGACGATGAAGCCCTGGATGTCGACGCCGACGCTGTATTTCCACTGCTTGCCGGGCGGGCCGTAGAGCGGCAGCTTGGCCAGGCGCTCGACGAACTCCTGGCCGCTCTTGGAGCCCAGCACGTTGGTCGAGACATAGGCCTTGTCGACCGGGTTGTCGGGGTTGAGCCCATAGGCGAAGCCGGCCGTGTGGCTCATGATCTCGCGCATGGTCGGCGGTCGGTCGGCGGCCTCGGTGACGAACGAGCCGTCGGCGTTGACGCCCTTGTAGACGCGCAGATTGGCCAACTCCGGCACGTACTTGGTCACCGGGTCGTCGAGGCTCCACTTGGCCTCCTCGAACAGGATCATCATCGCCACGCCCGTGACCGGCTTGGTCTGGGAGTAGATGCGGAAGATCGTGTCCTTGGTCATCGGCGGACCGCCGAAGCCGCGCGCGCCGTAGGTCTCGAAGCTGACCACCTTGCCGTGACGCACCAGCATGGTCGTGGCGCCTGGCAGGTGGCCGGTGGCGACAAGATCCTTCATCAGGGCGTCGAGGCGCTTGAGCCGTTCGGGCGAGACGCCGACGCTCTCGGGCGTGGCCGCGACCAGTTGGTCCTTCGGCGCGGCCAGGGCGGGCGCGCCGCTCCAGGCCAGGGACAGAGCCAGGGCCGTCGCCAGCCCGAAACGCCGCTGCAAACCTTGCCCTGTCATCGCACACCCCAAACAGCCGTTTGAAGCGACCTTACCCAGGATTGCGACAGGTGCAATCGCGCTTGGCGAGCGCGGTGGGGACTAACTGGGTCTGAGGCTACTTGAACCGCCCTCCCTCCCCGCCTCCCTCGCCCTTGTGGCGAGGGCCCATGCCGGCCGCCGCTCAGGCCGAGAACGCCCAGCAAAGATCTGAGCGGCTGAACGATGGATCCTCGCCACAAGGGCGAGGAAGGCGAACAGAGGCTGGGAGGAGAAGCCGCCTACTTCTTGTTCTTCTTCGCCTTCGCGGCGAACACAGCCAGGAACACCGTGCCCACGCCGCAGAACACCGAGAACAGCGCGATGAACACCGCCGGAGACTTCTTGGAGTCGCCGTCGGCGGCATGGGCCAGGGCCGGCGTCGCCAGGACGGCGGTCATGGTCAGCAGCGACTTGATGGTCTTCATCGATAGGCCCCCTCACGAATACTCAAGGGGGGAGCTAACCCGCCCGCCACCTTCGCGGCAAGGCGGGTTACGGGTCTACTTGCCCGGGAAGACGGCCTTGTCCGCCGCCTCGGCCATCAGCGCGTAGCCAGCATCATTCGGGTGCAGATGGTCGCCGCCGTGGGTCTCGCCGCGCAGCTGGCTCGGCTTGGCCGGGTCGCGCAGCACCGCGTCGAAATCGATGACTCCGTCGAACTCGCCGCTGGTGCGGATCCAGGCGTTGACCGTCGCTCGCGTGGCCTCGCCCTTGTCGTGATAGTAGGCCGCGCCCTCGAACGGCGGGATGACCCCGCCATAGATCTTCACGCCGCGGGCGTGGGCCCGGGCAATCAGCTGGCGATAGCCGGCGATCAGGTCTTCGGGCGTCACCGCGTCGGCGGTGAAGCCCGGCTGTACGGCGCGGCCGATGTCGTTGATGCCTTCCAGCACCACCACCGCCTTGGCGCCCGCCACGCTCAGCACGTCGCGGTCGAAGCGCGACAGCGCGCTGGGACCCGAAACCTCGCGCAGCAGCCGCCCGCCGCCGACGCCCATATTGACGACGCTCCAGCCCTGGCCACGCGCGGCCAGGCGGGCCGCCAGCTGTTCGGGCCAGCCCTTGTCTGCGTTCGGGGTCGAGCCGGAGCCCTCGGTGATCGAGTCGCCGATGGCCACCAGCACCGGAGCCTCGCCCTGCCCACGCACCTCGACGCCGCTGACCAGGCCCGGACCTTTGAGGGCCTGCTCGCCCGGGATCGCGTCCTTGGCGACGTGGTTGCCGGGCGGGGCCACGAACAGGCGCACGCGGTGGCCAGCCGGGGCCTGGGTCCCGACGTAGAAGATCGCCGCCGAGACGTAGTCCATCGCCTTGACCGGCAGCGCCACCGGATCGCTCAGCACCGGCGCGCCCGGCGGGATCGTGAACTCGGACTTGCCGCCGACCGTCACCGCGATCGGCGCGCCCAGGACCTTTCCGTCGGCGTCGGCAGGGGCCAGCGTGATCGCCCCCACCGCCAGCGGCCGCTCATTGAGTTCGTTGGACAGCCGCAGCCGCACGGCGTCGCCGCCGGCGTTCAGGCGCATCACCTGGCGGACGGTGACGTCGGTGAAGGCTCTGGCCTCCCCCGGCCGCGCCACGGCCTGCGGCGCGATCGGTGCGTTGCCCCAGGCGCTGCGCCAGGCCGGAGCTTCGGAGACGGCCGCCGGGCGGGCTTTCGGCGCGGCCAGCAGCGGCGCGGGCGCCAGCGCCAGCACCAGGGCGGCGGACAGGATCGTACGGTTCATCAGCGTTTCCCCACAACGGCGGTTGACGTTCGCCGCTTCGATGCTATTCTCAATATATCGATCAATTGTCCATATTGTGAGAATTGATCGATGGATCGAAGCTCGATCCTTCCCTGTTCTGCCTGACCTCGTACTTCCCCCTCTGAGGTCCAGGAGCGCCGGCCCCGCCGACGCTCCTTTCTTTTTGCCTGAAGGGCTCCCGCTCCCCTTTTTCCGTAAAACCCTCGCGAAAGCGGGGCCCAGGTGTTTTGCCGTCGAGCGCCGCGCGTTTCAGAAAAAGCCTGGGTCCCCGCTTTCGCGGGGATTTTACGGGTGAAGAGGTTCCTACGGACGTCCCGCGCAGATCGGCTCGCCACGCGCGGACGCATCAGCCTCGCCCCGCAGCACCAGCTTGGACGCCGGGACCTTCGCCCCCCGCAGCCCCTTGGCCACGATGCCGGCCGCCATGCGCGCGCCCAGCTCGTTGGGGTGGGTGGTGTCGTTGATGCCTTCGGGGTGGCTGGCGATCTTGTCGGCCGCCGAATAGATCATGAAGCGCTTGGCGCCCTCGGCCTCGCCCATCTTCTGCAGGGCGGCCTGGCTTTCCTTGTCCAGGTCGATCAGCGGCGTCCTGGTCTCGGCCGCCACGCGCCGCACGGTCGCCGAGTACGGGCCGTGGGTGTCCTGGATCTGGCCGTCCTTGAAGATCAGCTTGGCGATCGGTGTAATCAGCACCGGCTTGGCGCCGGCCGTCCGCACGTCGGCCACGAACCGGCGCAGGTTGTCGGCATAGGCCCCGTTGGGATCGGTGAAGCGAACGATCTTCTTGGTGTCGGCGTCGTTGTGGCCGAACTGGATCAGGACGGTGTCGTCGGGCTTCAGCTGGGCCATCAGCACCGACCACAGCCCCTCCTCCTGGAAGGTCTTGGTCGAGCGGCCGCCTCGGGCCAGGTTGACGATCTGGGCGTCGGGCGTCAGCGAGCACTTCAGCACCATGCCCCAGCCCATCTGCGGGAAGCTGCGGGCGCTGTAGTCGGCGGCGGTGGAATCGCTGGCGATGACGATCCGGTTAGGGTCGGCCAGGGCGGCCGGCGCCGCCCCCATGACCAGAGCCAGTGCGAGGGCGGCGGCGGTTTTCATCAGCGGGTCTCCGCCAGGATTGAACGGTCGATCTCGGAGACGGAATTGACGCCGGTCAGCGCCATGGCCACCCGCATCTCCTTCTCCATCAGGTCGAGAAGCTGGGTCACGCCCGCCTGGCCGCGCGCGGCCAGGGCGTAGACGGCGGCGCGGCCCAAGAGCACGCCCTTGGCGCCCAGGGCCAGCATCCGCACCACGTCGAGGCCCGAGCGCACCCCGCCGTCGGCCAGCACGGTCAGCTTGTCGCCCACGGCGTCGGCGATGGCCGGTAACGCCTTCGCCGAAGACAGCACGCCGTCCAGCTGGCGGCCGCCGTGGTTGGACACCACCACCCCGTCGGCGCCGATGTCGGCGGCGGCCTTGGCGTCCTCGGGATCGAGCACGCCCTTGATGACCAGCGGCCCCTTCCAGGACTGCCGGATCCATTCGAGGTCCTTCCACTGGATCGAGGGGTCGAAATTGGCCCCCAGCCAGCCCATGAAGTCCTCCAGGCCCGTATTACCCTTCAGCACCGGGGCCACGTTGCCCAGGGTATGGGGACGGCCCATCAGGCCGACGTCCCACGCCCATTGCGGACGGCCCATGGCCTGCAGGATGCGGCGAGCCCCGGCGTTGGGACCGCTCATGCCCGAATGGGCGTCGCGGTAGCGGGCCCCCGGCACGGGCATGTCGACGGTGAAGACGAGCGTGCTCGCCCCCGCCGCCTCGGCCCGCGCCAGCAGGTCGCGCATGAAGGCCCGGTCGCGCAGCACGTAGAGCTGGAACCACAGGGCCCGGCTCGACGCGGCCGCCACCTCGTCCACGTCGCACACCGACACCGTCGACAGGCACAGCGGCACGCCCTTGGCCGAAGCCGCGCGCACCGCCTGGCATTCGCCACGACGGGCATACATGCCGGTGAGGCCCACGGGGGCCAGCACCACGGGCATGGACTGCTCCACACCGAACAGGCTGGTCGCCGTCGAGACCCTGGACACGTCCTTGAGCACCCGCTGTCGCAGGGCCAGGTCGGCAAGGTCGGAGACGTTGCGGGCCAGGGTCCGCTCGGCGTAGGCGCCGCCGTCGATGTAGTCGAAGAGGAAGCGCGGCAGCTTGCGCCGCGCAGCCTCACGGAAGTCGGTGGTCGACGAGACGATCATGGAAGGACGATCGATCTACTGCAGGTTCACGAACGCGCCGCCGTCGACCAGCAGGGCCGCGCCGGTGACGTAGTTGGCGAGATCCGAGGCCAGGAACACGATCGGGCCGGCCAGGTCGTCGGGCTCGCCCAGGCGGCCCAGCGGAATGCGGCCGCTCATGTATTCGCGCTTGGCGACGTCGGCGAGGTCTTCCTTGTTGATCGCCGTCTCGATCGTGCCCGGCAGCACCGAGTTGCAGCGGATGCCGTGCTTGCCGAGCGCGATGGCGGTCGACTGCATGAGGCTGTGCACGCCGGCCTTGGTCGGGGTGTAGTGCGTCTGCATCCCGCCGCCGACCAGGGCGCTGATCGAGGAGACGGCGATGATCGAGCCGCCGTGACCCTGCTTGACCATCTGGTTGGCCGCCGCCTGCACCATGTAGTAGGCGCCGAACAGGTTCACCTTCATGGTCCGCTCCATCACTTCCGGCGGCATGTCCAGGAAGGCGTGGAACGGGCAGATGCCCGCGTTGTTGACGAAGACGTCGACCTTGCCGAAGGCGGCGACGGCGGCGTCGACGAAGGCCTGTGCGGTTTCGACCTGGGCAACGTCGCCCTTCACGGCGATGGCGCGACGGCCCAGGGCCTCGATCTGCGCCACGGCGTCGGCCGCGCCGGCCTCGTCGGAGTGGTAGTTGATCGCCACGTCGGCGCCATGACGCGCCGCGCCGATGGCGGCCGCCTTGCCGATGCCGCCCGAGGCGCCGGTCACCAGCACCACCTTGTCCTTCAGAAGCATAGTTCCTCCGTCATACATACGCGCGGAAGGCGTCAGGTCTTGGCGCCTGACCCCCGCTTGCCGTTCCAGCCCAGATCGCGGCTGATCGCGTCGGCGGCCAGGCGGATGTCGTCCACCAGTCCGCCCATCCGTTCGTCGTCCATGTATTGAGCAGCGCCCGAGACGCTGATCGCGGCGACGATCTGACCGCCCGCCCCGCGCACGGGCGCGGCCACGCAGCGGATGCGGTCTTCGTTTTCTTCCAAGTCGAAGGCGATGCCGCGCTGGGAATAGTCGTGCATCCAGGCGATCCACTGCTCTTCGTTCGGCGCGCCGGCCGCGGCCGGGCCTTCCTTGCGATAGAGCGCGCGCCAGCGGCCCTCGTCGTCGTCCAGCACCAGGGCCTTGCCCAGGCCCGTCGACCGGATCGGCTGGCGATCGCCCACGCGCGAGGAGATGTTGATGCGCCGACGGCCGGTCAGCTTGTCGAGATACAGAGCCCGGTCGTCGTCGAGCACGCCCAGGTGGACCGTGTCTTCCAGCTCTTCCCACAGCTTTTCCAGGTGCGGGCGCGCGATGCGCGGCAGGTCCATCTGCTGGCTGGCCAGGTAGCCCAGCTCCAGAAGCTTGGGGCCAAGGCTGTAGCCTTCACGCGGGGTCTGGGTCAGCAGCCGGCGCTCGACAAGGGCCGTGGCCAGGCGGTGCGTGGTGCTGCGGGTCAGGCCGAGTCGCGCGGCCAGGGCCGGCAGGCCGATGGCCCCCGCATCGGCCACCACGTCGAGCACGTCCAGGCCGCGAAACAGCGTCTGGCTGCCGCTTGGGCTCTTGGTCGCCGCGCCTTCGTCGTCCGCCACCGGTTCCGCTCCCCTTGACGTGCTGGGTTTCATTTTGTAGCACTACCTCTCATAATATGGAACGCAAGACAAGGGCTCGCGTCAGCGACTCTTTCGGTCGCGGGGGTCCTGCGACAAGCGTGTCATACGATGTTCTGGGGAGGTAGCGCGAACAGTCGTTCGCGTCGTTCGGCGGCCCCGCTGGCGCGCCTCCTCTAATAGGGGCAGATCCGGTCACGAGAGACCGGGCGATGGTTGGAGCACGAGATGCCGCTTCCCTTGATCAAGGCTGTTCGCGCCTATGTCGTTCGCGGGGGCGGCGCCGACTATCACGACCAGGGCGAAGGCCACTGGATCGACGACCACATCGCCACCCCGATGTCGCGCTACCCGGAATACCGCCAGAGCCGCCAGAGCTTCGGCATCAACGTGCTCGGCACGCTGGTGGTCGAGATCGAGGCCGTCGACGGCACGATCGGCTTTGCGGTGACCACCGGCGGCGAGCCGGCCGCCTTCATCGTCGAAAAGCACCTGGCCCGCTTCCTCGAAGGTCGTGACCCGACCGAGGTCGAGAAGATCTGGGACCAGATGTATTTCTCCACCCAGTATTACGGCCGCAAGGGCCTGGTCGTGAACGCCATCTCGGGCGTCGACCTGGCGCTCTACGACCTGATCGGCAAGCTGCGCCAGGAGCCGGTCTACGCCCTGCTCGGCGGCAAGGTCCGCGACGAACTGACCTTCTACGCCACCGGCGCGCGTCCGGACCTGGCCAAGGAAATGGGCTTCATCGGCGGCAAGATGCCCCTGCACCACGGCCCGGCCGAAGGTGAGGAAGGCCTGCGCAAGAACCTCCTGGAACTCGAGACCATGCGCAACCGCGTGGGCGAAGACTTCTGGCTGATGTTCGACTGCTGGATGTCGCTGGACCTGAACTACGCCACCAAGCTGGCCCACAAGGCCCACGAATACGGCCTGAAGTGGATCGAGGAGGCCCTCAGCCCCGACGACTACTGGGGCTATCGCGACCTGAAAAAGAACGCCCCTCCCGGCATGCTGGTCACCACCGGCGAGCACGAAGCCACCCGCTGGGGCTTCCGCATGCTGCTGGAGATGGAATGCTGCGACATCATCCAGCCGGACGTGGGCTGGTGCGGCGGCGTCACCGAGCTGATCAAGATCGCCAACCTAGCCGACAGCAAGGGCGTGATGATGATCCCGCACGGCTCGTCGGTCTACAGCTACCACTTCGTCATCACGCGCCATAACAGCCCGTTCGCCGAGTTCCTGATGATGGCGCCGAAGGCCGACGAGGTCGTGCCGATGTTCCATCCGCAGCTGATCGGCGAGCCCGTTCCGGTCAACGGCAAGCTCAAGCTCGGCGACGCGCCCGGCTTCGGCGTCGAGCTGAACCGCGACGTCGGCCTGCACCGTCCCTACCCGCGGTAAGCCGCGCCTCCCCTTCCCCCCAATTACCCCTAGAGCCAGAAGACCATGAAACTGTTGCGTTACGGCCCGCGGGGCGCCGAAAAGCCCGGCCTGCTGGATTCCGAAGGCAAGATCCGCGACCTGTCGGGCCACGTGTCCGACATCACCGCCGCGGACCTGACCCCGGAAGGCCTGGCCAAGATCGCCGCCATCGACCCGACCACCCTGCCGGTGGTCGAAGGCTCGCCGCGCTACGGCGTGCCGATCGCCAATGTCGGCAAGTTCCTGGCCATCGGCCTGAACTTCGCCGACCACGCCAAGGAAGCCGGTCTCGAGCCCCCGCCCGAGCCGATCTTCTTCACCAAGGCGATCTCGTGCCTCAACGGCCCGAACGACCAGGTCATGCTGCCCAAGGGCGCCGAGAAGGGCGACTGGGAAGTCGAGCTGGGCGTCGTGATCGGCAAGCGCGCCCGCTATGTCGAGCAATCCGAAGCCCTGGACTACGTCGCCGGCTACGTGCTGGTGAACGACGTCTCCGAGCGCGCCTTCCAGAAGGAACTGGGCTCGCAGTGGGACAAGGGCAAAGGCTGCGACACCTTCGGTCCGGTGGGCCCGTGGGTCGTCACCGCCGATGAAGTGGGCGACTGCCAGAACCTGGACATGTGGCTCGACCTCAACGGCAAGCGCATGCAGACCGGCAACAGCAAGACGATGATCTTCGGCGTCGCCGAGCTGATCGCCTACATGAGCCGCTTCGTCACCCTCGAGCCGGGCGACATCCTGACGACGGGCACCCCTCCGGGCGTCGGCGAAGGCCAGAAGCCGGAAAAGATCTTCCTGAAGCCGGGCGACGTCATGACGCTAGGCATCGAGAAGCTGGGCGAGCAGCGCCAGGAAGTCATCGCCTGGACCAAGGAAGGCGTCTCGTGACCGTCTACGCCAACCGCTTTTCGGGCCGCACCGCCGTCATCACCGGCGGCGCCTCGGGCCTGGGCAAGGAAACCGCCCGCCGCATGGTCGCCGAAGGCGCCAAGGTCGCCTTGTGGGACCTGAACGCCGACGCGCTGGAAGCCGCCGCCAAGGAAGTCGGCGCGACCTTCACCGTCGCGCTGGACGTCTCGGACGAGGCCCAGGTGGCCGCCGCCGCCACGGCCAGCGTCGACGCCCTGGGCAAGATCGATGTGCTGGTCAATTCGGCCGGCATCACCGGCGCCACGGTTCCGGTGCACGAGTTCCCGCTCGACAGCTGGAAGCGCGTCATCGACATCAACCTGAACGGCCTGTTCTACTGCTGCCGTTCGGTGGTGCCGCACATGCTGAAGGCCGGCTACGGCCGCATCGTCAACGTCGCTTCGGTGGCCGGCAAGGAAGGCAACCCCAACGCCAGCGCCTATTCGGCGTCGAAGGCCGGGGTCATCGGCCTGACCAAGTCGCTGGGCAAGGAACTGGCCGGCAAGGGCGTCATCGCCAACAGCCTGACCCCCGCCACCTTCGAGAGCCCGATCCTCGAGCAGCTGCCCGCCAGCCAGGTCGAATACATGCGCTCGAAAATCCCGATGGGTCGCCTCGGCGAAGTCGAGGAAAGCGCTGCGATGGTCTGCTTCATGGCCAGCGAGGAATGCAGCTTCACCACCGCCGCCACCTTCGACACGTCCGGCGGCCGGACGACCTTCTAGTTTGAGACCAGGCCCGCTCGTCCCTGGGGATGCGCGGGCCTGGAGCTTACGAGACCAAGGGGACAGGCATGGCGTACGCGGGTCCGATCATCGACGCCCACATGCACCTGTGGGATCTCGACAAGCACTACTATTCCTGGCTGCAGGACGTTCCCCTGCCCAGCAACCCGGCGGGCGACATGAGCCTGATCGCCGGCAAGAACTACCTGCCCGCCGACTACGCCGCCGACGCCCTGCCCTGGCGCGTCGAGAGCCTGGTCCATGTCGAGTGCGGCCTGCCTGCCGACAAGCAGCTTTCCGAGACAGACTGGCTGGAAGGCCTGATCGCCGCCAATGCGCCTATCGGCGCGATCGTCGCCGGCGCCAACCTGGACGATCCCAACGTCGAGGCCCTGCTGGAGGCTCACGCCTCGCGGCCGCACGTGCGCGGGATCCGCCAGATCGTCAATTTCCACGAAGACCCGGCCAAGACCTACGGCCCGTCCGACCTGCTGCTGAACGACCAGTGGCGCGCGGGCTTTGGCCTGCTGGCCAGGCACGGCCTGTCGTTCGACCTGCAGCTCTATCCCGCGCAGATGGAGACGGCCGCGGCCCTGGCAGACGCCCATCCCGACATTCCGCTGGTCGTAAACCACGCCGGCATGCCGACCGACCGCGACGAGGCGGGCCTGTCGCTCTGGCGCTCTGGCATGGCCGCGCTGGCCAAGCGTCCGAACGTCACCTGCAAGGTCTCGGGCCTGGCCATGGTCGACCGCGCCTGGACGGTGGAAAGCCTGCGCCCGTTCGTCCTGCAGGTCATCGAGACCTTCGGCGTCGAGCGCACCATGTTCGCCAGCAACTTCCCGGTCGAGAAGGTGCACGGCAGCTTCGACACCTTCTACTGCGCCTACGACGCCATCACGGCCGACTTCAGCGACGCCGAGCGCCAGCGCCTGTTCGCCGGCACGGCCGCCGCCGTCTACCGCATCGCCTGAAAACCAAGAAACGACGCCAGGAGGAAACCATGAGCACGCTGACCGAGGGCCGCCCGATCGCCTTCCGCATGCAGCTGAAGCCCGGTGTCGCCGCCGAGTACGAGCGCCGTCATGACGAGCTGTGGCCGGACCTGGCCGAGGCGCTGCGCAACGCCGGCATCTACGACTATTCGATCTTCCTCGACGAAGAGACCATGAGCCTGTTCGCCGTGCTTCGCCTGAAGCCGGACAACGACAAGGACGCCCTGCCCCTGCAGCCCGTGATGAGGCGCTGGTGGGATTTCATGGCCGACCTGATGGACGTCCACCCGGACAACAAGCCGGTCGAATGGCCGCTCAAGCCCGTCTTCTACTTCGAGGGCTGAGACCAGTGATGATGAAGCGTCCCGCCCTCCTCGGCCTCGCCGCCGCCCTGCTCGCCACGACCGCGCTCTCCGGCGCGAATGCGGCCGAGCCGACGCGCTACGTCATGACGGCGTTCACCAACGCCAGCCAGTCGAACATGAGCGTGTACGACTCGGCCGACGGCTCGCGCTTCACCCTGCAAAAGCCGCTGGCCTATACCCCGCCCAAGGGGCTGATCCGCGATCCCAGCGTCATCAAGCGCAAGGACGGCTTCTACTACGTCGCCTACACCACCGGCTGGACCGGCAACACCATTGGCCTGGCCCGCAGCAAGGACCTGGTCGACTGGACTTTCCTGCGCGACGTCACCGTCGACGTCGCCGGCTCGACCAACACCTGGGCGCCGGAGTGGTTCGTCGACGCCGACGGCTCCGAGCACCTGATCCTGTCGGTCTCGACCACCGGCATCGCCGGCCAGTTCCAGCCTTACCGGATCACGGCGCAGGACGCCGACCTGGCCAGCTGGAGCGCGCCGCGCCCGCTGTCAGGAATGGGCCCCAACTACATCGACGCCTTCGTCGTGCGCGAGGGCTCGCAGTACCAGGCCTTCGCCAAGAACGAGACCACCAAGTTCATCGAGCTTCTGACCGCCCCGTCGCTGGACGGTCCCTGGCAGGTGAAGGGCGGCGGCGACTGGGCCGGCTGGGGCAAGTTCCTCGAGGGCCCCGCCCTCACGCGCACGCCTGAAGGCGCGTGGCGCATCTATTTCGACGAGTATATGTCGAAGCGCTACTGGTACTCCGACAGCACCGACGGCTTCCGCACCTGGACGCCCAAGAAGGAACTGCCCGAGCTGTCGGGCACCGTCCGCCACTTCACCGTGCTCAAGGAAGGCGGCGACCAGGCGGTCGCGGCCAAGCCCGCGCAAGCCCACAAGATCACCTGGGACAAGTATTCCCTGAAGGTCGACGGCAATCGCATCTATTCCTGGGGCGGCGAGTTCCACCCCTTCCGCGTGCCCAGCCCCGACCTGTGGCGCGACATCCTGCAGAAGATGAAGGCCAGCGGCTACAACACCGTCGCGATCTACATCGACTGGGGCTACCACTCGCCCAAGCAGGGGGTCTACGACTTCTCGGGCATCCGCGACATGGACCGCGTGCTGACCATGGCCAAGGAAGAAGGCCTCTACGTCATCACCCGCGCCGGCCCGTACGTGAACGCCGAGCTGACGCGCGGCGGCTTCCCCGGCCACCTCGTCAACCAGCAGGCCCGCGCCCGCACCGACGCGCCGGAATATATCCAGGCTGCCGACGAGTGGCTGAGCCAGATCAACAAGGTCATCGCCCGCCACCAGCTGACCACCGGCCAGGGCACGGTCATCGCCCACCAGATCGAGAACGAGCTCGACGTCGTGGGCGCGCCGCAGCAGCGCTACATGCAGTGGCTGGCCGACAAGGCCCGCGCCGACGGCATCACCGTGCCGCTGTTCCACAACGACAAGGGCCGCAACGGCTACTGGGTGCCCAAGGGCTCCAACGTGCCCGGCGCCGTCGAAGGCCCCACCGACCTCTACGCCTTCGACGGCTATCCGGGCGGCTCGTGCAAGGTCGACTCGACCCCCTCCTCGCCCGGCGTGGCCCCCGACTGGGGTCTCTACGGCGCCGGCGGGGCCAAGGGCGGCGCTTCGGCCAGCCCCAACACCCCCGGCTTCGCGGCCGAGTTCGGCGGCGGCTGGTTCGACTACTGGGGCAGCAACGGCGACTACGACTGCACCGCCATCCATCGCGGCGTCGGCTACCAGCGCGTGTTCTACGGCACCAACATCGCCAACGGCCTGACGATCCAGAGCTTCTACATGACCTACGGCGGGACCAGCTGGGGCTGGTCGCCGGCTCCGGTGGTGTTCAGCTCCTACGACTACGGCTCGGCCATCGACGAGGCCCGCGGCCTGCGCGACAAGGCCCGCGTCATGAAGCAGATGGGCCAGTTCCTGAACGCCGTTCCGGACCTGACCCGCATGGACAAGGGCGAGGCCGTCGTTCCCTCGAACGACAAGGTCCGCGTCTATCACAACGTCAACGCCGAGACCGGCAGCCACCTCTATGTGGTGATCCACAACCCCAGCAGCGCCACCGGCGACGAGGCCTTCACCTTCAAGGTCAAGACCCGCGACGGCGAGTACGTGGTTCCCTCGCGGATCAAGGGCCAGGACAGCAAGATGCTGATGGCTTCGTACGACCTGGGCGGCCAGCGGCTGGTCTATTCGACGTCCGAGATCCAGACCCACCTGCCCTGGAACGGCGGCGACCTGGCCTTGATGTACGGCCGCGCCGGCGAGGCCGGTGAAACCGTCCTGCGCTATGCCGAGGCCCCCAAGGTCGAGGTGCTGGAAGGCCAGGTCTCGTCAAGCTTCGACGCCGCCAAGGGCGACCTGAAGCTCGCCTACAGCCACACGGGCCTCGCCCGCGTGCGGATCACCGGCGGCGGCCGTCCGCCGCTGATGCTGCTGCTGGCCGACGAGGCGACTGGGCAGACCTTCTGGCGCCAGGACACCGCCGCCGGCCCGACCCTGCAACGCGGCCCCGGCCTCGTTCGCTCGGCCAGCGTCAAGGGCGCGGTCCTGTCGCTGACCGGCGACACCGAAACCGAAAGCGCCCTGGAAGTCTTCGCCCCCAAGGGCGTCAAGACCGTCCGCTGGAACGGCGCGGCCGTCGCCGCCAAGGCCACGGCTTCGGGCTCGCTGCTGGCGTCCAAGGCGCTGGCCGGCCCCGCCGCCGTCACCGTGCCGGATCTCGCCAGGCTCGACTGGAAGACCGCCGCCGGCTCGCCGGAGTCGGATCCCGCCTTCGACGACAGCGCCTGGGCCAAGGCCGAGGGCAAGCGCGGCGGCTCCACCGTGCGTCCGCCGACGGGCCAGCCGGCGCTCGACATGAGCACCCACGGCTTCCACCACGGCGACGTCTGGTATCGCGGCCGCTACAAGGGCCGCGCCGACATCGACACCCTGACCCTGCACTACGGCGCCGGCGGCGCGGGGATGCTGCAGGTCTGGCTGGACGGCAAGTTCCTGGGCCAGCACGAGCTGGACGGCGGCCTGCCCCGCCCGATCACCACGGGCGTGGCCACCTTCAAGCTGCCGGAAGACCTGCGCGGCGACGGCGAGCACGTGCTGTCGGTGATGGTGCGCAACAACGGCCACAACTGGGACCTCGACGCCGACGACTTCCACAAGGAAGCTCGCGGCCTGGTCTCGGCCTCGCTGTCGAGCCCCACGAGCTACAGCTTCGCCGTGCCGATCAGCTGGAAGATTCAGGGCAACAAGGGCGGCGAGGACATCGCCGATCCGGTGCGCGGCCCGATGAACGAAGGCGGCCAGTACGGCGAACGCAACGGCTGGCACCTGCCGGGCTTCCCCGACCAGGCCTGGCAGAAGGCTGACATGGCGCAGACTGCGCCCTATGCCGGCACCACCTGGTACCGCACCAACTTCGACCTGGCTTTGCCCAAGGACCAGGACGTGACGCTGGGCCTGACGATCGGCGATCCGAAGACCCCGCGCTCGCCCGGCCGCTATCGCGTGCTGATCTTCGTCAACGGCTGGAACATGGGCCAGTTCATCGCCCATGTCGGCCCTCAGCGGACCTTCGTGCTGCCCAACGGCATCGTCGATCCGCACGGCAAGAACACCATCGCTCTGGCCGTAACCAGCGACGGCGCCCCCGGCGACGCCCTGGAAGCGGTCAAACTGGAAGTGCTGCGCAACGTGGAAGGCGGCGTGCCCGTCGCCCGCGTCCCCGCGCCGAACTACAAGCAGTAGGCCCCCGCCTACTTCAAGACCTACCCTTTAGGAGACTACCGTGCCCAATCTCGCACACGGCATCGAGGCCAAGGACGTCAAGGCCAAGATCGCCCTTCTGATCAGCAACCTCGTCGACATCACCGACGAGACGGGCGAGTTCCTGCTGCGCCTCGACGACGGCCGCGTCATCGACACCAAGGGCTGGAACGACTGGGAATGGACCCACGGCGTGGGCCTCTACGGCCTGTGGAAGCAGTACGAGATGTACGGCGACGAGCGCGCCTTCGACATCATGACCAAGTGGTTCGCCGACCGCTTCGAGGCCGGCACCCCGACCAAGAACATCAACACGGTCTCGCCGTTCCTGACCCTGGCCTACCTGTACGAGGCCACCGGCGACCACACCTACATCCCCTACCTCGAAACCTGGGCCGACTACGTCATGTACGAAGGTCCGCGCACCGAGGAAGGCGGCTTCCAGCACATCGTCTTCAACAGCGAGAACCCGCAGCAGCTGTGGGACGACACGCTGATGATGACCGTGCTGCCGCTGGCCAAGATCGGCCTGCTGCTCGACCGCCCCGACTTCGTCGAGGAGGCCAAGCGCCAGTTCATGGTCCACATCAAGTACCTGGCCGACCGCAAGACCGGCCTGTGGTTCCACGGCTGGACCTTCGAGGGCCGTCACAACTTCGCCGACGCCCTGTGGGCCCGCGGGAACTGCTGGGTGACGATCGCCATCCCGGAATTCATCGAGCTGCTCGACCTGAAGCCGGGCGACGGCCTGCGCGCCTTCCTGATCGACGCCCTGGAAGCCCAGATCAAGGCCCTGACCGAGTACCAGGACCAGGAAACCGGCCTGTGGCACACGATCATCAACGACAAGACCTCGTACCTTGAAGCCTCGGCCACGGCCGGCTTCGCCTACGGCGTCCTTAAGGCCGTCCGCAAGCGCTACATCGGCAAGGAATACGAAGCTGTCGCCATCCGCGCCATCAAGGGCGTGCTGGCCAACATCGACGACGCCGGCGAACTGCAGCAGGTCTCGTTCGGCACCCCGGTGTTCGACACGATCCAGGGCTACAAGGACATCCCGCTGACCTCGATGCCGTACGGCCAGTCGCTGGCCATGCTGGCTCTGGGCGAATTCCAGCGCGCCTTCATCTAGGCCGCTGACTTCGGTCCGTTGCGTGGTCCTCGTCCTTCGACAAGCTCAGGATGAGGACCACCCATAGGCCCGGCCGCTAGAGAAACCTCACCCAGAGCCTGTCGAAGGGCGAGGTTTTCGGCTCAAACGCCAGACACTTCGAACTACCCAGTCCTGTCGATCGACCGGACCGGACTTGGGGGCGACAAGACCCCCTCCTCTTGGGAATGAGACGCACATGGCCACGCCAGACGCCCGCAAACCGTCCTGGATCAACTATTGGGGCTGGGGCTCCGGCGACATGCTGGGGGCCGGCGCTCAAGCCGTCATCACCGGCTGGCTGGCCTACTTCTTCATCACCTTCTGCGGACTGTCGCCGGTCGAGACCGGCCTGATCCTGGGCCTTCCGCGCCTGCTGGAAGCGATCACCTGCCCGCTGATCGGCTACATCTCCGACAACCTGCGCCACACCTGGATCGGCCGGAAGGTCGGGCGGCGGAAGATCTTCCTGCTGCTGACCATCCCGCTGCTGCCCAGCTTCGCCCTGATCTTCGTGTCGGGCCAGACCTTCACCTACTACCTGGTGACCTTCATCTTCTTCGAGTTCGTCTACACGATGTTCCTGATCCCGTGGGAAACCCTCGCGGCGGAAATGACGAAGGATTACAAGGAGAAGGCCAAGTTCGCGGGCGCCCGCATGCTGATCGCCCAAAGCTCGGCGATCCTGGCCTCGTACCTGCCCACGCTGATCATCAACAACTTCGGCGGCAAGGACAGCTCCAACACCTTCCTCATCATGGCGGCCATCTTCGGCGGCCTGTTCAGCCTGGTCGTCGTGCTGGTGGTGCTGTTCACCTGGGAGCGCCCCTACACCGACGACGAAAAGCTGATCCAGCCCGAGCCCATGGACTGGGGCAAGGCGGCGCTGATCCCGGTCAACATGTTCCGCGACCTGTTCTCGACCCTGAAGCTCAAGGCCTTCCGCCAGCACCTGTCGCTGTATCTGGGCGGCTATATCAGCCAGGACATCTTCAACACCGCCTTCCCGCTGTTCGTGGCTACGGTGATGGTCGGCTCGACCCTGGTGATCTCCCAGGCGATGACGATGATGTATTTCGCCCAGCTGATCTCGGTGATGATCGCCATCCGGGTCATCATCAAGACCGGCCCGACGGCGGCCTATCGCATGGCCATCACCTTCGTCGCCGCGGCCCTGCTGCTGTTCCTGGGCTTCTACCTGGTCAAGCCGGCCGGCTTCGCCGCGGGCGTCGAGGGCCTGCACGGCAACATCTTCAACGCCGCCGGTTCGGGCTTCAACCCCACGGTCCTGCTCTGGCTGTTCCTGCCGATCATCCTTGCGGGCCTGGGCCGCGGCACGCTGAACTTCGTGCCCTGGGGCGTCTACAACTACCTGCCCGACGTCGACGAGGCCGTCACCGGCCAGCGCCGCGAGGGCATCTTCGCCGGCGTCATGACCTTTGTGCGCAAGATCGCCCAGTCGGGCGCCATCCTGCTCACCACCACCCTCCTGGGCCTGGGCGGCTTCGTCTCGGGCGGCAAGGGCCAGGTCGTCCAGCAGACGCCCCAGGCGATCCACACCCTGGTGCTGATCATGGTCGGCGGCCCGATCCTGGTGATGGTCACCGGCATGCTGATCTCGTGGAAGTTCCGCCTCAACGCCAAGACCCACGAGGTCCTGGTCCACGAGGTCGAACGCCTGCGCGCCGGCGCGACCGAGGCCGAGACGCCGGAGTCCAAGGCCATCGTCGAAGACCTCACCGGCTGGAAGTACGAACGCCTCTGGGGCCGCGGCGAGAAAGCCAAGCCCCCGGTCGGCAGCGACCAGATCCCGGACATCAACTGATGCCTCAGCCCCCCCGCCCGAAACGGCGGGGGTTTTTGTTTGGGTGGCGCTACCCCCTCAGTCGCTTCGCGACAGCTCCCCCAGAGGGGGAGCATCTGCGTCGTAGATCCTCCCCCTCTGGGGGAGGTGGCCCAGAGGGCCGGAGGGGGTCTGCGCCGACCTAAGCCGCCTGCGCCTGCCCCCACCGCGCCACCATTTCCAGCAGGCGCGAGGGATTGATCGGCTTGCCCAGGTGGTCGTCCATGCCGGCGGCCATGCAGGTAGCCACCTGTTCGGGCAGGACGTTGGCGGTCATGGCGACGATCGGGGTCCGGATCCCCATCGGCTCCAGGGCGCGGATGCGGCGGGTGGCGGTCAGGCCGTCCATCACCGGCATCTGCACGTCCATCAAAACCAGATCGTAGGCCTTGCCGGACTTGAAGGCGTCGACGGCCGCCACCCCGTCCACCGCCATGTCGACCTCGACCTCGAACGGCGCCAGCAGCGCGCCGATCAGTTCGCGGTTGGCGGCGTTGTCCTCGACCAGCAGCAGCCGCACCGGCCGCTCCAGCGGCGCTGGCTGGGGCGCGACGGGCAGGTCGTTGGCGACGGTCTCGGTGACCGGCAGCTCGACCTCGAACCAGAAGGTCGAGCCGCGGCCCTGCGCGCTCTCGACGCCGATGCGCCCGCCCATGGCCTCGATGATCCGCTTGCAGATCGCCAGCCCCAGGCCGGTGCCGCCGAACCGGCGGGCCACCCCGGCGTCGGCCTGGATGAAGCGCTCGAACACCGCCTCGTGCATGTCGTCGGGCAGGCCGATGCCGCTGTCGCGCACCGCCATCCGCAGCCGTTGGCCCAGGTTCGTCGGGGTCTGCTCGACGCTGATGACGATCTGCCCTTCGCTGGTGAACTTCACCGCGTTCGACAGGAAGTTCAGCATCACCTGGCTGAGCCTTGCAGCGTCGCCCAGCAGCGGCGTCAGGCCCGGACCGAACTCGATCAGCACCGGCAGGCCCTTGGCCTGGGCCTGGCTCTCGATCAGGGCCGCGGCCGAACGGGCGATGTCGCAGGGCTTGAACGGCTCGGCGTCCAGCTCCAGACCCGCCTCCAGGCGCGAGAAGTCCAGCACGTCGTTGATGACGCCCAGCAGCGTGTTGCTGGCCTCGTGGATCAGGCGCACCTGCCGCGCGTCGGTCTCGTCCAGCGCCGACGACTGCCGCAGCAGGCCCGAAAAGCCGATGATCGCCGTCAGCGGCGTACGCAGCTCGTGGGTCATGTTGGCCAGGAAGTCGGCCTTGGCCGCGGCAGCCGCCTGGGCCTCCTGCGCCGCCCGGGCCAGTTCCTCGGCCAGGCGCTTGCGCTCGGTGATCTCGCGGCTGGTGGCGATGAAGCCCCCGCCTTCGTCCTTGGGCACCAGCGAATAGGTGCTCTCGATCCAGATCGTCTCGCCGTCCTTGCGGCGGAACCGGTACTCCAGCGTGCTGCTGTCGCTAGGGGTCTGCAGCGAGCGGATGGCCGCCAGCGCCTTGGCGCCGTCCTCATCACTAACGCCCAGCAGGTTGGGCGCGACCAGGAACTCGGCGGGGGTGTAGCCCGTCAGCCGCTCGATGGCCGGCGAGTTGTAGCGGCGGCGGCCATCCGGCCACCACATCAAGAGCGCGTCGGTCAGGTTGTTGGCCAGGATGCGGTACAGCGACTCGTGCTCGCGCAGGCGCGACAGGGTCTGCTCGGCCTCGCGGCGCCGGCGTTCGGCCTCCTCGGCCGTCTGGCGCTGGATCTTCAGGCTCTGGGACAGATCGAGCTTCGCGGCCTTCAGCTTCAGCCGCTGGCTGTGCAGGACATAGAACAGCGGCCCGCCCACGATGACGACGATGACCATCGTCATCCACGGGGTGAAGACCTCGGCCCGCTTCAGGATCAGGATGTTGACGCAGTAGTCCGTCGTCACGGCCATCAGCGCGGCCAGCACGACAGTCGCAACGGTTCTCAGGAACGTGGCTAGAAACATGGCCCCAGGGTCGACGTCACGCCGGATCGAAACGGCTCGATCCCGCCCCTTGTCGCTCATCTATGAGGCGAAGGTGCTAAAATCGACGCGTCGCGCGCGGTTTAATCGCGTCTCGCGACGCTAAGCCGCACCGTGCGGACGCCGAGCCAGCGCTTCTGGCGCAACCGGCCGGCCATCGACCCACACCGGCGAGCGGGCGTCGGCATTTGCATCCAGCGACAGCCCCGTCACCTCCAGCCCGCGCACGTGCCGCGCCCACAGGCCCCAGGCCGGCGGATCGCCGAACATCCGCGGCTCGGGATAGGCGTCCTCCAGCTGCGGCGGCTCGACGCCCGCCTCTTCCGCCCCACCCAGGAACGACAGGGCCAGGTTCTCCAGTCGCACGTCCTCGATCGGATGGTCGGCCAGGCCCACCAGAATCACCGGCAGGTCGGCGAAGGCGCCCTCGCCGTCCAGGTTGCTCACGCTCACCCGGCGCAGCGCGCCCGGCCGCGTCCCCTCCGGCCCGCGCAGCCGCGCGCCCAGGCGCAGGAACAGCGGCGAGCTGGTCATCTCGACCAGCCGCACGTTCCTGATCTCGACGTCCTCGATGGTCCCGCCGTCGACGGTCTCCAGCGCCAGCCCTCGCGAGCGTTCCAGCACGCAGTCGGCGATGCGGATCCGCCGGAAGTCGCCGTTGCTCTCGGTGCCGATCTTGATGCGGCCGGTCACCCGGTCCTGGTCGGGCGAGATCCGCTGCTCGCGACCTAGGGAGCCGTCCAGCACCGTGCCCGGATCGAAGCCCGAGACGTGGCAGCCGGTGATCTCGACGTCCTGCGTCGGCAGCGCCTCGCCCAGGGCCATCGAAGCCTTCAGCACGATGGCGTCGTCGTTGGGCGTGTTGACCCGGCAGCCGCTGATCCGCACCCGCGTGCAGCCGTCGATGTCCAGCCCGTCGCGGTTGGTGTCGACCAGCAGGTTCTCGATCGTCAGGTCCTCGCAGCCGGTGGCCAGCACCGCGAAGTGCCCGCCCCTGACCAGCGTGAAGCCCGACAGTCGAACCTTGCGGCAGCGCTTGAGGCCGATGGCCTTGTTGCCCTGACCGATCATCGCCGCCCGCTCAGGCACGAGTTCCGCCATCGCCTCGGCCGAAAGGCCTACCATGCTCAGCGGGAACTCGCCCGCCTGCCTGCGCCAGCGCGAGCCGGGGCCCTCGCGGGTCAGGCCCTCGCCGTCGATGCGGCCGGGCCCCTCGATGGCCACGTCCTCGAGGCCTTCGCCCCAGATCAGGCTGTTGCGCCAGTGGCTGTGGCCGAAGTCCTGGTAGAGGTCGTGCGGGTTGTCTTCCGGAGGATCGTAGGCGCCGCCGTGCCGGGCCGGATCGGCGGCGACCAGCACGCAGCCCTCCTCCAGCTTCAGCGTCACGCCGCTGGCCAGCCGGATGGAGAAGCAGAGATACCGTCCCGCCGGCAGCCGCACGGTCCCGCCGCCGGCCGCGCGCGCGGCCTGGATGGCGGCGTTAATCGCGTCGCTGTCCAGCGCCTCGCCGTCGCCGACAGCGCCGAAATCCCCGGCGTCGAAGATCACGCGTAGAGGCCGTGGCGGCGCAGGAACGGCGGCAGGAGCTGCGGCCAGCCCATGTCCATGCCCTGCGGACCGGTCACGCCGAAGCCGTGGCCGCCCTTCTCGAACATGTGCAGCTCGCTGGGCACGCCGGCCGCGCGCAGGGCCGAGTAGAGAAGCAAGCTGTTGTCGGCCGGCACCACCTTGTCGTCGGCGGCGGTGGCGATGAAGGTCGGCGGCGTGTCGGCCGGCACGTCCAGCTCCAGCGAGGCGGCCTTGCGGCGCGCGTCCGAAGCGTCGCCCGCCAGCAGCTCCTTCATCGAGGCGCCGTGCGCGAACGGCGCCAGCATGGTCACCACCGGATAGAACAGCCCCGCCACCGACGGTCGCGTCGACAGGGTGTCGATGGCGTCGATCGGCGCATAGGTGTCGCGCTTGAACTGGGTGGCCAGCCGGCCCGCCAGGTGCCCGCCGGCCGAGAAGCCCATGACGCCCACCCGCGCCGGATCCAGGCCGAGTTCGCCGGCCCGCGAGCGGATGATGCGGATAGCCCGCTGGGCGTCCTGCAGCGCCACGTCCGGTCCCGCCGCCCAGCCGTCGGCCGGCAGACGGTAGGTCATGACGAAGGCGGTCACGCCCTGGTCGGCGATCCACTTGTCGATCGCCCCGCCGGCCTTGCTGACCGCCACGCGCTTGTAGCCGCCGCCGGGGATCATCAGGATCGCCGCGCCGTTGGGCTTTGCCGGCCGGCGCATCATCAGCACCGGGTCGGTGATGTTGAGGAAGGCCGTGTCGTTGGGATCGCCGCCCGGCGTGCGCAGGATCACCTGCTCCTTGACGGTGACCTTGTCGCCGCCCGGGGCCTTGCCCGGCCAGATCGGCTGGATCTCGAGGCTCGGCTTCACGGCCGGGGTCGTCTGGGCCAGGGCCGGGCTGGCGGCGGTCGCGCCGGCCAGGGCCAGCAGGGATCGACGGTCGATCATCGGAGAACCTCGCAAGAAGTCAGTTGCCGCGCAGGGCCGCATTGCTGCGGGCCGCGCTGGGAGCCATGACGAAGCTGTCGGGCGGCGTGGGCCTGGCCGGATCGAACGACCCGACGTCAGCCGCCAGGTGACGCGCCAACTCCGGAACGCCGGCCTTGATCCCCTCCACTATGCAGCGGGCCAGTTCGTAGGCGCCGTAGTTGTCGTGATGGGTGATGTCCTTGCCGCCGTCGGCGAAGGCCTTGGGCGACTGCACGGGCCCCAGGGCCTCGTAGAAGACCTTGCTCATGGCCGCCAGGTCGATGACCGGCACGCCCAGTTCGGCGCCCGCCGCCAGCACCGCCGCCGGATAGTCGCCGTGGGTGTTGATGATCCTGCCCTCGCCGTCGAACCGGCGACGGTGCATCGAGGTCACCAGCACGGGCGTCGCCTTGCGCCGCCGGAACTCGCCGACATAGGCCCGCAGGTAGTCGCGATAGGTGCTGTCGGCCGCCACATAGGTCTGGGGCCAGTTTTCCTTCTGGTCGTTGTGGCCGAACTGGATCAGCGCGAAGTCGCCGGCCCGCGTCTGGCTCAGCACCTTGTCCAGCCGGTGCTCCATCAGGAACGACTTCATGGTCTCGCCGGACTCGGCGTGGCTGGCCACCGACACCGTCGGAGCGAAGAACCTGGGCAGCATCTGGCCCCAGCCGGCGGCCGGCTCGAACGGCTGGTCGGTCACCGTGGAGTCGCCCAGCAGGAAGACGCGCGGCACGCTGGCGGCCTCGACGATCATCCGCGCCACCTTCGGGGCCGGACCGCAGAACTCGACGGTCAGCCTGTCGTCCCAGTTGGGCGTGCCCTTTTCGCGCGGATTGAGGATCACGCCGGTCCCGCCCGGCGCGTTCTTGGGCGGCGGCGGCAGCGAGGCGTCGCGGGTGTTGACCACGAACACCACCTCGCGGCGCTCCTTGGCCTTGGTGCGGATCTGCTCGGCCATCAGCCGGCGGGACTCGGCCTTGACGGTCAGGTCGGCGCCGCCCTCGACTTCCAGCGTCACGCGCCAGTCGCCCTCGGGAACGGCGACCGAGAACGACCGCCCCTCGCCCGGCTCGAAGCCGTAGCCGCTGGCGGCGTCGTACAGGCGGTCGGCGGCGACGGGCGTGAAGCCCTCGCGCGGCTTGGCGGTGAAGTCGAACCTGCGGGCCGTCATCTGCGCCTCCAGCGCCGTGGCGGCGGTCGCGGGCGCCAGCAGCAAACCGGCCAGAACACTGCGTCGCGCGAGCTGCATCCCGGATTCGCCTCCCCCTTCGTACCGCGACCCGCGGCCGTCATTCTGCGCCGGACCATCCCGAAGAACGAGCACGGACGCAAGATATTTCACATATCGCCACACAAGCTCACCATGTGGGATTTAATTGCAATCCCATCCACAGCCTCGGTCGAAACCCGGCTTGCGACGCAGCCGACGCCCGACTATGGTCCGCGCCGCTTCTCACGGCCTTCCGTGTCGACAGCGGGCCGGTAGCTCAGTGGTAGAGCATTCGACTTTTAATCGAATGGTCCTGGGTTCGAATCCCAGCCGGCCCACCAAACTCTTCTTCGAAAACCTGAACGAAATCAGCCCCGACCTGGATATCCAGCGGGGGCCGGCGTCGCCTTGTTCATCCGCCCGCCCAATCTAGGCCGTAGTCGCCCCGCAACCTCCGCGACCTCTTCGGGGGGCTGTTCGATTCGCACGCGACACGGCGGATGACGACACGGCTTCTCGCGCGTTAGGGTCAAGTCATGCGAAGCCTGCTCCTCCTCGCCGCCGCGCTGCCCCTGCTGGCCGCCTGCGCCACCACGCGCGAGCCCGCTCCCCAAGCCCCTGCATCTCCGGCCGAGGTCGAGAACCCCGACAAGATCCAGACCACCTCCGAGGCCAACAAGGACGGCCTTTCCGGCGCGGTCACCGCCCCGCTGCGCGACGTCAACCTGATGCGCACCAAGATCCCGCCCGTGTTGCTGGAGGCCATGCAGGACCCCTACGCCCGGCCCCAACCGTCCAGCTGCGGCCAGCTGACGGCCCTGGTGAAGCCGCTCGACGCGGCGCTGGGCGTCGACCTCGACCAGGTGCCGCCGGGCGAGGACGAAGACCTGATGGATCGTGGCCGCAAGGCCGCCGGCGACGCGGCCCTGGGCGCCATGGCCAGCGCCGCGCAGGACCTGATCCCGATGCGCGGCTGGGTGCGCAAGCTGTCGGGCGCCGAGAAGCACGACCGCCTCGTGCAGTCGGCCATGGCCGCCGGCGCCGTCCGCCGCGCCTATCTGAAAGGCCTGGGCGAAGCGCGCGGCTGCATGCCGCCGGCCACGCCCCAGCATCGAGGCGAGGCCCAGCCCGAACCGGAGAACAAGAAGCGCCGCTTCCCGTTCATGGGCGGCAAGGATGCGCCGCCGCCTCCGCCGCCTAAGCCCAAGCCCTCGGTGGTCGGCCCCACCGTCGAGCCGATCCCCGACGTCCACGCTCCCCCGGCCGCGGAGGCCCCGCCCGAAGCCGCCAAGGGCAAGCGCAAGCCCGCCTATCCCATCACCCCCGTCCCCGCCGCCCCGCAACCGGCCCAGCCGGCGACGCCCCAGGGACCGACGAGCTAAGCCCCGACAAGACCCTCTCCCGGAGGGAGAGGGAGGGGCGCAGGCGAAGCCTGGGAGGGTGAGGGGTTACGGTCTGTGTGACCGAGCGCCAAGAACCTCCCCCTGTGGGGGAGGTGGCCGAAGGCCGGTGGGGGGACGTTCTCAGCCGCCGAAACGCCCGAAAGTCATCCCGATCGCTGCCGCCGCGATCGCCTCCCCCACAGGGGAGGTTCCAGGCGCCCTAATGCGAAATGCTCTTCCACACCGCGCTCGCGGCTTCGACGAACGCCTTGGCCGCCGCGCTGTCCGGCGCCGCCAGCACCACCGGCCGCCCGGCGTCGCCGGCCTCGCGCACGCTCATCTCGATCGGCACCTGGGCCAGCACCGGCGTCCCCAGCGCCTGCGCCTCGGCCACGCCGCCGCCCGAGCCGAAGATCGGGATCGGCGCGCCCGTCGCGGGGTCGGCGAAGAAGGCCATGTTTTCGACCAGGCCCAGGATCGGCGTCGCGGTCTTGGCGAACATCGCCGCCGCCCGGCGCGCGTCGATCAGGGCGATCTCCTGTGGCGTGGTGACCAGCACCACCCCATCGATACGCAGCTTCTGCACCAGGGTCAGATGGATGTCGCCGGTGCCCGGCGGCAGGTCGACGACCAGCACGTCCAGCGGCTCGGCTTCGCTGCCCCAGGCCACGTCGTGGATCAGCTGGCGCACCGCCGACGAGGCCATCGGCCCGCGCCAGATCATCGCCCTGCCCTCGTCGACCATGAAGCCGATCGACATCAGCTTCACGCCGTGGGCTTCCATCGGCAGCAGCTTCTTGTCCTCGAAGGTCGGCTCGCCCTCGACGCCCATCATCCGCGGGGCCGAGGGGCCGTAGATGTCGGCGTCCAGCAAACCGACCTTCAGGCCCAGCCCCGCCAGGGCGCAGGCCAGGTTGGTCGAAACGGTCGACTTGCCCACCCCGCCCTTGCCCGAGGCGACGGCGATGACATGGCGCACGTGAGCGGGCTTTTCCGAAGCCGGCGGCGGGCCGACCTGGGCCTGCGGATCGTCGGCGACGCGGGCGCCCTTGCGCACCCGCGTGGTCTCGGCCGGGGCCTGGGCGGTCAACACCACCTGGGCGCGGGTGATCCCGGGCAGCGCGGCCAGGGCCTTTTCGGCCGCCTCGCGCACCGGGCCATAGCCGCCGACCCGCGCGGCTGGAACCTCCAGGACGAAGCCGGCCTTGCCCTCGCGCACCACCAATCCCTGCACCAGACCGGCCTTGACCAGGCCCAGCCCAGTGGCCGGATCCTCGATGCGGTCGAGGGCCGCGCGGGCGTCTTCTGGGGTCGCTGGGGAACTTGCGGTCACGTCTTTGTCTTGCCTTGTCGTGCGGGGGTCCTCATATCCGCGTACGGGGGGGCTTTTACAACCCCGCCATCCGCAAGAACGAGCGACGGGAAGATAGCGCCGCCCATGCCCTGGAACGACAACGCCGGACCCGGCCCCTGGGGTTCTCCCCCGCCGGGCGACGACAAGAACGACGGTGGGCGGAACAAGTCCGACCCCGGCCGCCGCCCCGCCTCCGGCCCGCCTGGCGTTCCGCCGCCTCCGATCGACGTCAGCGAGCTGGTCGAGCGCGTCACCGAGCGCCTGCGCGCCACCTTCGGCGGCCCCGGCCGCGGCAAGGCGATCATGCTGGGCGCCGGCGCCGTGGTCGGCCTGTGGCTGCTGACCGGAACCTATGTCGTCCAGCCCAACCAGCAGGGCGTGGTCACCACCTTCGGCGCCTATAGCCGCACCAGCAATCCTGGCCTGCGCTATCACCTGCCCTGGCCGTTCGAGGCCGTGCAGCGCGTGCCCGTCACCTCGATCCAGACCCTCGACATCGGCGGGGTGCCCGGCGCCGAGGTCCCGGCCGAGCGCCTGATGCTGACCGGCGACGAAAACATCGTCGACCTGTCGTTCACCGTGCAGTGGCGCGTGTCCGACGCCGGCAAGTACGTGTTCAACGTCCGCGAGCCCAACGTCGTGCTCAAGGACGTGGCCGAAAGCGCCATGCGCGAGGTGGTCGGCAAGACCGCCCTCACCCCGATCCTCACCAACGGCCGCGGCGAGGTCGAGGCCCAGACCCGCATCCTGATGCAGCGGGTGCTCGATCGCTACGACATCGGCGTCCATATCGAGGGTGTCCGCATCCAGGTGGCCAACGCCCCCGAGCCGGTCGTCGACGCCTTCCGCGACGTGCAGCGCGCGGCCCAGAACGCCCAGTCGGCCGCCAACGTCGCCCGTGGCGAGGCCGCCCAGGTGATCCAGCAGGCCAAGGGCTATCGCGAGCAGGTGGTGCGCGAGGCCTCGGGCGACGCAGCCCGCTTCAATCAGGTCTACGACCAATACAAGCTGGCGCCGGCCGTGACGCGCGAGCGCCTCTACATCGAGACCATGCAGCGCGTGCTGGCCAACTCCAACAAGGTGATCGTCGACAACAAGGGCGCCAACGCCCCGGTGATCCTGCCGTCGGACACCTTCCGCGCCAGGCCCGTGGCCCCGGCCGCCTCCGCCCCTGCCGCCAGCGACGGAGTCGCCCGATGAGCCGTCCCGCCAGCAACACGCCCCTGATCGCCGCCGGCGTCGCCGCGGTCGGCGCGCTGATCCTGGTCAGCACCACGGTCTACAAGGTCGACCAGCGCCAGCAGGCCCTGGTGGTGCGCTTCGGCGATCCCGTCGCCGTGGTCACCTCGCCGGGCCTGCACCTGAAGTCGCCGATCGACAACGTGCTGCGCTTCGACAAGCGCAACATCGACCTGTCGGCCAACCAGGAGGAAGTGACCGCCGCCGACCAGCAGAAGCTGGTGGTCGACGCCTTCGTCCGCTACCGGATCTCCGACACCCGCCAGTTCTTCAGGGCGCTCGGCAGCGAGACCGTGGCCCGCGACCGCCTGGATCGCATCGTCAACGCCGCCCTGCGCGAGCAGATCGGCCGCGCCGACTCCGGCGACGTGATCGCCGGCAAGCGCGCCCAGATCATGGCCGCGATCCGCGACGAGGTCGCCCGCCAGGTCAAGGGCTCCAACCTCGGCATCCAGATCATCGACGTGCGCATCAAGCGCGCCGACCTGCCCGAGCCGAACCAGCAGGCCGTCTACGAGCGGATGCAGACGGCCCGCAAGCAGGAGGCCGCCGAACTGCGCGCCATCGGCGAGCAGCAGCGCCGCGAGATCGTCGCCACCGCCTACGAGGAAGCCGAGAAGATCCGAGGCGAGGCCGACGCCCAGCGCGCCCAGCTGTTCGCCTCCAGCTTCGGCCGCGACCCATCCTTCGCCGCCTTCTACCGCTCGATGCAGGCCTACGAGCAGTCGATGGGCAAGGGCGACACCACCTTCGTCCTGTCGCCCGACAGCGCCTACTTCAAGTATTTCGAGAAAGGTCCGGGGGGCTGACCCCAAAATCCTCCCCCTGAAGGGGGAGGTGGCCCGGAGGGCCGGAGGGGGAAATATCTGACGAGGTCGGAGCGCCCGGAGGCGCCGCTATCTCCTCCCCCTCTGTCGCTTCGCGACAGCTCCCCCTTCAGGGGGAGCATCTGCCTCACCCCGCCCGCTTCAGCAGGTCCAGCACCACGTGCAGGCTGTCGGCGATGTGTACGCACTTCTCGTGCATCTCCTCGGTCGGATCGAGGATGTCGGGCACCATGATGGTCATCATTCCCGCCCCGTGAGCCGCGCGGACGCCGGGGTGGGAGTCCTCCAGCGCCAGGCAGGCCAGCGGATCGACGCCCAGCCGCTGGGCGGCCAGCAAGTAGGGATCCGGGTGCGGCTTGTGGCGCGTCACGTCGTGGTGGGCGACCACCGCGTGGAACCGGGGAAGAAGATCGAAGCGGCCCAGATACCGCTCCACCGCCGGCAGGCCGTTCGAAGTGGCGATGGCCCGCGGCAGGCCCAGGTGGTCCAGGTGGTCGAGGATCTCCTGCACCCCGTCCTTCAGCCGGATCTCGGCCTCGAGCAGCAACTCGACGTCGGCCCACAGCCGCTCGAAGAACGGTTTGACGGGAAAGGTCTCGCCATAGAGGTCGCGCAGCATCACCGCGCATTCGGGATTGGTCTTGCCGACCATCGAGGCGTAGGTCGCCGCCGTGACCGGCACGCCGAACGCCTGGCCCGCATCGATCATCGCGGCGCGATAGACGGTCTCGGTGTCGAGCAGCAGGCCGTCCATGTCGAAGACCACCGCCTCGACACGGCGGGGGAAGCTCACTGTGCGAACTCCTCGGCGCGATAGCCCTGGAAGTAAAGCAGCGCGGTCAGGTCGGCATAGTCGACCTTGGCATGGGCCTGGGCGGCCACGATCGGCTTGGCGCGGTAGGCGACGCCCAGGCCGGCGGCCTCGATCATCGCCAGGTCGTTGGCGCCGTCGCCCACGGCCAGGGCGTCGGCCGGGGTCAGGCCCAGGGCGCTGGTCTCCTCGTTCAGGGCGGCCAGCTTGGCCTCCTTGCCGAGGATCGGGTCGCCGACCTCGCCGGTCAGGGCGTCGCCCTGCTCGATCAGGGTGTTGGCCCGGTTCAGGTGGAAGCCCGCGGCGTCGGCCACCCGGCTGGTGAAGAAGGTGAAGCCGCCCGAGACCAGGGCGCAGCGGGCGCCGTGGGCGGCCATGGTCTTGACCAGCGTCTCGGCGCCGGGATTGAGCCGCACGCGCTCGTCGAAGCAGGTCTGCAGCGCCGAGGTCGAAAGCCCCTTCAGCATGCCGACCCGCTCGCGCAGGGCGCCCTCGAAGGCCAACTCGCCGCGCATGGCGCGCTCGGTGATCTCGGAGACCTGAGCCTTCACGCCAGCGAAGTCGGCCAGCTCGTCCAGGCATTCGACGTTGATGATCGTCGAGTCCATGTCAGCGATCAGCAGGCGCTTCCGGCGATTTTCGACGGGCTGGATCGCGAAGTCGACGGGCTTGTCGCCGATGGCGGCGATGACCCGCTCGCGGACCGGGGCGGCGTCGCCCTCGAAGGTCACGTCCACGGCGTTCGGGCCGAGCGGAACGATCTGGCCCAGCGCAAGAGCGGCGGCGAGAGTTTCGGCCTCCGGGCCGACGAGGGTCAGGACGTGCATGGCGGGGCGGCTAAGCCAGTCGCCCCCCGCCGTCAACCCGGATTAGTTCGGGCTGATGCCCGTGCAGCGCTGCAGCAGCGCCATGGCGGCCCGCTTGCCGGCGGCCTCGTTGCTCTCGCCCGGCTCGGGCTTGACGCTTTCGAACAGGAAACCCAGGCCGTCCTCATAGACCTTGGTCGGCTTCACGCCTTGCTCGGCGCCGTCCTCGAAGGCCTCGTCCATCATCATGCGTCCCTTGGCGCCGAAGGCCTCCAGCATGAACTGCGCGCCGCGCCCGTCCTGGCCCTTCTGGGCGAACAGCTGCGGATAGCTGGTCGCCACCTTGCCCAGGATCACCAGCACCGCGCCGCAGCCGGCCTTCTCCCGCGAGGTCAGTTCGGCCGGCGCGGGCGTCGCCTGGGCGGCGGCGGGCGGAGACTTGGCCTTGGCGGTCTCAGTGGTGGCGGCCTGGACGGATCCGGCCGTCAGGAAGGCGACCATCGCCGCCGCGATCATGTATGTACGCTTCATGGACCGTGACGCCCCCCACGCAACCGTCGAAACACCCTTTGCCCCCGACTCGCGCGTCTGGATGATCGCTGGCCCCACCGCCAGCGGCAAGTCGGCCTACGCCCTGGACCTGGCCGAGCGCACCGGCGCCGAGATCGTCAACGCCGACTCGATGCAGATCTATGCCGGGCTGCGGGTGCTGACCGCCGCGCCTTCGCTCGAGGAAGAAGCCCGCGCCCCGCACCATCTGTTCGGCGTCGCCGATGCGGCCGAGGGCTGGTCGGTGGGCCGCTGGCAGGCGGCGGCCGTCAGGACCCTGCACGACATCGCCGCCCGTGGTCGTCCCGCCATCGTGGTCGGCGGCACCGGCCTCTATTTCCGCGCCCTCACCCACGGCCTGGCCGACGTGCCGCCGGTGCCCGAGAGCCAGCGCGAGATCTCCGGCCTGCTCTACGCGGCCCAGGGCGAAGCGGCCTTCCGCGACCTGCTGCGCCCGCTCGATCCCGCCGCCGAGGCCAGGATCGAGAGCGGCGACCGCCAGCGCCTGGTCCGCGCCCATGCCGTCGCCGTGGCCACGGGCCGCGCGCTCTCGGACTGGCAGGCCGACACCCGGCCCGCCTTGCAGCCCGGCGAATGGAGCGGCGCGGTCCTGGATCCGCCCCGCGCCGAACTCTATGCGCGTTGCGACGCCCGGCTGGGCGTCATGGTCGAGAACGGCGCGCTGGAGGAAGTCGCGGCTATGGAGGCGCGGGGCCTCGACCCGGCCCTGCCCGCCCTCAAGGCCGTCGGCTATCGCGAACTGGCCGCCCACCTGCGCGGCGAGACCAGCCTCGACCAGGCCCTCGACGCCGCGCGCCAGGAGACCCGGCGCTACGCCAAGCGCCAGCTCACCTGGTTCCGGAACCAGACGGCGGACTGGACCAGGGTGGCTCCCCGTTGAAGCTTCGCACGACCTCCGCGACGTCGGCGCTCACCACCGCCCGGCCCGCCGCGACAACTGTTTCCCGCCTTCCAGCCAGAGCCTCCACATGACCGAACTCGCCCGTCTCGCCGCCGCCGTCGGCCAACGCCTGATCGAACGCGGAGAAACCGTCGCCGTGGCCGAATGCTCGGCCGGCGGCATGATCTCGTCAGCGCTGTTGGCCGTGCCGGGCGCATCGAAGTTCTATGTCGGCGGCGCGGTCGTCTACACCGCCCGGGCGCGCCTCACCCTGCTGGACATCCCGCAAAAGGCGATGGACGGGCTTCGCTCCGCCAGCGAGCCCTATGCGCTGCTGCTGGCTCGCGTGGCCGGCAAGAACCTGAAGGCGACCTGGGGCCTGTCGGAGACCGGTGCGGCCGGTCCCGAGGGCAATCGATATGGAGACGCCGCCGGCCATTGCTGCGTGGCCGCGGTGAGCGCGGCGCGCGAGGTCAGTCTTACCGTCGAGACCGGGATCGAGGACCGCGAGAGCAACATGCGACGCTTCGCGGAGCAAGCTCTTGCCTTGCTGCTGGAAACCTTGGGCTGAAACTGGCGCGCAGACGTCCGTGGCCGCCGCGCCACGGGTCGTTTCTTGCGTCAAACCGCGCCTTGACGCCCCTCCGCGAGCATGGCATTCCCCGATCATCCATTTGGAGCAACACTCGTGCGCACCACCATGATCGTACTTATGGAGCGGCCGTTCACGGCGTGACCTCGAAGTCACGTTGATAGATCGGTCGCGCGCACAAAGGTCCTTCGGGGCCTTTTTTCTTTTCCGCCGCCTCCAAAGCCCAGTTTCACGTCCATCCGGGACTTGCGCCATGACCGCCCACCAGACCATCGAGAGCAACGCTCCCGCAGACTCCGCGAACCGCGCCATGACCGGCGCCGAGATCGTGGTCCGCGGCCTCGTCGATCAAGGCGTCGAAGTGCTGTTCGGCTATCCGGGCGGCGCGGTCCTGCCGATCTACGACGCGCTGTTCCACGAACCGCGCCTGCAGCACATCCTGGTCCGCCACGAGCAGGGCGCGACCCATGCCGCCGAAGGCTATGCGCGTAGTTCGGGCAAGCCGGGCGTCGTCCTGGTCACCTCGGGTCCGGGCGCGACCAACGCCATCACCGGCATCATGGACGCCCTGATGGACTCGATTCCGATGGTCGTCATCACCGGCCAGGTTCCCACCCACCTGATCGGCACCGACGCCTTCCAGGAAGCCGACACGGTCGGCATGACCCGTTCGTGCACCAAGCACAATTACCTGGTCAAAGACGTCCGCGACCTGCCGCAGATCATCCACGAGGCCTTCAAGATCGCCACCACCGGCCGCCCGGGCCCGGTGCTGATCGACATCCCCAAGGACGTCCAGTTCGCCAAGGGCGAATACTACGGCCCGACGGAAGTCGCCTCCAGCCACGCCTATTCGCCGCGCATCAAGGGCGACGCCGGCCGCATCGCCGAGGCCGCCCGGATCATCGCCGGCGCCCGCCGGCCGATCTTCTACACCGGCGGCGGCGTCATCAACGCCGGTCCCAAGGCCAGCGAGGCTCTGCGTGAGTTCCAGGCCCTGACCGGCGCGCCGGTCACCTCGACCCTGATGGGCCTGGGCGCCTTCCCGGCCGCCGATCCTGCGTGGCTGGGCATGCTGGGCATGCACGGCACGTTCGAGGCCAACAACGCCATGCACGACTGCGACGTGATGATCTGCGTCGGCGCGCGCTTCGACGACCGCGTCACGGGCCGCCTGGACGCCTTCTCGCCGGGCAGCAAGAAGATCCACATCGACATCGACGCCTCGTCGATCAACAAGAACGTCCGCGTCGACCTGCCGATCGTCGGCGACGCCGGCAGCGTCCTTGAAGACCTGATCGAGGCCTGGAAGGCCGCCGGCCACCAGCCGAACAAGGCCGCCCTGACCGACTGGTGGGCCCAGATCGACGCCTGGCGCGCCCGCCAGTGCCTCGCCTACAAGCGCTCGGACACGGTCATCAAGCCGCAGTACGCCATCCAGCGCCTGTACGAACTGTCCAAGGACAAGGACGTCTACATCACGACGGAAGTCGGCCAGCACCAGATGTGGGCCGCGCAGTTCTTCCGCTTCGAGGAGCCCAACCGCTGGATGACCTCCGGGGGCCTGGGCACCATGGGCTACGGCCTGCCCGCCGCCCTGGGCGTGCAGTTGGCCCACCCCAAGAGCCTGGTCGTCGACATCGCCGGCGAAGCCTCGATCCAGATGTGCATTCAGGAGCTGTCGACGGCGATCCAGTTCGACCTGCCGGTCAAGATCTTCATCCTGAACAACGAATGGATGGGCATGGTTCGCCAGTGGCAGCAGCTGCTGCACGGCGAGCGCTACAGCCACTCCTATTCCGACAGCCTGCCCGACTTCGTGAAGCTGGCCGAGGCCTATGGCGCGGTCGGCATCCGCTGCTCGGACCCGGCCGAACTGGACACCAAGATCCTGGAGATGATCAACAGCGACAAGCCGGTGATCTTCGACTGCCGCGTCGAGAAGCACGAGAACTGCCTGCCGATGATCCCCTCGGGCAAGGCCCACAACGAGATGATCATGGGCGAGGTCGAGGACATCGGCAGCGTCATCGGCGAAGAGGGCGCGGGTCTGGTCTAGACGCCGGGCGCCATCCAAGGCCTGCTCTTCAGACTCGTCCGGAGTCGTCCATGCGCGCCACGCTTCTCATCGCCGCACTGCCCCTGATGGCCGCTTCGGCGGCCCTCGCCCAGCCGCGCGTCGAGATCCCGATCCAGCAGAGCGTGCTCGCCAACGGCGCGCCGCGCTATTGGGTCGAGCTGTCGATCGCCGGAGGCGCGCCGATCCGGGCCATGCTCGACACCGGCTCGACGGGTTTGCGGGTGCTCGCGGTCGATCCGTCGGCAAAGGCCCTTCCCGCGGCCGGGCCCGAACAGAACTACGGCTACACCTCCGGGGCGCGCTTCTCCGGCCCTCCGGTCAGGGCCGCGATCGCCCTGGGCGCCACGCGCACGCCCGACGACTTCGTCTTCCAACGCATCGACAAGGCCGCCTGCGCTCAGGAACGTCCCGACTGCCCGGTCAGCGAGGTCGCGGCCGACAGGTATCGGATCGGCGGACGCGGCGAGAACGGCTTCGTCGCCATCCTCGGAACCAACATGGGCGACGCCGACGCGGCCAATCCGCTGAAGGCGATGGCTCGCTCGTGGATCATCGAACTGCCCAAGGCCGGATCCGACCAGCCCGGACGCCTGATCCTCAACCCGACCCCGGACGAGACCACCGGCTTCACCGCCCTGCCGCTCGATCCCGCCTTCGCCGATCTTCGCGGCGGCTTCCACGACGCCGTGCCGGGCTGCGTGGTCAAGGCCGGCGGCGAGACCTCGCTTTGCGGCCCGATGCTGCTCGACAGCGGCGCGCCGGTGGTCGAGGTGGCCCTCGGCGGAGACGCCAAACCCGTCGCCTGGCCGGGCGGCACGAAGGCGCGGCTGACCATGGGACGTCCTGGCGCGGCGGTCGCCATGCCCTTCGTCACCGACCAGGACCAAGCCTCGCGAGTAACTATCCGGGCCGGCAAGGGCCAGCCACGCAACAGAATCTCCGCCGGCTCCCTGCCCTTCCAGGCCTTCGCCGTGCTTTATGATCCCCAGGCTCGAATCCTGGGACTGAAACCCAGAACACCGACGGAAACGCCATGACCGCAAACGTCCAACCCGCCCCCGCCTCGGCCTACGACCTCAGCCCGAACGAGCAGGCCGAGCAGACCGCGACCTTCGCCCTGCTGGTCGACAACGAGCCGGGCGTGCTGCACCGCGTGGTCGGCCTGTTCGCCGCGCGCGGCTACAACATCGAGAGCCTCACCGTCGCCGAGACCGACCGCAAGGCCCACACCAGCCGCATCACCGTGGTCACCCGCGGCACGCGCCAGGTGCTCGACCAGATCGAAGCCCAGCTGAACAAGGTGGTCAACGTCCGCCGCGTGCACGACGTGACCCGCGACCCCAACGGCGTCGAGCGCGAGCTGGCCCTGGTCAAGGTTCGCGGCTCGGGCCCCGAACGTGTCGAAGCCCTGCGCATCGCCGACATCTTCCGCGCCAAGCCGGTGGACACCACGCTGGAAAGCTTCGTGTTCGAGATCTCGGGCGCGCCGTCGAAGATCGACAAGTTCCTCGACCTGATGCGCCCGCTGGGCCTGGTGGAACTTTCCCGCACCGGCGTCCTTTCCATCGAGCGGGGCTTCGAAGGGATGTAAGCCGCATGGGCGTGATCGGACCGGCCATTCTCGCGGGAGCCCTGGCGCTCGCGGCCCAGGCCCAGCCGGTCGCGCCCGTCGTTCCGGCCGCCCCCGCGCCGCCGCCCGATCCGGCGGTCTGGTGGTCGAACGAGATCCCTCGCCCCTCGTCCGAGGTCGACCCGCTGGCCGGCCGTCGGCTGGGGCGCAAGGAGCAGCCGGTCCCGATCGACAACGGCGTCGATCCCCTTCTCTATCGCCTGTGGGGCCTGCAGCCGCTGCAGACCCAGCTGGTGCGCGGCGGCGAGCTCGTGCTCGAGGCCTGGGCCCGACCGGCGCGCGGCGTGCGCCAGGCCGTGGTGCGCGTCACGGTCCGCCGCGACGGCCGCGCCTTCGTCCAGGCCCGCGCGGGCCTTGGCTGCTGCACCCCCGAGATCGGCCGGCGCGTCGACATCAACGCCGAACTGCCCGACGACCGCATCGCCGCGCTCAAGGCCCTGGCCGGCGATCCGACCTGGAGCCAGCCCCGCAGCGTGATCGTGGACTACGGCGGCGGCGCGGTCGAGGGCGTCTGCGTCGACGGGGTGTCGTGGGACGTGACCCTGCTGGTTCCCGGCCAGGCCCGCCATCTGCGCCGCGCCTGCGACGACGCCGAGGTCGGCTCGATCGCCGGCGTGCTGTCGGCCGTCGTCGGTGCGGCGACCGGCCGCGATCCGCTATTCGACGCGGTGCTGCCGCGCGGCGGCGACTTCTCGCGCCAGGCCGCGGCCTATGCCGACCTCAAGGCCCAGGGCGGCCAGCTGAAGGCCGGAACATCCAGCCGCCCGCAGCCGCCGGCCGTTCCGGTCGCCGAGGATGAGCCCGAGCCCGCCGAGCAGCCGCCCCCCGTTCCCGCCACGCCCGAGCCTCGCTGACCGCAGATCCGCAGGATCGTGCAATCAACCCGGAGCATCGCTCTACCGGCTGGACAGCCGGCCGGGTCATATTGGCCTCGTTCCGCCGTAGCTCCCCTGCGGCGCTCCCCCAAAACCAAACCCCAAATCAAAGCCTGGCCATGACCCGCCACATGCCCCGTCGCGCGACGGCGGCGCCACGCTGGTTCGCCGTCGCCCTGTGGGCCGGCGCTTGCGCGATGGCCGCCCTGCCCGCCCTGCTCTCGTCCGCTTCCACCTGGAGGATCCTGCCATGATGATCGACCACCTCCCCGTCTCCGGCGTCTGGTCTTCGCCCGATGGCCGCTTCAGCCTGGAGCTGCGCCCCGACGGCCGCTTCGTCGAAGTCCACGCCAATCCCGACAGCGTCTTCACCGGCGCCTACGTCCTGGTCGGCGAAACCCTGAAACTGTTCGAGGACCACGGCGCCGTGGTCACTGGCCGCCTCTCCGACGGCCGCCTCAGCCTGGGGACGGTTTAGCCGCGCCCCTTCCATCCGCCGGCCCGAGGGCCTATATTGAGTTCGTCCGGCTTCGGCCGAACTATGGGGATAAACGCGCACGTAATAAGCGGACTGGACCCGGGTGCGATTCCCGGCGGCTCCACCAAATCTCTCCCGAGTTATCACGGGACTGCATGGGGCCGATCAGCATCGACAGACGTGTAAAGGTGTTTGCTTTCTCTCGGCTTGGCCCACCGTTTCGGGCCTTTAAACTAAATGCGAACGATAACTTCGCTGAAGAGTTCGCCGTCGCTGCGTAATGCGGTGCAGGTGAATTCGCCTCTTAAGTCCTAGGGGTTCAGATCCCTAGGCGGGGCCCGGAGGGAGCCTGGCAACAGAATCCCTCCACTTTCCGGAAATGTGGATCACGCCTCCTCTCCATCGGAGCAGCTTCTTGGCGCTCGGCGACGGAATTCCTTCGCTTTTCGACGCTGCCGGTCACCCTCGAAAATTTGTACGCCGCTACCGTATACGGGCGCCTTTGCCACAGGCCCGCGACAGGTTACGCTGGCCGCTGGATTTGTCGTTTTTGCTTAATCGAAGACCCATGGCCCGCACTCCTCCGACCGAAGACCTGATGCAGTACGAGGCCATGGCCCAGGACGCCCTGCGTGGCGTCGTGAAGGCTGCGCTGAAGAAGGCCGCCGCGCCCGGCGGCCTGCCCGAGCCGCACCATCTCTACATCACCTTCAAGACCCAGGCCGCCGGCGTCTCCGCCCCCCAGGACCTGCTGGGCAAGTATCCCGACGAGATGACGATCATCCTGCAGCACCAGTATTGGGACCTGGCGCCGGGCGAGACCTTCTTCTCGGTGACGCTGAAGTTCGGCGGCCAGCCCAAGCGCCTGTCGATCCCCTACGCGGCGGTGACCCGCTTCTACGACCCGTCGGTGCAGTTCGCCCTTCAGTTCGAGGCGCCCGAGATCGAGCCGGCGCCCGTCGAGCCGGAGCCCGAGCCGACCCCGCCCCCCGCCGACGGCGACGAGGCCCCCAAGATCATCTCCCTCGACCAGTTCCGGAAGAAGTAGGCCTTGAACGACGTCGTCTCGGAGGAGAAGAGCGCTCTTACCGACGAGGCGATCCTCGCGCGTTTCACCGCTTCGAAGAACGCGCCGCCCAGCGCCCTGACTTTGGGCTTCAAGCTCATCGCCGTCAGTCAGGCCGAGCGGCGCGTCGAGATCGCCTTCGACGCCCGCGCCGACCTGCTGGCCAATCCGATGGGCCAGGTCCAGGGCGGCTTCGTCTGCGCCATGCTGGACGAGTGCATGTCGGTGGCCGGACTGATCACCTCGGGCATGACGCACGTGGTCCCCACCCTCGAGATGAAGACCAGCTTCCTGCGACCGGCCATGCCCGGTCCGCTGCGCGGCGTCGGCCGGGTGGTGAAGTGGGGACGCACCGTCTGTTTCATGGAAGGCGAGCTCTACGACGCCGAAGGCCGGCTGCTGGCCACGTCGACGGGCACGGCGCTGCCGACGCCCTTCGCCAAGTTCAAGAAATAGGCGCGCCAATGGGCCGGACCGCGAGCCTTCTGATCGGCCTGCTGCTGGCTCTCCTGGCCATCGCGCCCGCCCATGCCGAAGGCCCCTTCGATCGCTGGGCCGCCGTGGTCGTGGCCGGCGACTTCCGCGCCCATTCCGGCGGCTCGACCGAAGCCTTCGACAATGCCCGCCGAGACGTCTCCCAAAGCCTGACCGCCCTGGGTTTCCCCGCCCCGGCCCAGTTCTCGACGCGCCCCAAGCGCTACCCGTCACAAGGCGTGGCGGCGTCCGATCCCAAGTCGATCCAGGCGGGCCTGACCTCTGCCGCCGAAGCCTCTCCCGCCGGGTGCCTCGTCTACATCACCTCGCACGGCGCCCCCGAGGGCGTGGTCATGGGCGACAAGGTCCTGCGCCCGCCGCGCCTGGCGGCCATGGTCGACGGCGCCTGCCCGGGGCGTCCCTCGATCGTGGTGATCTCGGCCTGCTTCTCGGGCGTGTTCGTGCCGGCGCTGGAGCGCGACGACCGCATGATCCTGACCGCCGCGCGTCCGGACCGCACTTCGTTCGGCTGCGGCGAAAGCGATCGCTATCCCTATTTCGACGACTGCTTCCTGGCCGAGATCGGCAAGGCCCGCGACTTCGTGGCCCTGGGCCGTGCGGTGCAGGCCTGCGTGGCCCGCAAGGAAGTGGACACCGGCATGACCCCGCCGTCGGAGCCGCAGATGTGGATAGGCCCCGAACTGCGCCCCCTCCTGCCGCTCTACGCCTTCGCCAAGGCGCGAAAGCCGGCGCCCCCGCCGGCTGCTTCCCCGCCGCCGACTGGAAACTGAACAGCCCGACTGACGCAGCGGCAGTTTTCTTCCCGGCGCCGGTGTCCCTCGCCGCGCGAATTGGCCTAAGAAGGCCCCGAGGGGCTCTATCGGCGAGGTGGGATACGTGACGTTGCGTTTGTCGTCCAAGGTCGCGCGGTGCGCGGCGGTCGTGGGGATCTGGCTGGGGGGCGCGAGCAGCGCCACGAGCCAAAGCACGGCGCCGACAGCCCCCATATCGACCGCGCCGCGCGCTTCGGCGCCTGCTCCGGCGACGACCGCGCCGAGGACCGCGCCGGCCGTTCGCGCGACGCGACCGCCCGCGCCGGCCGCCACGTCCGTCGCGACGCCTCCCGTCGCGCCCGTCCTGCCCGGCGTCACGCCCCTGCCCGCGCCGGAACTGGAGGCCTTCGTCGACGGCTTCGTTCGCCGCTCGATGAACCAGGACCACATCGCCGGCGTCACCGTCTCGGTGGTGCAGAACGGCCAGGTCGTGCTGAAGAAGGGCTATGGCGTCGCCAGCCTGGCCGATGGTCGCCGGGTCGATCCGGACCGCACGCTGTTCCGCATCGGCTCGATCTCCAAGACCTTCACCTGGATCGCCCTGCAGAACGAGATCGACGCCGGCCGCATCCGCCCCGACACCCCGATCAACGTCTACCTGCCCGAGAAACTTCAGGTCCGCGACCAGGGCAAGAAGAGCCCGGTGCGGGTGCGCGACCTCTACAACCACACGCCCGGCTTCGAGGATCGCGCCCTTGGCCAGTTGTTCGAGCGCGACGAGCGCCGCATCCGGCCGCTGGACGTCTATCTGCGTCAGGAACGCCCCAACCGCGTGCGCGAGCCGGGCGTGCTGCCGGCCTATTCCAACTACGGCGTCGCCCTGGTCGGCGCGGCCCTGGCCAACACCGGCGCCAAGCCGTTCGAGGACCTGATCGCCGAGCGCGTGATCGTGCCCGCCGGCCTGACCCGCACCACCTTCCGCGAGCCGCGCGCCTGGCGCGACGACCTGCCCGCGCCCATGGCCCCGGCCCTGGCCGCCGACATGGCCCAAGGCTATCGCTGGACGCCGCTGGGCCTGCAGGCCCAGCCGGTGGAGTTCATCGGCCAGATCGCCCCGGCCGGCTCGGCCTCGAGCACCGCCGCCGACATGGCCCGCTACATGACCTTGCTGCTGAACGGCGGGACGATCGACGGCCGCACTGTGTTCTCGGCCCGCGCCGCCCAGGCCTTCCGCACGCCCAGCTATCGGCCCGCGGCGGGCGCCACCGGCCTGAACAGCGGCTTCCAGGACATCGCCCTGCCCGGCAATCGCCGCGGCTTCGGCCATGCCGGCGCCACGCTGTGGTTCCACTCCAACATGGTCATCGCGCCCGACCTGGGCCTGGGCGTCTTCGTCTCGGTCAACACCGACACCGGCCAGAGCCTGCCGGCGACCCTGCCCGCCGCCATCGTCGAGCGGTTCTACGCCGCGGCCCGCGCCGTCCCGGCGTTCACTCCGCTCTCGGCCGAGACCGCTGCCGTCTACGAAGGCGACTACCTGACCGACCGCCGCGCCTATGGCGGCCTGGAGGGTTTCGTGAACCGCCTGATCGGCGTGGCCAAGGTCCGGATCAGCGACCAAGGCGGCCTCGCCATCACGACCGACGGCCAGACCCGCCTGTGGCTTCCCACCGACCGTGAGGACGTCTTCAAGGCCGCCGACGGCGCCGACATGCTGGTCTTCCAGCGTCAGGACGGTACGGCCGCGCGGTTCTTCGCCCCCTCCGGCGTCGCCGCCTACGAGCGGGTCGGCCCGCTGTTCAAGCAGGGCGTGCTGGCCGGCATGACCCTTCTGGCCGCCCTGGCCTCGATCGCCACCCTGGCCGGCGTGTTCGTGCGCAGCCGCCGCGACACCCGCCAGACCACCAGCCAGGCCCGCGCCAGCCTGCTGCAAACCACCCAGGCGGTGCTGTGGCTGACGGCGATCGCTTGCGTGGGCGCCTTCGCGCTGGGCTCTGGCGACGTGGCCGCCGTGGTCTTCGGCTGGCCCAGCGGCTGGCTGCTGACGGCCTCGGCCTGCGCCTTCATCGCCACCCTGCTGACCCTGCTGACCCTGGCCATGGTGCCGGTCGTCTGGCGCGGCGGCCGTCGCGTCGACAGCTGGAACGACCTTCGCAAGCTGTGCTTCACGATCACGGCGCTGATCTTCATCGGCTTCTCCGTGGTGCTGGCCGCCTGGGGCTTCCTCGAGTTCTGGAACACCTGATCCGGCACGCCGCGTGCAGGCTCCCCCGTCGTAGCGGCGATGGGGGAGTTCGCGCGTGTCGAAACGGAACGTCTGTATCCTGGCCGGAGCCGGCCTCGGCGTCTGGCTAGCCGCGACGCTGTTCTACGGCGCCTTCGGCAGCGCGCTGATCGAGCAGGCCTTCTGGTTCTACGCCCTCAATGCTTTCCTGGTCGCGACGCTGGGCGCCTTCGCCTTCCAGGCCGTGGCGCGCCTGCTGCGCATCCCGCGCGCAAGACGTTTGTACCCCGCGATGGCCTTCGCCCTGCCCGGCGTCGCGGCGGCGAACCTGATCCTGCTGGGCCTCGTGCCCCTGGCGCCCGGCGCCGAACCGTCGAGTCTCGGGCGCTACCTGGCCTTCCTGATCGTGCTCTACATCTCGGTCGGTGCGTCAGTCTTCGAGCGTGCCCCGCAGAAAGCGCGACTCTAGCTTTCGCACCACGATCACGATGCGCTCGCGCTCGCCCGGACGCCGCTCGACCAGCAGCCGGGCGACCTGGGCGTCGTCGTGGAAGGCGTAGCCCTTGATGGCGTCGAGCAGGGCCTTGGCCAGGTTGTCGAGGTCCAGCCACGGCGGTTCGCCGACGAACTCCATGCCGATCTCGACCGAGAACTCGCCCCAGGCCGGCCGCGAGCCGCGCCAGCTCTTGCGGAAGAACTCGTAGATCAGCGGCTTGTAGTATTTGGCCTGGGTGGTCAGGCCGTCGACCACGATGGTCAGCTCGCCCCCGGCCTCGCGGGCGCGGACCTTGCCGTGATGCGTCCAGTCGTCGTTCAAGCGCGAGGCCTCCGGGCCCGCCAGCGTGGCGAGCGTCGGAGCGCTGTCTACGCGCCCCGACGCTAGAGGCGCAAATGGATCCCGCGCCGATGCAGCGGGATCAGGATCGCCAGGATGAAAGCCAGCACCGCCAGGGCGCAGGCAAGGGACGCGGCCTTGGGGTCGGGGATCACGCGCAGGGCCAGGTCGTAGGTCAGCCCCTGGGCCGACCGGCCGCCCGGCAGCAGCGGCATAGAGCCGAAAATCCCCAGCAGTTGCGACAGGATGAAGGCCAGGATGGCGTTGCCGCCGAAGATGGTCAGCGGCGCGGCCAGCTTCAGCGCCGGCTTCAGCCCCGCCAGCAGGTCGAGCACGAAGAGGGCCGCCATCGACAGGCCGCTGCTGAGCAGAGAGAAGCTGGGCGTCCAGATCGACTTGTTGATCGGCATGACCCCGTCCAACAGCAGGCCGCCGGCGATCAGCGCGGCCGACAGCAGGGCCAGGGCGATGCGGCTGGCTCCGCCTCGAGCCAGCAAGGCCGCGGCGATGGCGCCGATCAGCACGTTGACGGCGGCCGGCAAGGTCGAGAGCAGGCCTTCGGGATCGTAGGTGACGCCCACGCCGGGCGTCGTGCCGTGCTTCCACAGGTGGGGAATGGTGATCACCGCCCGGTCGATGAAGGCCGGCAGCGAGCCGTGCGGGTCGAGGCGCCCAGCGCCGAAGCCCGGGACCGGCGCGAAGGCCAGCAGCGCCCAATAGATCGCCAGCAGCGTGAAGGCGGCCACGGTGACGGTGACGAAGCTGAACTTCAGACGGCTGCCGGCGCGCGGCGCGGCCAGCACGCAGATCGCCACGCCCAGCGCGTAACAGAGGCCGATGCGCTGCAGGATGCCCGGCAGGCGGAGATGGGCGAAGTCGAACTTCGGCAGCGCGTTGAGCAGCAGTCCGAGCAGGATCAGCATCGCCGTGCGGCGCGCGACCTTGAACCAGAAACCGGCCGAGGTCCGATCGCCGGGCGTCAGGCGCGGGACCGACAGGCCGATGGCCATGCCGACGCAGAACAGGAAGGTCGGGAAGACAAGATCGGCCGGCGTCCAGCCGTGCCAGGGCGCATGGGTCAGCGGCGCATAGACCTGGCTCCATGATCCGGGACTGACCACGATGATCATCCCGGCCACCGCCAGACCGCGCAGAAGATCCAGCGCGACGATCCGACCGCCGCCCTTGCCCGACGCCATGTACGCTTCCCCCGAACACTTTTTCTGGGCGCGGAGGGTTCGCATGCTCGCGCCTGGTGTCAACCGGCGTCGGGAGCGTTGCCCTGGCGGCCCTCAGGGTCTAGACCCCCCGTCGACCGTTTTCCGGGAGACCCGCATGACCGCCACGCGCACCGAGACCGACACCTTCGGCCCCATCGAAGTCGCCGCCGACCGCTATTGGGGCGCGCAAGCCCAGCGCAGCCTCGGCAACTTCAAGATCGGCTGGGAAAAGCAGCCGCTGCCGGTCGTCCGGGCCCTGGGCATCGTCAAGCGCGCCGCCGCCGAGACCAACCACAAGCTCGGCAAGCTGGACGCAGGCCTAAAGGACGCCATCGTCCAGGCCGCCAACGAAGTGATCGAAGGCAAGCTCAACGACCACTTCCCGCTGGTCGTCTGGCAGACCGGTTCGGGCACCCAGTCGAACATGAACGCCAACGAGGTGATCTCGAACCGCGCGATCGAGATCCTGGACGGCGAGATGGGCACGAAGAAGCCCGTCCACCCGAACGACCACGTCAACATGAGCCAGTCGTCGAACGACACCTATCCGACGGCGATGCACGTGGCCTGCGCCGAGCAGATCGTCTCGGACCTGCTGCCGGCCCTCAAGCACCTGCACGCCTCGCTTAAGGCCAAGTCCGACGCCTGGGCCGACATCATCAAGATCGGCCGCACCCACACCCAGGACGCCACCCCGCTGACGCTGGGCCAGGAGTTCGGCGGCTACGCCCAGCAGGTCGAGAACGGCATCGAGCGCATCGAGAGCACCCTGCCCAAGCTGATGCAGCTGGCTCAGGGCGGCACCGCCGTCGGCACCGGCCTGAACGCCCCGATCGGCTTCGCCGAAGGCGTGGCCGAAGCCATCGCCGCCATCACCGGCCTGCCCTTCACCACGGCGCCGAACAAGTTCGAGGCCCTGGCGGCCCACGACGCCATGGTGTTCAGCCACGGCGCGATCAACACGGTCGCCGCCTCGCTGTTCAAGATCGCCAACGATATCCGCTTCCTGGGTTCGGGCCCGCGCGCGGGTCTCGGCGAACTGGCCCTGCCGGAGAACGAGCCGGGCTCGTCGATCATGCCGGGCAAGGTCAACCCGACCCAGTGTGAAGCTCTGACCCAGGTCTGTGTGCAGGTGTTCGGCAACCACGCCGCCCTGACCTTCGCCGGCAGCCAAGGCCACTTCGAACTGAACGTCTTCAACCCCGTGATGGCCTACAACTTCCTGCAGTCGGTGCGTCTGCTGGCCGACGCGGCGATCAGCTTTACGGACAACTGCGTGGTCGGCATCGAGCCGCGCATCGACAACATCCAGAAGGGCGTCGAGAACTCGCTGATGCTGGTCACGGCCCTGAACGGCCGCCTGGGCTACGACATCTGCGCCAAGATCGCCAAGACCGCGCACAAGAACGGCACCACTCTGCGCGAGGAAGCCGTCGGCGGCGGATACCTGACGAACGAAGAGTTCGACCAGTACGTCCGCCCGGAAAAGATGGTCTCGCCGGGCTGAGGCCCGCCCGACTGAACGACTGACAGGACGGGGCGGCGCATTGGCGACCGCCCCGTTTTCGTATCCCGATCGCGGCGAACCGATGCTATGCGAAAGACCGCATGACCGGTCTTGTCCGCCCCTACTGGATAGAAGCCCGCCTCGAGCGACGCGAGAGCTGGGACGCAGCCGCCTACCCGTTCAACCTGCCCGTGGTTCGCGGCCTGGACACCCTGGCCTTCCATCCGCGCGTGACCTTCCTGGTCGGCGAAAACGGCTCGGGCAAGTCGACCCTGATCGAGGCCCTGGCCGTGGCCTGGGGCTTCAACGCCGAAGGCGGGTCGACCGGCGTCAACTTCTCCACCCGCGCTTCGCACTCGCCGCTCAGCCAGCACATCCGCAAGGTCCGAGGGCATCTGCGGCCCATCGACGGCTACTTCCTACGGGCCGAGAGCTTTTTCAACGTGGCCAGCTACATCGAGGAAGTCGGCGTCTCGGGCTACGGCCAGGTTCCGCTGCACGAGCAGTCGCACGGCGAGGCGTTCTTCGCCCTGTTCGACAACCGCTTCCGCGGCGACGGCCTCTACATTCTCGACGAGCCGGAAGCGGCCCTATCGCCGCAGCGGCAACTGTCATTCCTGGCAAGGCTGCACGAACTGGTGCAGGCTCGGTCGCAGTTCATCATCGCCACTCACTCGCCGATCCTGTTGGGCTATCCCGACGCCTGGATCTATCAGGCCTCCGAGCGCGGCCTGGAGCGGGTGGACTACGAGGACACCGAGCACTTCCAGGTGACCCGCAACTTCCTCAACCGCCGCCAGACCTTCCTGGACGTGCTGCTGTCGGACGACGAGGAAGCGTGATAGCCTTTCTCCCATGGGCAAGCCCGAACTCGACATCGCGCCTGAAGCAATCGACCCAGAACTGCTGACGCAGGCTCAGCGGCTGGGGATTTCGGTCGCCGGCATGAGCGAGACGCAGCTGAGGCTGCACCTGCAGAAGGTCGATCCCGCCGGCGCCGAGGAACGCGCCAGGCGCTGGGCGGAAGAGAACGCCGAGGCGATCACAGACCACAACGCGCGGGTGGCCCGGCGCGGGCTCATCTCGGACCACTTCCGAAAGTGGTAGCTTGAGGCAGTTCGACGCCTACCGAAATCCATCTCATGCCGCGCGCAGCGTCGCGCCGTTTTTCGTCATTCTGTCGTCCCATCACCTACGCGGTCTGGCCGAAGTCATTGTCGCCCCCGCCGTCAACGACGCCAGACGTCTGGTTTCGGATTTGGAAATCCCCGTCGAGATCGATGGCGATGCGCTGACCCTCGTGGTGAGCGAACTCTTCAGTGTCAGCGCGATGGAACTTCGCCAGCACGTCGCTTCCCTCGCCGCGCACGAGGACGCCATCCGCCGCGCCCTCGACCGGCTGTTCACCGGCTTCTAGCGGCGCACCACCGTGCGGCCGATCGGGGCCAGGGCGATGTAGGCCAGTTGCAGGTCCTTGATGGCGAACGGGATGCCGATGATGCTGATGGCCTCGGCCACGGCGATCAGCAGGTGGCTGAGTGCGATGTACCAGCCGCCCAGCACGAACCAGATCAGGTTCAGCAGGAAGCCCAGCGGACCGGTGCCGATGTCGCTGCGCCCGGTGACGATCTCGCGGCTGACGATCTCCTTGCCGAACGGCCAGAAGGCGAAACCGGCGATGCGCCAGGCCGCGCCGGCATAGGGCAGGCCGACGATGGTGATGGCCAGCAGCAGGCCGCCCAGCAGCCACAGCAGGCCCGACAGCCAGCCGCCGAGGAAGAACCAGAGCAGGTTGAGGATGAAGCGGATCATCGCGGTCCTTTCGTCTGCGCCAAGACTTGGGATCTCGCCGGCCCGTTGTCGAGCTTGACGGCGCGACCTTACGGCGAATTCACCGCAGCAGTTGCCAGCGCCTGGCCCAGCGGCCCTTGCCGAACCGTGACAGGGCCAGGAGGTAGAGGCCGGCATAGACGACGACGCCCAGGCCGATCAGCGCCCAACTCCAGGGGCCTGGCGCATGCCAGGCCGGCGCCGTGGTCAGCCAGTCGTGCGGCGGCGAGGTCAGCTCCAGCCAGAGGCCGCCGACCCAGGCGATGGAGAACAGGGCCACGGCCGGATAGCGCAGGATCGGGCTCTTCTGCACCAGCAGCAGGAACTGGACGAAGATCGCGCCAAAGGCTGCGGCGAAGCCGGCCAGCCAGGGCTGCCAGGTTCCCGGCGCCGCGCGCGCCGCGCCGAAGCCCGCCAGCAGCGGGGCCCACAGCAGCGGACCGAAGAAGAGAAGAATGAGGGCCAGGCCGACGAGGACCCCTACCCCGCCGCCGATCACCTTGCCGGCCGCCTCACCGGCGGCGTGCGCGCCGTGATGGCGATCAACGCCGTGGGGATCGCCGGACGGGTTGTAGCCCTTCGCCATCAGGCCCGGCGGCTGACCGCGAAGTCGGCGAGGCTTTCGAGGCTTTCGCGCCAGTCATTGGCCGGGAAGACCGCCAGGGCGGCCTTGGCCTTGTCGGCGTACTCGGCGGCGAGGTCGAGGGTGGCGTCAAGGGCGCCGGTGCCGATGATCAGCTCGCGAGCGCGGCGGAAATCGGCTTCGGTCTGTTCGCGACGGCCGATGGCGCGCTCCCAGAACTCGGCCTCGCGCGGACCCGAGCGGGCGATGGCCAGCAGCAGCGGCAAGGTGGCCTTGCCTTCGCGGAAGTCGTCGCCGGCGTTCTTGCCCAGCGTCTCGGTCGCGCCGCCGTAGTCGAGGGCGTCGTCGGCCAGCTGGAAGGCCAGACCCAGGCTCATGCCATAGTCGCGCAGGGCCTTGGACTTCTCGGCGTCGACACCGGCCGACACCGCGCCGGCCTCGGCGGCGGCGGCGAACAGTTCGGCGGTCTTGGCCGCGATGATCTCGAGATAGACCGCCTGCGACAGGTTGAGGTCGTGGCTGCGCATCAGCTGCAGCACCTCGCCCTCGGCGATGACGCGGCTGGCCTGGGCCAGGATCTGCAGGGCGCGCATCGAGTCGGTCTCGACCATCAGCTCGAAGGCGCGGGCGAACAGGAAGTCGCCGACCAGCACGCTTTGGGCCGCGCCCCAGATCAGGTGCGCGGCGACCTTGCCGCGGCGCAGCTGGCTGCCGTCGACCACGTCGTCGTGCAGCAGGGTGGCGGTATGGATGAACTCGACGGCGGCGGCCAGCTTCAGGCAGTGGTCGTTATCCGACCCGGCCAGGCGCGCGGCGGCCACGGTCAGCAGCGGGCGCAGGCGCTTGCCGCCGGCGGCGATCAGATGCTCGGCCAGGGCCGGGATCACCGGGACGTCGCTTTGCATGCGATCGGTGATCAGGCGGTCCACGCCGCCCATGTCGGCGGCGGCCAGGCGCACGAGACGATCCACCGATCCCGGCTGACGGGCGAGGGTCGCTGCAGCTGCGTCCAAGACCATATACTCCTCAGGCGACGCCGCTCGTAGCGCCATGGGCGTTGCGAGCGACAATGGTGGCGGGATAGGTCAGGGTCAAGGCGAGCACAAGGCCCGAAACGTTGTCCGACCCCTCCTCTGTTCCCTCCGTCACCGAAGACCGCGTCCTCGACGGACGCGTCAAGCTTCGCCAATCGGCCGCTGGATACCGGGCGGGGCTGGATGCGGCTCTGCTGGCGGCCGCCTGCGACGTTGGCGACGGAGAACGCGTGATCGAGGCCGGATGCGGCGTCGGCGCGGCCTTGCTGGCCGCCGCGACCCGTCGCCCATCCGTGCGATTCGTCGGACTGGAGCGCGATTCCGCCGCCGCCGCCCTGGCGCGGGAGAACGCCGCGCTGAACCAGCTGGCCGATCGCGTCGAAGTCGTCGAGGGCGACGTCGCGGCCGGCTTCCGGGCCCTCGGCCTGCCCGTCTTCGACGCGATGATGAGCAATCCTCCGTTCTTCGACGATCCGAAGGCCCTGCGCGCCCCGGCCCCGGAGAAGACCGGCGCCTGGATGGCCGATGCGGGCCTTTCGGCCTGGGCCGCCTTTGCGCTGAAAGCCGTGCGCGAGCGCGGGACCATCACCCTGATCCACCGCGCCGACCGCTTGGCCGACATTCTCGCCCTTCTGGCTCCCAAGGCCGGTTCGTTTCGCATCCGCCCGATCCAGCCCTTCGCCGACGCCCCGGCCAAGCGCGTGCTGGTGCGGGCGGTGAAGACCGGGAAGGCGCCGCTGGTGCTGCTGCCGGCCCTGGTGATGCACGCGCGCGGCGGGGGGAAACATTCGGTGCAAGCCGAAGCGATCCTGCGTGGGGAAGCGGCGCTGGAGTGGTGAGGTAGACGCGGCCTTTCCTTGAAGACGCTCCCCCTGAAGGGGGAGCTGTCGGCGAAGCCGACTGAGGGGGAAGGGATTGCTCACGCTGGGGATGTGCTGACCTCATCAGACACTTCCCCCTCCGGCCCTCCGGGCCACCTCCCCCTTCAGGGGGAGGATCTTGAGCAGGCCGGCCTCTCCTTATGGGAGAGCGGCCCGACCCCAGCGATTTTTACGCGTCCCCTAACGTTCTGCTAACGCAACGCGTGCATAGCTGAGCCTCGGGCGCAAAACGCGCCCTTGGCCAGAAGGCCGCGCCGGGAACAACGGGTCGATGCCGCAGAACAGCATCAACACGAACGTCGGGGCGATGATCGCCCTGCAGTCGCTGAACACGATCAATCGTGATCTGGCGACGACGCTGCGCCGTATCGCCACCGGCCTGAAGATCTCTTCCCCCAAGGACAATCCCGCCGTCTGGGCCACCGCCAAGATGCAGGCCTCCGAGGCCAAGTCTCTGGACGCCGTGCGCGCCTCGCTGCAGCGCGGCCAGTCGACGGCGGACGTGGCCCTGGCGGCCGGCGACACGGTCACCGACCTGCTCGACCAGATGAAGCAGAAGATGCTGGCCGCGTCGGACCCCAGCCTGACCACCGCCAGCCGCAAGCTGCTGAACGACGACTACGTCTCGCTGCGCAAGCAGATCGACCGCGCGGTCGAGAACGCCAGCTTCAACGGCGTGAACCTGATCTCGGCAGGCAATACCGGCAATATCCGCGCCCTGGCCAACGCCAAGGCCGACCAGACCATCGACGTCGACCACGTGGACCTGTCGACCGGCGGCGCGGCCCTGGCGGGCATGCGCGCCGACCTGCTGACCGCGCCATCCTCGACCGACATCAAGGCGATGGACACGGCCATGCAGAACGTGACCTCGGCCCTGTCGCGGCTGGGCACCCAGGCCAGCGGCCTGGATATGCACCTGACCTTCATAGACAAGCTGCAGGACACGCTGGAGGCCTCGGTCGGCCGCCTGATCGACGCCGACATGGCCCAGGAGGCGACCCGCCTGCAGGCCCTGCAGATCAAGCAACAGCTGGCCATCAAGTCGCTGTCGATCGCCAACGCCGCGCCGAGCTACATCCTCAAGCTGTTCGGCGGCTGAGGGTCTACCTCCAACACCGTAAAATCCCCGCGAAAGCGGGGACCCAGGTGTTTTATCGTCGAGCGCCGTCGGTTTCAGAAAAAGCCTGGGTCCCCGCTTTCGCGGGGATTTTACGGATGGGAGATTAGCCGCAAAGATCCAGCGACCTATCCCCCTCCCCCAGCGTGAGTCGCCATGGCCCAGCACCTCGCCCTTCTGTCCCTGCTCGTGCGCGACTATGACGAGGCCCTCGCCTTCTATGTCGGCAAGATGGGCTTTGACCTGGTGGAGGACAGCGAACTGGGCGCGGGCAAGCGCTGGGTGGTGGTCTCGCCGGGACCGGGCGGCTCGCGGTTCCTGCTGGCCAAGGCGGCCGACGAGCGCCAGGCTGCGATGATCGGCGGCCAGGGCGGCGGCCGGGTCTGGCTGTTCCTGCACACCGACGACTTCAATGGCGATCACGCACGGCTCAGCGCGGCCGGCGTGACGTTCCTCGAGGAACCGCGGCACGAAGCCTATGGCAGCGTGGCGGTGTTCGAGGACCTCTACGGCAACCGCTGGGACCTGCTGCAACCGCGCAGCGGCAAGGCCTGAGCCCATGCGCGCCCTGCTGGCCCTCGTCGCGATCGTCTTCTCCGTGGCGGCGGGCGCGGCAGGCGCCGCAGAGACGCCGATCCGCGTGCTCTATCTCGACCAGTCGGCCGGCTGGCGCCATCGCCCGGTGACGCGGCCCGCCGAAGGCCTCGCGCCTTCGGAGACGGCGATGATCGCCATCGGCAAGGCCAGCGGCGCCTTCGAGGCGCAGGTGACGCAGGACGCCCGCGAAATCACCCCGGAACGACTGAAGGACGTCGACGTGCTGGTGTTCTACACCACCGGCGCCCTGCCCATCTCGCCGCAGGCCTGGGCGGCCGTGCAGCAGCGGTTCGCGACCGGCAAGCTGGGCTTCGTGGGCCTGCACAGCGCCGCCGACACCGCCTGGAACTACAAGGGGCCGGGCCTCGACTACACGACCTTCGTAGGCGGCCAGTTCGCCGGCCATCCGTGGACCGAGGACCAGAAGGTTCGGGTCAAGGCGGTCGACAACCATCCCCTGGCTACGCCGTGGGGCCGCAGCGTCGACCTGATGGAAGAGATCTATCAGTATAAGCGCTTCGACCCGGCCGCCGTGCGGGTGATCCAGAGCCTGGACTACGCAGGCACGCCGCTGAAGCGGCCCTACGCCGTGCCCGTCAGCTGGGTGCGGACGGTGGGGAACGGCCGGCTGTTCTTCACCAACCTCGGCCACAACGAAGCGACCTGGGCCGATCCGCGCTTCGCCGAGCAGATCGTGCGGGCGGTGCGCTGGACGGCGTGGCGGGCGCGGGGCGATGCGACGCCCAACCCGCGTGAGCAGGCCCTCGACCAGGTGCGGGCGCTGCTGACCTATGCCGGCGAGGGCAACGTCGAGGCGCGGCTGGCCCGGATGAAGGACGAAGCCTGGCTGCTGGCCGTCGCGGGCCGGATCGCGGCGCTGCGCGAGGTCTATCCGGGCAAGCCGGAGGCGGATCGGACGAGGTTCGAGGCGGCGTACGCGCCGCTGCTGGCCGAGGTCAGGGCGCGGACGGTTCGCTAGGAACCTCCCCCTCTGGGGGAGGCGATCGCGCAGCGATCGGTGAGGGGAATTGGAGAGAAGACGGCCGGGCGCATCGAAAGCTGAAAACGCCCCCCTTCCGGCCCTCTGGGCCACCTCCCCTAGAGGGGGATCTTTAGAGCTTCATCTCCGCAAGCAGCCGCGCATGCGCCGCCACGTCCGCCGGCCATTGCGCCAGGCCGGCCTCGAAGCTTTCCCGATCGCCCGCATAGAGCGCCCGCATGGCGCTCTCGAAGCCCGGCGCATCGCCGGCGGCGGCGCTGGCGAAACGGTAGGCGGCGTCGCGGGCGCGGCGCTGACGGTCGGGGGCCTCGGCCTCGCGGCGGGCGGCCTCGACCAGCTTGCGCAGGGCCACCGACGCGCCGCCGGGCTGGCTCGCCAGCCAGTCCCAGTGACGGGGCAGCAGTGTCACCTCGCGAGCGACGACGCCGAGCTTGGGACGGCCGCGGCCGCGCGGGGTCTCCGGCGCCTCGACCGGCGCCAGGCGGGCGGCCAGGTCCTCCGGGCTTCCGCGCAGGTCGAAATCGACCTGTCGGCCATCGGGATCGAAAATAAGGATCGAGGCGTCAGGACGCTGGCCCACCACCGCCTGGGCGGCCAGGGCGACGGCCAGCTTGTCGCCGGCGGCGAGGCGGGCGCCGGATTCGAACAGGGCGTAGGTCATCGGACGAGGTCTACCGCGTTCAAGGCTTCGCACCAGCGCCTGCGACGGTCGGCCAGGCGCAGCGCCCTGCCCTTCGGCTCCAGGCCATCGTCGTCGATGGTTTCCAGCACCTCGAAGACGAAGCTGGCCTCGCCATGGGCGTTCCAGGCGCCTTGCAGCCGGGCGTTGGGATGCGATGCGAGCCTCAGACTGAACCAGACGCCGTTCTTGCGTGTGGCGACGTTCTGCGTCGCGCCGACGAAGGCCTGGCCGGTGCGCTGGCAGCGCACGGCGTAGACCCCGGGCTCGGGTTTTTCTTCCTTGTAGGCGCGCAGCAGCGCCTTGCGCGGGTTCATGGCCGCCTCCTTGCTGGCGACCTTTTTACCCGGACTAATTACAGGAGTCAATATTACCCGGGTATTTTACCGCGCATCAGCAGGCCGTACAGCGTTCCGGCCAGGACGGCGCCGACGAACCAGGCGTACTGGTAGATCGTGGTCCACGGCTGGCTGATCCCAGCGAAGGCGTGCGGGGCGGCGGCGTGCAGGAAACCCGGCAGGTTGGGCGCGACCCCGATGGCGAAGGCGATGAGGGCCGCCGGGTTCCAGCCCGCGCGATAGGTGTAGGCGCCCGCGCGGTCGTAGAGGGCGGGCACGTCCAGCGCCGTGCGACGCAGGATCCAGTAGTCGACGATCAGGATGCCTGCGATCGGCCCCAGCAAGGCGCCGTAGCCGGTCAGCCAGACGAAGATGTAGCCGGCAGTGCTCTCCAGCAGCTTCCAGGGCATGATCAGCACCCCGATCCCGGCCGTGATCCAGCCGCCGATGCGGTAGGTGATGCGCCGGGGCCAAAGGGCGGCGAAGTCGTAGGCTGGGCCCACCAGGTTGGCGGCGATGTTGCACGAGACGGTGTCGAGGCTGATGATTACCAGGCCCACCAGCACGGCGATCCCGCCGATGTCGCCCGACAGCGCCACCGGGTCCCAGATCGCCTTGCCGAAAATCAGCACCGTGGCCGAGGTGACGACCACGCTCATCGCCGCCAGCAGGGCCATGGGTCCGGGCAAGCCCAGCGCCTGGCCCAGGATCTGGTCCTTCTGGGTGCGGGCGAAACGGGTGAAGTCGGGGATGTTCAGCGCGAGCGTAGCCCAGTAGCCGGTCATGGCGGTGACCGCCGGTCCGAAGTCGGCCCAGAAGCGGCCGGCCTTGGGGCCGCCGGGATCATAGGCCGAAGGCTCGTGCAGGATGGGACCGAGGCCGCCGGCCTTGGACAGCGCCCACCACACCAGGGCCAGGCACACCACCACCTTGATCGGCGCGGTCCAGGTCTCGAGCTTGCGGACGGTCTCGAGCCCCTTGGTGACGAAGGCCAGCTGGATCAGCCAGAAGGCCAGGAAGGCCAGCAACTGGCCCACCCCGATACCCAGCAGCGGGATCGGCGGGCCGTCCAGCTTTGCCCCAACCATGACGCCGAGCAGGGTCAGGAGGGCGCCGCCGCCGATCCAGGTCTGGATGCCGTACCAGCCGCAGGCGACGATGGCCCGGGCCAGCGCCGGCAGCCGCGCGCCGCGCCAGCCGAACGAGGCTCTCGCCAGCACCGCATAGGGCACGCCGTGGCGGGCGCCGGCGTGGCCGATCAGCAGCATGGGCGCGAGCACGATCAGGTTGCCCAGCAGCACGGCCCAGACCGCCTGGCCGGCCGACATCCCCTGCTCCACCAGGCCCGCGGCCAGCATGTAGGCGGGCACAGCGATGACCATGCCCAGCCACAGGGCCGCGAAGTGGCGGGCGCGCCAAGTGCGCTGGGCCGCCGTGGTCGGCGCCAGGTCCTCGTTCCAGAGGTTCCCGCTTTCGTCGCTCATGCGCTCCCCCGAGCCTCGCACTCAAGGCGTGAGCATGCGCGGCGAGGCTCAGGCCGTCACCTCGGAAAACGCCGGTCGCGGAGGGTTTCTAGAACTTCCGTCCCGACGACGAACCGACGCCCACTTCGTCGGAAAATGCTCTAGAAGCTTGCGTAGGCGAAGGTCGCCAGGCCGGCGCCGAACAGCAGCACCAGGGCGACGATGCCGACGCGGTCCCATTGAATACAGGGGCCTGCGTGGCGCAGTTCTGAGCCTTCGGGCTTGTTGACGTCGCACTTTCTGAAGAACACGGGACGCACGGAAACACGCATGGCGTGGGCCATGGCTTAACCTCCCAGACGATCGAGCGCCTCTGTCGGGCGCGTGGCGGAAGGTTAACACGGCTCGCCCAAAAGGCGAAAAATTCGCTCAGTAAGCGAAGCGCAGGCTCAGCCCCACGCGACGCGGCTGGGGCGAGAACGACTGCGGCAGGCGGCCGGCGGTGATGAACAGCGGGGCGTCGGAGTCGAGCAGGTTCTCGACGAACACCCCGACCGAGCGCCGGCCGACCTCGATCGCCATGCGGCCGTCGATCAGGGTCACGCCGCCGAGATCCCGGCCGGAACCTGGACTGACGGACTCGAAGGTCGAGCGGGACTCGCCGACATAGGCGGCCGAGCCGTTGAGGATCAGGCTGGCGCCGCCGGCCAGTTCGCGACGGGTCTCGCCCCACAGGGTGAAGGCCGTGCGCGGCACGGCCGGCAGGTGGTCGCCCTCGCGGCCCAACCCCGCCATGGCGCCGGTGGTCTGGTCCTGGGTCAGCACCGCCTCGGTGGCGGCGAAGTTGAACCCGACCTTCGAAACGCCCCGGCTCCAGGTGGCGTCGAACTCGACGCCGTCGATCCGCGCCCGGCCCAGGTTGGTGACGAAGGCGAAGGCGCCGTTGTCGCTGGTCGCCGAATACTGCATGTCGCGCCAGTCGATGCTGTAGACGGCCAGGTTCGCCGACAACCGCCCCTCCAGCCAGCGCGACTTCAGCCCCAGTTCGCGGTTCCAAAGCGTGTCGGAGCCATAGCCCTGCAGGGCCGACGGCAGTCCCGGCGCGGTGTTGACGCCCCCAGGCCGGAAGCCCTGCGAGACCTGCATGTAGCCCATCAGGCGCGGGGTGAAGCGGCGCGAGGCCAGGCCCTTGACGCTCCAACCGTCCTCCTCGACGCGGTTGCGGAAGTTGCCGCCGGAGGTGTCGGAAATGACATTGACCACCAGCACCTCGCCGACGGTCTTCTTGTCGTAGGAGAAACGGCGTGCGCCGATGGTGATGTCGGAACGATCGTCGACGGCCAGGGTCGCCTCGCCATAGACCGCCACCTGGTCGAGCCGGGTATCGACGATGCGGCGGCCGGTGAAACCCGCCGTTTCCAACGGCAGGCCGGTCCTGGGGTCGGCGACCCGCACCTGGCTGTCGATGGTGTCTCGGCGTGTCTCGGAAAAGACGCCGACGGTCCATTGCAACGGACCGTCGCGGTCGGAGGTCAGCCGCGCCTCACGCACGTCGGCGGTCAGGTCGATGGGCTGGTACAGCAGGCCTGGCGTGCGGCTGTCGACGTAGGACGCATAGGCTCCCATCTGGCCGGCGTCGCAGGCGAGACTCGCCCCCAAGGCCAGCCAGCGGGCGCAGCCGGCGGCGCTGCCGCGCTCGGCCTGCAGGGTGCCAGTATAGTCGATCTGGCGGGTGTTGTTCCATTGGTAGTGGGCCAGCGAGACCGTGAAGCGCGCGCCCGGCAGACGGCTCTCCATCGACAGCGCCCCGAACCAGACCTCGCTGTCGAAGGGCGTGCGCACGAAGTTGCGCGAGACGTGCGAGGGCTCGCCCGGCGCGCCGGCCCCGGTGTCGTTCAGGCGCGAATCCTGGCCGGCCAGCAACAGGTCGAAGCGCATCGCCTCGCTGGGCCGCCAGACCCCCGCCAGCCGCCCGCCGACCGTGCGGCCGGCGTTGACGCCCTGCAGGCCCAGGCGGGCGTTGTCGGAGAAGGCGGCCTCGTCGCGGCGATAGGCGGTCAGGCGCACGGCCGCGCGATCGTCAGCGAAGGCTTTGTTGGCGACGGCGGTGACCGCGCCGCCGGCCCGGCCGCCCACGACCCCGCCCTCGACCTCCAGCCCCATCTGGTCGCGCGACGGGTCGGCGCGGTTGAAGGCCACTTTCATCGCCCCGCCCATGGCGCTGGAGCCGTAGAGCGTGCCCTGCGGCCCGCGCAGCACCTCCAGCCGATCAACGTCGACCAGCAGCAGATCGGGGAACGAGCCGCCCGGATCGGCGGTGGTGCCGCTGGGCCCCGAGACCGGGATGTCGTTGTAGTAGAGGGCCGTCGTCGCCTCGCCCGAGCCGTAGACGCCGCGCAGGGTCATGCGCATGCGGCCCACGCCCGTGCTGGTCAGGGTCAGGCCCGGCAGGCGCTGGGCGACGCGCTCGAAGGTGACGGCCCCCGTGGCCTTCAGCGCCTCGCCGCTGACCACCCGGATCGACAGCGGCGTGTTCTGCTCGGCGGTGGCGCGGCGCAGGGCGGTGACCATCACCGCGTCGACCTCGGCCGAGACCATGGGCGCGACGGGCAAGGCCGCTGGCGTCGGACGCTCGGGCGCGCCGCGCTCGATCAGCAGCCGTCCGCCATGGCGACGGGCGACCAGGCCCGAGCCGTCCAGAAGACGCTCCAGGGCCTCGTCCGCCTCCATTCGCCCCCGCACCCGAGGCGCACGCAGACCCGTGACCAGGGCCGGATTGAACAGGATCTCGATGTCGGTCTGGGCGGAGAAGGCGGTCAGGGCGCGAGCCATCGGCGTGCCGGCGGCGATGTCGACTCGGCGCGGCGCAGCCGCCGCGACCACGGGGGTCGCGAACGCGGCGAGCGCCAGCCAACCGGCGAGCGCGCAGCGGCGATGACGTGTGTGCAATACCCCCGGGGCTCCAGTACGCGGCAGCGCCCCTTCCTTCACTGCTGCGTTCGCCAAAGCCAGTCCCCTCGTCGCCGTTGACCGGCGATCCGGCCCCCTCGCCCGGGCCAGGGGGACCGTGCGGAAGACTCTGCCTGATAATCTGGCAGGCGGGGCGCCCCGACGGCAAGTGCGAGAGTGTGGGTTGACCGCGCCGTCACGCTGCTGACGAATGATCGCAACAAAAAAGACTCGTTGTGTCGGGGACGACGAATGGCGCTGGCGAATCTTGCCGCTGGAGCGCGCGGAAGCGAGGGCCTGGCCCATGCTTCCCTGCCCTACCAGCAGGCTCTGAAGGCTTTCTTCCGCCGAAGAGTGGAAGGCGGCGAGGTCGACGATCTCGTGCAGGAGGTGCTCCTCCGGCTGCACAACCGCCGTGACGGCGGCGAAGTGGCCAATCTGGGAAGCTTCATCTTCCAGACCGCAACGAACGTCCTGCTGGACCGCCGTCGCCGCGACACCGTCCGCAAACGGCAAGCCCATTGTGAGTTGGAGGAGGTTCACCACCCCCTCGACGAACTGTCGCCAGACCGTATCCTGCAAGCCAAGGAGCAGGCCGCCGTCGCCGCGGCCGCCCTCGGTGACCTTCCCTTAAGGACGCGCGCTGCATTCATGCTCGTCCGATTTGAAGGCATGAGTTACAAGGCGGCGGCCGCTCAACTGGGACTCTCAGTCAGCGCGGTCGAGAAACACGTCGCCAAGGCTCTCAAGCACCTGACGAGCCGTCTGCAGGAACACGATGCGCCACACCGTCCCAAACCTGGCTTCTTCCGGTGAACCGGACGCTGCGGAATGGGTCGCGCGCCTGCAGCATCGGCCGAACGACCTTGGCCTGCGGCGTGACTTCGATTCCTGGCTGAAGGCCGATCCGGCCAACAAGGACGCCTATGCCTCGGCCTCGGACGCCTGGAGCCGCCTGGGCGCCCTGACCGACGAACCCGAGATTGTCGCCGCCCGCGCCCGCCTGAAGGCCGACCTTGCCGCCGACCAGCGCCGCCGCGCCCGTCCGCAGGTGCGCTGGGCCGCGGCCGTCGCCGCGCTGGTGACCGCCGGCGGTTTCGGCACGGCCCTGTGGCTGGCCACCGCGCCCTCGGACCACGCCCCTGCCGTCGCCCCCGCGCAGACGGCTCAGGTCGTCTATCGCACCGGCGTCGGCGAGCAGAAGATCGTCACCCTGGCCGACGGCTCGATCGCCACCCTGTCGACCGACTCGGTTCTGCGCGTCACCGAATGGGGCGCCCGCCGCGCCCTGACGCTGGATCGCGGCGAGGCCTTCTTCCAGGTCGCCAAGAACCCGCAGCGCCCCTTCGTGGTCACCGCCGACGGCCGCACGGTCACCGCCCTGGGTACGGCCTTCAATGTGCGTATCGACCCGGGCAAGTGGTCGGTCAGCCTGCTGGAAGGCAAGATCCGCGTCGCCGATCCGGTCGCCCACAATAGCGTCGACCTTCTGCCCGGCTCGCGCCTGGAGCAGCAGGCGGGCTCGACCTGGGCCGTGGCCGCCGCCGACGTGGCCGCCCTGACCAGCTGGCGCGACGGCAGCGTCACCTTCGACAATCAGCCTCTGGCGCAGATCGTCGACGAGCTGAACCGCTATTCGGTGCGCAAGATCCGCATCGACTCGCCGCGCGTGGCCGCCACCCCGATGAGCGGCCGCTTCAAGACCGGCGACGTCTCCGGCTTCGTCGACGCGCTCAGCGCCTATGGCGCGGCCAAGGTGAAGACCGGCCAAGGCGGCGAGATCGTTCTGGTCGCGCCGTAGGATCGATCCCTCTCTCTTTGAGAGAGCGACTGTCTGGATGATCAAGCGGCGAGTAAGGCGCG